>NZ_JAEMSS010000059.1 GCF_016462705.1 Nocardioides sp. | reverse complement strand
CACTGGACCGACCCGGAGTCGTTCGCCACGTCGTACCGCAACAAGCGCAAGCGCCGGGAGTGGACGGTCTACAACGCACTCCAGCGGGGCGAGGTGCTGCCAGGTGTGCACGAGATCGAGGCACCTGAGGGGGTCCACATCGTCGACCACGTGACCCACGAGTGGCTGCCGCACGCCCCGCGCCCCCTCCAGGTCGGCCTCGACTGATCCCACCCACGCCGAGTCGGCGGTGGCGGTACTGACGTTCAGTAGCGCCGACTCGCCGGTCTCGCGGTGCGCGAGTCGTCGTTACTGACGCGCAGTAGCGCCGACTCGGCAGCTCCGGGTCGGCGGTGTCGGGTACGTCACCCCGGGGTGGGGTTACACGACCGGAACATCTGCGTACCGTTGACGTTGAAGTCACCAAGAAGTCACTCAGTAGTCCGGTACCCACACCGGCCCCGACCGCGGACGCGGGAGGGGTGGTCGGAGGGACGGGAACGAAAGGGTCCGACATGACTCACCTCAGGGTGGGCGTCATCGGCGCTGGACGCGTCGGTTCCGTCCTGGCCGCCTCGCTCCGTCGCGCGGGCCACGAGGTCGTGGCCGCCGCCGGTGAGTCCGACGCCTCCCGGTCCCGGATCGCGGCGCTGCTGCCCGGCGTCCCCGTCCTCAAGCCGACCGATGTCGCGCGGGCCAGCGACCTGCTGCTGCTCACCGTCCCCGACGACATGCTCGACAACGTCGTCACGATGCTGGCCGCCAGCGGCGCGATCCGTGAGGGCCAGTACGTCGCCCACACCTCCGGCCGGCACGGCCTGGCCGTCCTCGAGCCGGCTCGCGAGGTGGGCGCCCGGGTCCTCGCGATCCACCCCGCGATGACGTTCACCGGCACCGCGGTCGACCTCGACCGCCTGACCGGCACCGTGTTCGGCCTCACGGCCGGCCCCGGCGAGCGGGAGCTCGCCGAGTCCCTGGTCGCCGATCTCGGGGGCCGGCCCACCTGGGTGCCCGAGGAGATGCGCACGCTCTACCACGCGGGTCTGGCGCACGGCGCCAACCACCTGGTCACCCTGGTGACCGAGGCGATGGAGATCCTCTCCGCCTCCGGCGTCACCGACCCGGCCGGCACCCTGCGCCCCTTGCTCACCGCCGCCCTCGACAACGCGCTCGGGCAGGGCGACGCCGCGCTGACCGGCCCGATCGTCCGCGGTGACGCGGGCACCGTCGCCGCCCACCTCGCGGACCTGCAGGCCAACGCGCCGCAGTCGGTCGCCTCCTACGTCGCCCTCGCGACCGACACGCTGGACCGGGCCGTCACCGACGGCCGGGTGCTGCCCATCCGGGCGTTGAAGATCCTCGACCTGCTCAACGCCGCCCGGGCCGGGAAGCCGGTTCGCGAGGCCCTGTGAACGGCTCTCCCGTGCTCGTCAGCACCCGCGATGAGCTGCAGACGACGCTCGCCATGGTCAGCGCCCACGGCGACCGGGTGGGCTTCGTGCCCACGATGGGCGCGCTCCACGAGGGGCACGCCAGCCTGATGCGGGTCGCTCGCGAGCGAGCGGGGATCGTGGTCGCCTCCGTGTTCGTCAACCCGCTGCAGTTCGGCGCCGGCGAGGACCTCGACCGCTACCCGCGCACCCTCGACCTGGACCTGAAGGTGTGCGAGCAGGAGGGCGTCGACATCGTCTTCGCCCCCTCGGTGGAGGAGGTCTACCCGAGCTGGCCGGCCCAGCCCTCGGTCACCGTCGAGCCGGGCCCGCTGGGCACCGTCCTCGAGGGCAAGGTGCGCCCGGGCCACTTCCGCGGCGTGCTGACCGTGGTCGCCAAGCTGTTCGGGCTCGTCCGCCCCGACGTCGCGGTCTTCGGCCAGAAGGACTACCAACAGCTCGTGCTGATCCGCCAGCTGGTCGCCGACCTCTGTCTCCCGGTCGAGATCGTCGGCGCGGAGACGCTGCGCGAGCCCGACGGTCTTGCCCTGTCGAGCCGCAACCGCTACCTGGACGTCGACCAGCGCGCCGAGGCCACCGTGCTGCACCGGGCGCTGCTCCGGGCGCAGGAGGCGGCGTCGTACGGCGCCGAGGCGGCGCTCGACGCGGCCCGTGCCGAGCTCGGTGCCGCGCCCTCCGTCGAGCTCGACTACCTGGTGGTGACTGCCCCCGACCTGGGCGGCCTGCCGGCCGAGCTGGAGCCCGGCACCGAGGCGCGGATGCTCGTCGCCGCCCGCCTGGGTGCGACCCGCCTGATCGACAACTGTGCCCTGACGCTGGGGCGACCACTCACCCTCGGAGGGCAGTCCTGATGCTGCGGACCATGATGAAGAGCAAGATCCACCGCGCGACCGTCACCCAGGCGGATCTCCACTACGTGGGCTCGGTGACCGTCGACGAGGACCTCCTCGACGCCGCCGACCTGCTGCCCGGCGAGCTCGTGCACATCGTCGACGTCACCAACGGCGCGCGGCTGGAGACCTACACGATCGCCGGCGAGCGCGGCAGCGGGGTGCTCGGCATCAACGGCGCCGCGGCCCGGCTGGTCCACCCCGGCGACATCGTCATCCTGATCGGCTACGGCCAGATGGACACCGCCGAGGCCAACGAGCTCAAGCCGCACGTGGTCTTCGTGGACGCCGACAACAAGATCCTGGCCACGGGCTTCGACCCGGCCGAGACCTTCGCCGACCCCGGGCTCGTCCGGGGCGACGTGACCGCTCGCTAGCCTTCGGGGATGTCAACGACGACGTCACGTCGCGTGCCGGGCCGCCTCACGGCACCCGCGCCCGGGTGGACGACCGAAGCCGACGTCGTCGTGATCGGTTCGGGAATCGCCGGCCTGACCGCCGCGCTGCGCCTGGTCGGCCACGTCGACAAGGTCCTGGTCGTCACCAAGGACGTCCTCGCGGCCGGGTCGACCCAGTGGGCCCAGGGCGGGATCGCCGCCGCGCTCGGCCCCGGGGACACCCCCGAGCAGCACGAGCACGACACCCTCGTCGCCGGGGCCGGAGCCTGCGACCTGGACGCCGTCCGGGCCCTGGTCCGCGAGGGACCCGAGGCCGTGTACGAGCTGATCGCACTCGGCACCCGCTTCGACCACAGCTCCGAGGGCGTCCTCTCGCTCACCCGGGAGGGCGGCCACCACCGCGACCGGATCGCGCACGCGGGCGGCGACGCGACGGGCGCGGAGATCCAGCGAGCGCTGATCGCGGCCGTCGAGCGGGCGCCGGAGATCGAGGTCGTGCAGCACGCGCTCGCGGTCGACCTGCTGCTCGCGGACGACGGCGGGGTGGCGGGAGTGACCCTGCACGTCATCGGCGAGGGCGAGCGCGACGGCGTCGGCGCCGTGCACTGCCGCGCGGTGGTGGTCGCCAGCGGCGGCCTGGGCCAGGTGTTCTCGCAGACCACCAACCCGGCGGTCTCGACCGGTGACGGCCTGGCGCTGGCGGTGCGGGCGGGAGCGACCCTGCGTGACCTCGAGTTCGTGCAGTTCCACCCCACGGTGATGTACCTCGGCCCGGACTCGACAGGGCAGCAGCCGCTGATCTCGGAGGCGGTGCGGGGCGAGGGTGCGTTCCTGGTGGACGACGCCGGTGACAGGTTCATGCAGGGCCAGCACGAGCTCGCCGACCTGGCCCCACGGGACGTGGTCGCGAAGGCGATCATGCGCCGGATGCTCGAGACCGGGCGTCCGCACATGTGGCTCGACGCCCGCCACCTGGGGAGCGAGTTCTGGGAGAAGCGGTTCCCCACCATCCTGGCCACCACCCGCTCGCACGGCGTCGACCCGGTGACCGAGCTGATCCCCGTCGCCCCCGCCTGCCACTACGCCAGCGGGGGGATCCGCACCGACCTGTGGGGACGCAGCGACGTCCCGGGGCTCTACGCCACCGGCGAGGCCGCCTGCTCCGGCGTGCACGGCGCCAACCGGCTCGCCTCCAACTCCCTGCTCGAGGGCCTGGTCTTCTCCCGGCGGATCGCCACCGTGCTGCCGGCCGAGCTGCGGCCCTGGGCCGACCCGGCCGAGGACACCCGGACCGCCGGCCTGGTGGCCGGACACACCCGCCGCGAGCTGCAGGAGGTGATGACCTCCCGCGCGGGGGTCCTCCGCACCGCGGCCGGGCTCGAGGAGGCCGGCGCCCTCCTGGACAAGCTCGCCGGCGTGCCCGCCGAGGCGGTCGACCTGGACTCCTGGGAGACGACCAACCTCCTCACGGTCTCCGGGGCGCTGGCCGACGCCGCCCTGCTACGCGAGGAGACCCGGGGATCGCACTGGCGCGAGGACTTCCCCGACCGCGACGACACCCGCTGGTCGGGGCACTTCGACGTCACCGTGAACGACGGGACCACGACGTGCGCCTTCGTGCCGGCGCCCGCGACCGACCTGCTCGCCGCGCCATGACGATCGCGCGGACGCCGTACGACGACCTGCCGGTGACCCTGACCGCCGAGCTGGCGGCCGCGGGTCTCGACCCGGAGCGGATCCACGCGATGGTCGCGGACGCCTTCGAGGAGGACCTGCCGGGCGGTGCCGACGACGTCACGAGCGCCGCCGTCCCCAGCCAGGGCCACGGAGCCGGCGGGTTCGTGGCGCGCGAGCCCGGGGTGCTGGCCGGGCTCGTGGTCGCCGAGCTGGCGTTCGTCTACGCGCTGGGCGACGACGTCGAGGTGACCGGGCGGGCCGCGGACGGCACCGCGGTCCGACCCGGGGACACGGTGCTGCGCGTCGAGGCACCCTTGGCGGGGCTGCTCACCGCCGAGCGCACCGCGCTCAACTTCGCCTGCCACCTGTCGGGGATCGCCACCGCCACGTCCCGCTGGGTCTCCGCTCTCGAGGGCACCCGGGCCCAGGTCCTGGACACCCGCAAGACGCTCCCCGGCTGGAGGGCGCTGCAGAAGTACGCCGTCCGCTGCGGCGGCGGCGTCAACCACCGGTTCAGCCTCGCCGACCGGGCCATGGTCAAGGACAACCACGTCGTCGCGGCCGGTGGCGTCGTGCCGGCCTACCGAGCCGTCGTCGCCGCCAACCCCGGCCTCCGGGTCGAGGTCGAGGTGACCGACCTCGACCAGCTGCGGGAGCTCCTCGAGGCCGGCTGCACCGAGATCCTCCTGGACAACATGGACTCCCCGACCATGGCCGAGGCCGTGGCCGTCACCGCGGGACGGGCGACCCTCGAGGCGTCGGGGGGCCTCACCCTCGACCGGGCCCGCGAGGTCGCCCAGACCGGGGTGGACTTCATCTCCGTGGGCGCGCTGACGCACTCGGTCGACGTGTTCGACCTCGGCCTCGACCTCGACGAGTGACGCGATGACGCTCCTTTGTGCCGACATCGGCAACAGCCACACCGTCCTCGGTCTCCTCGAGGACGCGGACGTGGCGGCGGAGTGGCGGGTGGCCACCGACGAGCGGCGTACCTCCGACGAGTGGGCGGTGATGATCCGCGGCCTGGTCGGCGAGGATCTCGCGGACGTCGACGGGATCGCGGTGTGCGCCACCGTCCCCTCCGTGCTCCACGAGTGGCGCGAGATGCTCGCGCGGCACTTCGGCGAGGTCAGGGCGGTGGTGGTCGAGCCGGGCGTGCGGACCGGCATCCCGGTCCTGACGGACAACCCGCGTGAGGTCGGCTCGGACCGGATCCTCAACGCGCTGGCCGCGGCCACCGACTTCGGGGGACCGGCGATCGTCGTCGACTTCGGCGGGACCGCGACCACGTTCGACGTGGTGAGCGCCCAGGGGCAGTACGTCGGCGGCGCGATCAGCCCGGGGATCGAGCTCTCCCTCGCCGCCCTCGGCCGCCGGGGCGCGCAGCTGCGCGAGGTCGAGCTGGTGCGGCCCCGGACCGTGATCGCGAAGAACACCGTCGAGGCGCTCCAGTCCGGGCTGGTCTTCGGCGTCGCCAGCCAGGTGGAGGGCATCGTGGCGCGGATGATCGACGAGCTGGGTGCGGACCCGGCGGGCGTGCGGGTGATCGCGACCGGCTACCTGGCGGCGCTGGTGGCCGACGAGTGCCGCTGCTTCACCGACGCGGCGCCCTGGCTCACCCTGCGTGGACTGCAGCTGGTCTTCGAGCGGAACGCCTGACCCGCAGGCCTGGTCCCTGCCGGCGTCAGTGCCAGCGCACCCGGGTGGCCTGCTGGCGGGCGCGCCTCTGCACCTTGGACGTCCTGGAGGCCTCGGGCATGTAGCGGTCGTGCTCCGGCAGGTCCCACCGCGTCGAGATCACGTCCGACTCCCACTGCTCCACCACTGGCTCGCGGGTCTGGGACTCGAAGTGGAACGCGGTCGCGTTGGCGATCCAGACCATCCGCAGCCCGGCGTGGGTGATCTTGCAGGACAGGTCGACGTCGTTGAAGTTGGCCGGGAGCTGTTCGCACAGCCCGCCGATCTGGTCGAAGACCCGGCGACGGAGGGCGACGCAGGCTCCGGTGAGCCCCGACACCTCCCGGTTGATCTCGAGCGCGCTGAACGGACCGGGGGCGTCGCTCGGGCGGCCCGCGAACATGTGGATCAGCGAGTAGCGGTCCAACGCCAGACCTGCGTGCTGGATCGAGGTGTTGGCGAAGAGCAGGCGGGCACCGGTCATCCCGACGCCGTCCTCGTACAACGGTGCCGCCAGCTGGACGAGGAACCCCGGCGAGGTGATCTCGACGTCGTCGTTCAGGAGCACGACGACGTCGCCGAAGGAGGCGGTGACCCCCACGTTGCACTTCTCGCTGAAGTTGAAGGGCTTGTCGAACGGGACCAGCCGCAGCTCGCGGATCCCCAGCGCGGTCAGCTGCTCGAGGACCTCGGACGGGGTGTCGAGGTCGTAGACGACGATGATCTCGAGCGCGTCATGGCCGCCGTGCTCGACCAGGGAGCGGACGGCGTCCACGACGAAGTGCCGGCGTTCACCCCACACCATGCCCTGCCCGCCGCGGGTGGGGATCACGACGCTGATGAGCACCGACGGGTCCAGGCGCCGGACGATGCGGTAGGTCCCCGGCCGGTCGCCGAGCTCGGCGGTGCCGGAGATCCCCAGCCGGTCCAGCTGGTCCTGGACGGCCCGCAGCCCCGCCTCCCACGCATAGGGCTTCGCCTCGACGTCCCCGGCCGCCGACCCGGGCACCACCCTCCAGTGGTACAGGGTGCGCGGGATGTGCAGGACCAGCCGGGCTCGCTCGGTGACCCGGAGGGCCAGGTCGTGGTCCTGGGACCCGTCGTAGCCGGCACGGAACCCCCCGACCTCCCTCACAAGTGACGTGCGCAGCACCGAGAAGTGGCTGGTGTACATCTGGCCGCGCAGCCGCTCGGGGGACCACGCCGGTTTCTCGAAGGTCTCGCGGATCCGACCGGACTGGTCGATCTTGTCCTCGTCGGAGTAGAGGTAGTCGACGTCGGGCTCGGCCTCGATCGCGTCCTGCATGAACTCCAGCGCGCGGGGGACCAGCAGGTCGTCGTGGTCGAGCAGCGCGATGAACTCGCCGCGCGCCGCGTCGATCCCGTCGTTGGAGGCCGCCACGATGTGGCCGTTCGTGGGGCGCTCGATCACCCGGATGCGGTCGTCACGGGCGGCCGCCTCGCGGAGGACCTCGCGGACCCGGGGGTCGGGGGAGAGGTCGTCGACCAGGATGAGCTCCCAGTCGTCGACCGTCTGCTTGACGACGGACCCGATCGTGGTGCGCAGCACCCCGAGCGGAGGGTTGTAGACGGGCGTGATGATCGAGAACCGGGGCGCCCCCGCTGTGCCGGTCGCTCCGGGAGGCGTCTCGTCGGTCACGCCGGCACGCGCCGACTCGCTCACGGCTTGGTGCCCCGCTCCTGCGTGCTTCCCTCCCGGGAGGGACGGAGGGACCTCGCCAGGTCGCGCAGCGCACCGGTGCGCCGGCTCTGCGGCAGCCGCTCGACCTCCTCGACCAGCGTCAGGAGGTCGGAGCGGAGCTCCTTGATGCGGCTCTTCAGCCGCACCTGCCGCGCCTCGGCCCGCTGGGCGCGCGCGTCCGCGGCGACCGCGGCCGCCTCCAGGCCGATGATGTGGTCGCGCACGTTCAGCACGGCGTGCCGGTCTCGCTGGTGCTCGCGCAGCTCCTCGGTGTGCGAGTCCTGGTGCCTGACCTCGGCCGGCTCCAGCAGGGGCTCCAGCGGCGGCCGCGGCGGCGGGGCCTCGCCCGGCGCCAGCAGCCGTGCGGTGGCGATGTACTGGTAGTTGAGGGCGTCCGGCTGGTGACGCACCCACTCGACCACGGCGGGGGGCAGGTGCGCCCCCTCCACGGGGATCTCGGTCTCCAGGGGGTCCAGGACGGTGGACTGCAGGACCTCGATCGCGAGACCCGCGTCCTCGAGCAGGCGGCAGGCGCTCTCGCGGGTGAAGAACCGGACGTGCGTCGCGTCGAGCAGGCCCGTGGGCGTGTAGTCCCACCGTCCCGCGAGCAGGGAGAGCCGCACGGCCGCGTGCGCGACGTTGGGGATCGACACGTAGACGCGTCCCTCGGGCGCGAGCAGCTCCACCGCGTCGCGCAACGTGGTCAGGGGGTCGGTGAGGTGCTCCAGGACGTCGCCGAAGATCACCGCGTCGAAGGACTTGGGCGTGAACAGCGTCGTCAACGGCCGCTGCTGGATGTCGGCGATGACGAGGTCCTCCAGCATCGCGCGCGTCTGCGCCGACGTGGTGTCCTCGATGTCGACCCCGCTGACCCGGCAGCCCGCCTCCACCAGTGCCGCCGCGGTCTCACCGGACGAGCACCCGACATCCAGCACTGTCTTGTCGGCTCCGACGAGCCGGACGATCTGCGACTGGCTGTTGTTGGGGTTCGTGAGATCGATCTCGGCCTCGTAGCGTGACACTGATCCTCCACCATTCGGGCGCACGTAGCCTTCGCCCGAGCGGAGGACGCGCCGCAGTCGAGGAGCACTGTACGGGAACTGCCGGCCGTGCCCGCCCTCAGACCAGCAGGGCCGTCACGGGACCTGCGCGGTCGTCTCGGTGGGCGTCGTCGCCCAGCCGGACAGCTCGCGGTAGAGGAGGGCGCCGAGCACCGTCGTGGCCACGACGGCGCCGGTGAGGAGCCCCTGGGTGGCGCGCATGGTCAGCTCGCCACCGGCTGCGGTGCCGACCGCCAGACCCACCAGTCCCAGCAGCCAGCCCGTGGCGACCCAGAGGTGGTGGCCGAGCGCGATGAGCGCCTGACCCAGGACGGTCGCGACCAGGAACAGCCCCACGGCGAGGGTGAGCAGCAGGCACGTCGCCCGGGGCAGCTGCTCCTCGAAGTCGAACAACCAGGAGACCACCGGCGGCGCGAACGCGGTGGCGAGGACGCAGACGACCGCGACCAGCCCGGACACGGCACCGAGCACGACCTTGAGGAGGTGGCCGAACTCGGCACGCCGTCCCCCTCCGTTGTGCTCCGCGAGCGCGCGCAGGAACCCGGGCTGCACGGCCGTGAAGAGGAAGACCGGGACCCGGATCACGACGAGGACCGCCAGGTAGACGCCCGCCAGGCTGCGGTCGGAGCCGGATGCCAGGAGGGTGACGACGATCGGCCCCGCGTTGATGAGGAGCTGGGCGGCGAGGCCGCTGAGCACCAGGACCGACAGTGCGCCGGTCAGCGGCGGCGTGCGCAGGACCTGGCGGCCCTCGGGTGCGGAGCGCCCGGCGCGGGGCGCGACGGCGAAGGCCAGCCAGGGCGAGAAGGCGAACAGGAGCCCGAAGCCGGCCGTGGTCGCGTTGTCGGTCAGGACCAGCGCCACGGCGCCCACCAGCCGGATCGCACCGTCGATGACGAGCTGGGTGCCGTAGGTCTCCAGCCTGCCCAGGCCGGCCAGCTCTCCCCGGGCGGCGAACCAGCAGGCGTAGCCGGGCAGCGCGATGCAGAACGAGACGACGAGCCAGCCCTGGTCGCCCAGCGCCCGCACGGTCGCGGGCCAGGCCACCAGGCTCACCCCGACCGCGACGGTCGCCATGCCGAGACCGTGCCCGAGGGCTCGGCGCCGCAGGCTGTCGTCCCAGGTCCCTCGGCCCGCCTCCACCCCGCGTCGAGCGGTCACCGCCTGCTCCAGTGGTGTGAACAGGCCGGTCGCGGTGCTGGTCAGCAGGAGGTAGAGGCTCGACAGCGCCGCGAAGCCGACCGGGCCCAGGGACCGGCCGGCGAGAACCAGGACCAGGTAGGTCGTGACGGCCTGGACGACCAGCCCGATGACCAGCGGGAGGCTCCCCCGTGACGACGCGCGGGTCGACGGCGAGGGGAGGAACCGCCTGAGCACCTGGGTAGTGTATGGACCCGTCGCCACGGTCACGTTGCGCGATCGGGCGAGGGGCGCAGACCGGGAGGACCACCAGGAGTGACGAGCGGCGACGCGCCCCGAGGTCGGCGGGCCTGGATGACGGAGCGCGTGCGGTCCGTGCTGCGGATGGAGGCCGCTCTCGCCGTGGCGATCCTGGTCACCGTCGCGGTCTGGAGGGTCTCCCCGCTCGGCCTGCACCCTCCCGTCAACATCGTCGGCTACCCGACGTTCGCCAACTTCGACTTCCATCCGGGCTTCCTCATGTACCGGCTGGCGGTGTGGGGCATCCCGGCGGTGACGGTCGTCGTGCTCGCGGTGCTCTGGCGCTGGGGGCCGCTGGCCGCGCGCCGCCCGTCGCGACGGCGCGCCGCCGTCGACGAGCCCGTGGCCGCCCCGGACGCCCCGGACGCCGCGGCCGCCGGGGAGCACGGCGGACCGGCTCCGTCCCCGGCGCGTCTGGCCTGGGTGCTCCCGGCCGCGGTCGCCGTCGTGCTCGCGGTGAGCAGCCGCGGCGCACCCGTGGGCGGGGCGGTGACGGGCACCGGGCTCGTCGCGGGGCTCGTCTACTCCGCCGGCGTGCTGCTGCTGGCGCTGGCGCTGGCGGTCGCCGGTGCCCGGCGTTCGGAGAGTCCGCTGGGCCAGGCCTGGCTGGCATCGGTGAGCCGGGTCAACGGACCCGCGTCGGTGGTCGCCGCGGCCGCGGCGCTGTGCGTGTTCGCCCGGAGCACGGCCACGGTGAGCCTGAGCGGTCAGGTGCGCGAGTGGGCGTGGGTGCCCGTCTGGGCGGCCGCGGTGCTCGTCTGCGCCGCTGGACTGTGGGGCCTGTGGTTCGCGTTCGCGCGCGGGTCGGACGTCGTCCTGGAACGGCGCGCGGTGATGATCGCCTGCGGGTCGGTCCTGGTCTTCATGGTCACCAGCGCACTGCCGGGTCCCATCGGCCAGCTCCAGGGCTTCGACGACATGCAGAGCGTCACCGGGGCCGACCTCTTCACCCGCGGCTACTTCCCCTGGCGTGACCTGACGCTGATCCATGGCATCTTCGAGGACGCGCTGCGGAGCCTGGCAGGCTTCGTCCTGTTCGAGCACACCCTCTGGGGAACGGGAGCGGCCGGGGCCGCGCTCTGGTCGCCGCTGGGCTGGGTCAGCCTGTTCCTCTTCGCGGTCTGGGCGACCCGGGGCCGGGCCGTCCCGCTGCTGTTCATCACCGCCCTGATGCTCTGGGTCTCGCACTACTCGCCCATGCCGATGCGCTGGTGGTTCGCGCCGATCGTGTGGATCCTGCTCGGCGAGGCGCTACGTCGCTCCCGGGCCAGGTGGACGGCGCTGCTGCTCACCGCTCTCTTCGTGCAGGCCGTCCTGGTGCCCGAGACGGCGTTCCAGGTGCTCGGGGTCCTCCCCGTCCTCGTGGGGCACGACCTGGTGACCCGGCCGGCGGGCACGCCGTGGTGGCGGTCCCTGTCGAAGACCCGGGACGCAGCCGTCACCGGCGTCGTGCTGATCGTGCTCTGGGCGGCGTTCCTCGCCTGGCACGACAGCCTGAGGCAGTTCGTCGACTACTACCTCATCTTCGGTCCCGGTCACGTCGAGTCCGGCGCCCTGCCCCTCGGCACCTACACGAACACCAGGTTCGACGTCGCGTTCATCGTCGCCATCTGCCTGATCGTCATCACCCTGGTCGCCGCCGGCTGGATCTTCCTGTCGAAGGGAGCCGTCTCGGTGCGCCAGTGGGTCATGCTGGGCTGCGCGTTGACCGCCGGTCTCTACGGCGAGAAGAGCCTGGGCCGGATGGACGACGGCCATGTCATCCAGTCCGTCACCGTGACCATCCCGCTGGCGATGCTGTGGATCGCAGCGCTGCTCTCCCGCGCCGACGTCTCGCTCGCGCAGCGATGGCGCAGGAGCCGCCCGGAGCGCCGGACACTGGCTCCGCTGGTCTCGCTGGTGGCACTCGTCGCGGTCGTCGTCAGCCTGCCGGCCGTCCGGGAGGACACCTGGCACGCCCCGTCGAGCAACAAGGCGAGCGTGCTGGACGAGTCCCTCCCGCTCCTCGGCTACTCCGTGCCCGAGACCTACGACGAGGCCCTCCTGGCGGACCTGGCCACGGTGGTCGACCACTACGACGGACGCGACGGCGGGTTCTTCGACTTCACCAACAGCCTCGGCTTCTTCTACTACCTGCTCCAGATCGACCCCATCACGAGCTACTTCCACGTGAGCATGGCGGTGCCGGAGTTCTCGCAGGACGACCTGGTGGAGCAGCTGGAGAAGGACCCGCCCGCGCTGGTGGCGATCGACGCCCTGGTCGGGCTGCCCGCGTGGGACGGCGTGGGCAACCAGATCCGGCACTTCGCCGTGAGCCAGTACCTCCTGGACGGCTGGACGCCGGTGCTGTCGACGCACGGCGTCATCTTCATGGTGCGCAACGACCTGTACGCCGACCGGCCACCCATCCCGGAGCTCGTCGAGGAGCCGCGGACCACCGACCTCCACTTCGCCTCGCACGGCTGCGACTGGGGGTTCGTCCCCAACTACCTCGAGTCCCCGGCGACGGGTCGGTCGGTCTCGGTCGAGGTGGACCCGGCGCGACGGGCTCATCGCATCGACGTGGCCGGATGGGCGTTCGACGCCGAGGCGGGCCGGCTGCCGACCCGCATCCTCCTGGTCGCCGGCCGTGAGGTCGTGGCGACGACCCCCGCCGGCATCGACCGTCCGGACGTGGCCGCCGCCGTCGACCCGGCGGCCGGGAAGAGCGGCTTCGCCCTCCGGACGGTCACCTCCAACCCCGACCGGGTCCGGGTCTACGCCGAGTACGCCGACGGGCTCGCCTACCCGCTGTCCGACCGGGGTGTGCGGATCGACTCCCTGGTCCTGCCCGACGGGGAGGGCACGATCAAGGTGGCTCGCCAGCGTGGCCTGGGGTCGGTGGACGAGTCCAAGGTCCTGGCCGGCTGGCTGTCCACGGTCGACGTGCCGGAGGAGGTGTCGCTGGAGGACGTGCGGACGCTCAGCCTCTCGAGACCTGAGGGGCTGCTCGGGCGCGGGACCTACGTGCTCACCGACACCCCGGTCGCCACCGGCGCCGGTGACCGCACCATCCGCTTCGAGACCCTGTTCAAGGGCGGGGACACGATCTCGGTGCGGGTCGGCGCATGCCTCCAGTGGCACGGCTTCGACGCCGACCAGCTGTACCTGTTCCGGCGCGGCGGTCGCGACGTCCGGGAAGTGACGCTGTCCGGCCTGCCCGGCTGACCACGCGGCAGGGGCCTGACCCGTCAGCCCCGGCGGCGCAGCAGCAGCGAGGTCTCCTCGCGTCCCTCCGGGGAGCCGATCTCGTAGAAGCGGTCGTGCACCAGGTATCCCGCCAGGTCACCCTCGGTCGCCAGCTCCGTGCACACCCGCGCCAGGTCGTACGGCGAGCCGGACGGGACCCGGTCCTCGATGACCTCGCGGGAGAAGACCGACAGTCCGTAGTCGATCCAGCGCATCTCCGGCGGTGCCGGGTCCAAGCCCTTCTCGTAGCGCCGCACCAGCCCGTCGGCGTAGACCACGTTGCTCGCATCGAGCTCGCCGGCGTTCTCGAAGACGGTCATCAGCGCCGGGTGCCCGGACGACTCGGCGACCCGGAAGACGTCGCCCGGGTCGACCTGGAGCCAGGAGTCCCCGTAGAGGACCAGGAACCGGTCGTCCAGCACGCCCTGGTCAAGAGCGAGCCGGAGCGCGCCGGCGGTGCCCCGCAGCTGCTCGCCCTCGTCCACGTAGTCGACCGCGACCCCCCAGGCCTCGCCACCGCCGACGTGGGCGCGCACCTGGTCACCGAGGTAGCCGATGCAGTAGACGACGGAGGACGTCCCGGCCTGGGCGAGCCACTCGAGCTGCCAGTCGGCGAACGGGCGGCCGGCGACCTCGAGCAAGGTCTTCGGGACGGTCCGGGCCGTCGGCCACATCCGGGTGCCCAGCCCACCGGCCAGGATCACGCACTGCACGTGTCGCTACTCGCGGACGAGCATGGTGCTGCCGGCCGGGTCGATGCCGAACCGGAGCTCGGTCAGGCCTTCCTCGCGCATCGCCGCGCGGACCCGGCGGGTGTCCTCGGCGTAGAACATGAGGAACCCCCCGGCCCCGGCGCCGACCAGCTTGCCGCCGCGCGCCCCGGCGTTGCGGCCGAGGTCGTAGTAGTGGTCGATCCTCGGGTTCGACATGGAGCTCGACCGCTTCTTCTTGTTCAGCCAGTGCTCGTGCATCAGGTCGGCGAAGCCGGTGACGTCGTCGCTCTCCAGCGCCGCGAGCTGGCGCAGCCCGATGTCCTTGACGAAGTGCAGGTTGTCGATCATCGACTGGTCGCCGTCCTGCGACCGGGTGACCTGCTCGGCCAGCACCTCGTCGGCTGCGCGGGAGTAGCCGGTGAAGAACATCAGCAGGTGCTGCTCGATGTCGTGGACGGTGTCGCTGGAGAGCCGGGCCGGGGCCACGTCGACGGAACCGTCGGGGTTGAAGTCGAACCGGGTGATGCCACCGAACGCGGCGATGTACTGGTCCTGCTTGCCGACGGTGCGGCCGAGCCGCTCGATCTCGATCTCGCAGGCCTCGCGGCCGAGGTCGGAGGCGGAGACGTGGTTGCGCTGCATGGCGTGCACGGCCTTGAGCAGGCCCACCGTGAACGAGCCGGACGAGCCGAGGCCGGTCCCCGAGGGGATGTCGGCGGTGGACACGATCTCCACGCTCGGCCCGACGTCGTGGGCGCGCAGGACCTCGCGGACGATCGGGTGCTCGATCTGGTCGGGCTTGTCGACCCGCTCGAGCTGGCTGTACTTGAGGAAGTAGTCGTCGGTGAAGGTCCGGTTGATCGAGATGTAGATGTGCTGGGTGATCGCCGCTGAGACGACCATGCCGCCGTGCTCCTGGTAGTAGGACGGCAGGTCGGTGCCGCCACCGCCCAGGGTGATGCGGAGCGGGGTCCTCGTGATCAGCACGGCAGCCTCAGCCGACCAGGGGGACGTGCGCCACGGCGGCCAGCTGCCAGCCGAGCCGGGCGTCGTCCCGGTTGAGGGGGAAGGCGTGCTTGAAGAAGCCGGTGACCGCCTTCTCCAGACCGGAGGCGGTGGCGCCGGGTGCGCGGTGCTCCATGTCGTCGACCAGCTTCTGGCCACGGGTGATGACCGCGAGCTTGTAGAGGTTGAAGAACGGGAAGCCGGTGCGCAGCACGCGGTCCACGTCGAGGCCGGCCTCGGTCAGCACCTCGTGCAGCGCCGGCGCGGTGAAGTGCCGGAAGTGCCCGATGTGCTTGTCGAACGCCGAGCGGGGACCGCCCGGGACGGTCACGACGACCTTGGCCCCGGGCGCCAGCAGCGTCGCGGCGTTGCGCATCAGGGTGACGGGGTCGTCGACGTGCTCGAGGACCTCCGAGCACACCGCGTGGGTCGCCGGTGGCTGCTGCGGGTCCCGGGTCACGGGCTCGAGCAGGTTGCGCTCGTAGAAGTGCGCCGCGACGCCGGTGCGCTCGGCGAGCTGCTTGGCCCGGCGCACTCCCTCGGCGCTGTACTCGACCCCGAAGACCGATGCCTGGGGGTTGTCGGCCTGGAGGTCGACGGCGAACTGACCCTGGCCGCTGCCGATGTCGAGGACGACCGCGCCCTTGGGCAGGGGGCCGAGCAGCTTGAGGACCATCGCGTGGCGGTAGTCGTTGGCCGGGTTGCCCTTGGCCGCCTCGCCGTACTTGTCCCAGTGGTCGTCCCAGTCGTCCTGGTCCGTGCCGTCGGGGTTGAGGCGCGCCCCGGGGCTGCTCACAGCGTGTAGCCGGCGGCTGCGGCGTCGTCGTGGAACATCTGGACGGTCTCGAGCGAGAACAGGTCGAGGTCCTTGTCGAAGCCGGCCATCTTGGCCAGCAGGTCGTGGGTGACCGTGATGATGTGGACACCGACCTCCTCGGCCTGCTTGATGTTCAGGACCTCACGGGGGCTGGCCCAGAGGAGCTCCAGCTTGGGGTCGGCCGACAGCACCTCGAGGGCCTCGGTCATCAGCGGGATCGGGTCGCGGCCGGTGTCGGCGATGCGTCCGGCGAAGACGGACACGACGTGGCCGGGGCCGCCCTCGGACGCGGCGGCCACCGCCTCGACCTGCGCCACGGTCATCAGCGCCGTGACGTTGAGGTGGACTCCGTCGGCCGACAGCTCGCGGACCACGCTGTCGCTGGGCACGCCTGCGGTGTTGGTCACCGGGATCTTCACGTAGACGTTGTCGCCCCACGAGGAGATGAGACGGGCCTGGCGCAGCATCTCCGCGGCATCGTCGGCGAACACCTCGAAGGAGATCGGGTGGTCGGTGATGGTCTCCAGGACCTTGCGCGCGAAGCCCTCGTAGTCGTCGATGCCTGCCTTGCGCATCAGCGTCGGGTTGGTGGTGAACCCCGAGATCCGGGGGTCCTCCGCCAACGCGATCATGCCTTCGAGGTCAGCGCCATCGGCGTAGATCTTCACGAGCGGTTCTCCCAAGTCTGTCGGTGCGTTGCGGCTACGGACCGTCGAGCAAGGCCCCGCATACCTGGAGGACATGATCCCGCGCCTCGGCGAGAGAGCCAAAACGAGCGTCCGGCGAGTCCCGGAGCGGTTCGCCGAGCCCCCAGTCGACGTAGACGGCATGGATCCCGGCTCGGTGAGCCGCGTCGATGTCCCGCCAGCGGTCGCCGACGGCCACGCTGCGGTTCAGGTCGAGGCCGAGCCGGCGGGCCGCGTCCAGGATCATCCCGGGCCGCGGCTTGCGGCACCAGCAGCCCTCCCGGCCGTCGTGCGGGCAGACCACGATGTCGTCGAGCGGGAGCTGCTCACGGAGGACCGCGTGCATCGCGTCCAGCGCCTCGGGGTCGAGTGCGCCGCGGGCCAGGTCGGGCTGGTTGGTGACCACGACCAGCGCCAGACCGGCGTCCGCCAGGGCGCGGCAGGTCTCGACCACCCCGGGCAGGAGGTGGAAGTCCTCGAGCCGCCGGGGCGGCGTCGGCACGTCGTCGACGACGAAGGCCTGGTTCAGCACCCCGTCCCGGTCGAGGAAGACGCCGGGGCGAGCGGTCACGAGGTCAGCAGACCTGCGCGGTAGTCGTCGGCCATCGAGCTCATGGAGTCGCGGAGCGCCTGCGGTCCGGTGCGCTGGTTGCTCCAGCCCAGGGACCGGATCTTGTCGGTGTTGATGCGCACCACGGGCACGTCCCCCTTCCAGCCCCGGTCGCCCCCGGTGTACTGGAACTCGGTGCTGCCGGGCGGCAGCCCGAGCACGTCCATCGCCAGCTCGGCGATCTCGGTGACGGTCACGTAGTCGCCGGTCGCCACGTTGAACGCGTCGAACGGGGTCGTCGCGCGCGTGCCTGCCAGCAGAACCGCGGCGATGACGTCCTCGACGTAGATGTAGGACTTGCTCTGCTGGCCGTCACCGAGGATCCGCAGCCGGCTGGGGTCGTCCAGGAGCCGGCGCACGAAGTCGTAGCCGACGCCGTGGGTCTGCCGGGGACCGACGACGTTGCCGAACCGGAAGGCCCGGACCGTGAAGTCGAACATCGCGGCGTACGACGCCAGGATCGCCTCCCCGGCGAGCTTGCTGGCGCCGTAGGTGGAGGTGGGGATCATCGGGCCGTGGTCCTCGACCGCCTCGATCTCTCCCAGGTCGCCGTAGACACCGCTGCCGGACGCGTAGAGCACCAGCCCGACCTGGGACAGCCGTGCGGCCTCGGCGACGTGGTGGGTCAGCCGGGTGCCCTGGTCGAAGTCGATCGCCGGGTTGGTGACCGCGGCGGCGATGTCGGGGTTCGAGGCCAGGTGGATCATCGTGTCGTGGCCGGCGCAGGCCTCGACCAGGTCCGGCAGGTCGCCGACGTCGGCGCGGACCACGCGCAGGCGCGGGTCGTCCGCGACCGGGGCGAGGTGCCAGTCGCTCCCCGAGGAGAAGTTGTCGTAGACGGTGACCTGCTCGGTGGCCGGGTCGGACAGCAGCCGGGCGACGAAGTGGCTGCCGATGAAGCCGGCGCCGCCGACGACGCAGACCCGGCTCAGCCGGCCGTCGCTCATACGACGGACTCCCACTTGGTCGCGGCGACGGCGAGGGAGGGGTGGCTGACGAGCAGGTGCCAGATCACGCAGCACAGGCCCTCGGTGTGGGGGGTGATGTGCGGGGCGTAGGTGGGTGGCACGATCACGCAGGCGTCGGCGAGCTGGGCGGTGTAGCCGCCGTCGCGGCCGACGATGCCGAAGATCGAGGCGCCCACGGACTTGGCGGTGTCGAGCGCCGCCACGATGTTGGTCGAGACCTTGAGCTCGGCGTTGCCGCCGCCTACCGAGAAGACCAGGACCGCGTCCTTGTCGTTGATCCGGGAGCCCTTGAGCCACTCGCTGAACGTGGTGTCCCAGCCCTCGTCGTTGGCCCGGGCGGTCAGCTCGGAGACGTTGTCGATGGGGGAGTAGGACTCGACGTTGCAGATCTTGCGGAAGTCGTTGACCGCGTGGCTGGCGGAGCCGGCCGAGCCACCCACGCCGACGATGAACAACCGGCCCTCGCGCTCGCGGACGGAGGCGATGCCCTCGGCCAGGGCCTCGACGCTGTCGCTGTCGAGGGACTGGACGATCGCGACCGTCTCCTTGAGGAAGTCTTCGGTGAAGGACATGCCGGCTCTCCTAGTGGTGCTGCTCGGTGACGGTCGCGACCGCGAACGTGTTGAGGCCGAACTTGTGCTTGAAGCACCGGATCGCGTGCGGCATGAAGCCGGCGCGGACCATGAGCGGCCAGAGGTCACGCGGGTCGTAGTACATCTTGTGGTCGTCCATCTCCTCGGCCGGGGACAGGCCGAGCTTGAACGCGGAGTACTCCAGGGCCCGCTTGCCGAGCCAGGACGGGACGTTGACCGCGCAGACCCCGCCGGGGCGCAGCACCCGGTGGAACTCGGTGACGGTCTCCTGGGGCTCCCACAGGTGCTCGACCACCGACATGCACAGGACGACGTCCAGGGAGTCGTCCGGCAGCTCGGCCATGGTCTGGGGCAGCAGTCCCTGGATCGCCCGCACCTTGGGATGGGTCGCGAGGTCGGGTGCCAGGGAGACGTCGAGCAGGGTCGCGGTGCGTACGTCGTCGAGAACGGTCCGCATGAACGTGGCGTCGAAGCCGCACCCGACGTCGGCGACGTCCTTGCCGCCGAGCGGTCCGACGACGCGCTCGATCTGGCGCTTGGACAGCCACACGCCGAACCGGTCCACCGGGGTGACCGCACCGCCCTCCCCGAAGGAGCTGGTGCGCCCCGTCACGTCATCAACCACGGTCGGGCGCCGCGCCGTAGCTGACGCTCGTCGCGTGCAACAGCAACGTGAAGCAGAACGTGGAGAAGCCGACGATCATCAGCATCAGCCCGAGGACGCCGAGGTGGGTCAGGGTCGCGGAGGCCGCGGGGAGGGAGAAGTCCTGGCTGAAGAAGCGCACGGCGAGCGCCACCACCAGAGCGGCGCCGACGGTGAACGCGGTGCCGCTGATCACCATCATCCTGGTGTAGCGGAACATCCGTCGCCAGCGCTCGCGGTGGTTGCCCCCGTAGTCGAGGAAGACGTGGGCCAGGCACCCGAAGTAGATGCTCTGCAGCCCGATCACGACCAGGGCGACGCCGATCAGCATCGTGTAGAGGCTGAAGGTGACCGGGCCGATGGTGATGTCGCCGATGGCGAGCGGCAGGGTCATCAGCAGGCCGAGCGCGAACAGGATGATCCCCGGCTTGAAGAGGAAGAACTCGGCGCCGTGGATGAACATCGCGCGCAGGTTGATCCAGGCCGCGGAGAACGGCGAGAACCAGCCGGACCGCTTGTGGTGGGAAAGGCGGCCTTCCTGGTCCTTGAGGAAGGTCACCGGGACCTCGGTGGTCCTGAGCTCCATCCGCACGGACTTGAGGACCATCTCGGAGGCGTACTCCCACGACTGCGACACCAGGCCCATCCGCATCAGTGCCTCGCGGGTGATCCCGCGCATGCCGCAGTGGATGTCGCTGAAGTGGCTGCCGTAGAGGCGGTTCAGGATCCAGGTGGTGAAGGGCGTGCCGAAGTACTGGTGCAGCGCCGGCATGGCGCCGGGCTCGATGCTGCCCTTCCAGCGGGAGCCCATGGCGTACTCCGTGCCGTCGCGCATGGCGTCGACGAACGGCGCGAGCTTGCGGAAGTCGTAGGTGCAGTCCGCGTCGCCCATCACGACGTACCGGCCGCGGACGTAGGGGACCGCGTCGATGTAGGCCCGGCCGAGCCCGCGCTTGGGTGTGTGGAGGACCCGGGCGCCACCCTGCAGGGCCAGCTGTGGGGTGGCGTCGTCGGAGCTGTCGACGATGAGGATCTCGCCCCGGACGCCGGCGTCCCGCAGGCCCTCGTGGCACCACGAGACGAACTGCTCGACGGTGATCTGCTCGTTGACGGCCGGGACGAGGATCGTGACCTCGGGGTCGAGCTCGTCGGAGGCGGGCACGAGCAGCGTGATCGCTGGGTCGTCCACCGCGGTGTAGGCGGTGACGCCCGGGAGGGCGCACGCGGCCTCGAGGCCAGCGGGGACGTTGGTGCCGACGGGCGTCAGGGAGTCGAGCACGTCAGGCACGCCGGACACCCTAACAACAGCGAGGCCATCCGACCGATCCGGCGCGAGTGCCCTCGCTCACCGCCCGGCGGGCCCGCCGCCACGCCGGGGGCCCACCCGTCGGGCGGCCGCCGCGGCCCGTGACCGCCAGGACCGTCCCGGCTGGTCGAGCCGGGCCTCCGCCCGCTCCGCGCGCCGGCGCAGCCGCTGGATCCGCTGCTGCTGGCCGGCCAGTCTCTTGCGGGTCTTCGCGAGCGCCGTGCCGCGCCGTGCCAGCCGCCGCTCGAGCCGGCGTACCTCGCGGCGTGCGGCCTTGAGCTCGGACTCGACCGAGGCGATCCGCGCCCTCCCGTTGCCCTGCTCGGCCAGCCAGTCGGGCATCGTGCCGGTGGCGAGCAGCTCCCCCGGCTGCTCGCTCGTGGGGTCCTGTGCCCGGGGTATCCGGCGCAGCCGCACCATGAACTCGATCTGGTGGAGCCGGGTGGGGTGCATCGAGTCGACGATCCACGAGGACTCCCCGATGGTGCGCAGCTCGTGCATCTGCTCCAGGAAGCTGTCGGGTGTGAACAGCCAGACGTGGCAGTCCACGTAGGTCCCGCTGCGCCCCTCGGCGACCTTGTCCAGCGCCTGGGCCGTGGTGTGCATGCGCCGGTCGTAGGTGGGTGGCAGGCCCGCCCAGAGCTCGCGGACGTCGTTGTGGACCGTTGCCGAGAAGTAGTCGTAGACCGCCCGGGTCGTGGGCCGGGTGGCCCCGAGCTCGTGGGCCTCCAGCATCTGGCCCACGGTCGTGGGCGGTCGGTGCACGTCGAAGCAGTAGCGGCGGTCGGGCACCATCAGCACCAGCGCACCGTCGTCCTCCACGATCTCGGCGAGGTCCCCGAGCCAGCCGATGACGTCGGGGACGTGCTCGATGACGTGCGACGCGACCACCCACGCGAAGGGCGCTCCCGCCCGGCACGCATCGGCGAGCGAGAGCGTGCTGCCGTCGGGCTGGACCAGCGTGTAGTCGATCTCGGGGATGGCGTCGACCGGTACGGCCGGGTCGGACGCGTAGTGCATGCGGAGGCCGGCCTGGTCGTGCACGTCGACGTAGCGGACGTCGGCCTCGTCCCGTCCCACGATCGCCTCGTGGAGCGGTCCGACCTCGAGGCCGCGCCCCTGGGAGAAGTCCTGGAGCGCCCACAGGCGGCTGCGGCGCGGGTCGCGCTCCTTCGTCACACGGTCTCCTTCAGGTGGCCCGGGCAGCGGGCCCGCGGCCCCGGCACCGATCAGGCTAACGGGGGCCGGGCCTCGCCTCGTCCGCGGACCGGAGAACCGCTGGGACGGGTGGTCCTCGGGCGATTATCGCGATTTGTCGGATGTCGTCGCCAAGGGTGTTGGCCCGATATTCCGTTGGTTCTCGACAAGACATCCTGAGGACGGCCGAAAGGGGCCGAAGGCGTCAAAGAACCGGGGCTCACAAAAGCGCCGGCGAATACCCGCCCTTTGCGATATCCCATAGGTGGCTGGCATATAGTGCCTCGCCACGGGGACTTTCCATACACCCGATGCATAACGACGAAAGCACAGGTATTCCACCATGGCGCAAAAGGTGCACATCGTCCTCGAGGACGACCTCGATGGCAGTGACGCCACGCAGACCGTTTCGTTCGCTCTCGACGGCACGTCCTACGAGATCGACCTGAACGACAAGAACGCCGCCGCTCTCCGTGACTCACTGGCCACGTACGTCGGCCACGGCCGCAAGGTCAGCGGTGCCCGGCGTGGCCGGCGTTCCTCCGCGTCCGGGTCCGGATCCGCCCACAGCGCCAAGGAGATCCGCGACTGGGCACGCTCCAACGGTCACAAGGTCCCCGACCGCGGTCGCATCCCCGGCGAGGTGCGCGAGGCCTTCGACGCCGCTCACTGAGCGCCGACCCCTCGCCGAACCGCAACGACCCGCGACCTGCACAGCCATCGGCCCTGCCCCTCCGGGGGCGGGGCCGGTGGCTGTTCGCTGTGAGCGGATGCTTCCCGGGGGTGTGGTGGGAACGCGTAGGCTGGCTGCGGGGTTGATCCGAGTGACCCCACACGCTTGCCTGAGGAGAGACGCATGTTCGAGCGGTTCACCGACCGTGCCCGCCGGGTGGTCGTGCTGGCCCAAGAAGAGGCCCGCATGCTCTCCCACAACTACATCGGGACCGAGCACATCCTGCTCG
>NZ_JAEMSS010000058.1 GCF_016462705.1 Nocardioides sp. | reverse complement strand
CCGTCGCAGGTCGCGCACCACGAGACGCCGCGCCCGGACAGCGCCTCCTCGTTGGGCAGGTCGAGCTTGCGGTAGCCCGAGCCCATCGCCAGGATGACCGCTCGCGCCTGGTAGGTGTCGGTGGCCGTCTTCACGACCTTGACGTCGCCGGTGAGGTCGACCTCGACCACGTCGTCGGGCACCAGCTCGGCGCCGAAGCGCTCGGCCTGGGCGCGCATCTCGTCCATCAGCGCGGGACCCATGATCCCGTCGCGGAAGCCCGGGAAGTTCTCGACCTCCGTGGTGTTCATCAGCGCCCCGCCGGCCGTCACCGACCCCTCGAACACGAGCGGCTGCAGGCTCGCGCGGGCGGCGTAGACGGCGGCGGTGTAGCCGGTCGGCCCGGAGCCGATGATGATGACGTTGCGGACGTCGGAGCGGACTTCAGACATGGGTGTCGCTTTCCTCGCTGGACGGCCGATCTGACGGTCGGCCGCTCTCGGTGAACCGATCGTAGGCGAGGAAGATTCCCCGTGGTGACGGGTGCCTCAGGGGGCCGACAGCTCGACCGAGTTCAGCTCCACCGCGGTGCCGCAGGTGAGGAGCTCCACGCGCTGGGTCCCCGCTCTCGGGCGGCGCAGCACCAGGACCGCCTCCTCGGCGTCGTAGTACGCCGGCAGGGTCGCCCCCTGGCCGTAGGCGCCGTCGGGACACACGAAGTCGCCGTTCTTGGCGGCGTAGGCGAGGAGGCCGTCGAAGTCGGCGTTGGCGGCCTGGCGCCGCGCCGCGACGGGGCGGCCCAGCTGACGCTGGACGTCGAGCGCGAAGCTGTCGGAGGTGAGCCTGAGGGGGGCCCGGACGTTGTCGAGGAGGGAGGCGGCGTCAGCGGCGGTGTCCGATCCCGAGGTGGCCTGCGGCGCCTGCTCGCCACCAGCCTCCTCGTCGACCTCGCCGGGGACCGGGTCGGCCGCGTCGCGGGGAGCCTCCGCGAGCGTGCTGCCCCCCGAGCCCGCGTCGGCCGCGTCGTTGTCGGATCCGGCCCCGTCGACGTTCTGGCCGACCACGACACCGCCGATGAGGACGGCCGCCGCGGCCAGGAGCAGGCGCCCCGCGTTGCGGCGGCGACGTCGTACGCCGGCCAGGTCGGTCGGGGAAACCGGGTCCGCGGCCGCCGGGTCGTCGACTCCGGCGGCGTCGGCGGCGCTTTCGACATCGTCGGCCGACAACCCGTCGAGCACCGCGTCCAGGCGGTGGGCGACGTCCTCGGGCATCGGACCGTCGTGGCGCGCCTGGGCGAGGAGGCGGCGCACGGCGGCCTCCTGCTCGGGCGTGAGCTCGTCGGTCACGGGGGGAACACTTCTCTCGGTCGAGGTCTCGTCGGTCTGGTCGGGCACGGTCGACTCGGTCAGCGGGCCGACCGGTCGGTGGGGGACGGCGGACCGCGCGGCGCGTCCGTGGTTGGGACGGCTGGTCCGTGGTCGGGGTTCCCGGCGACGACGTGCCCCGGGTCACCCCCGGGCGCCAGGACGCCCAGCCGCTCCGCGAGCCGGGCCCGGCCGCGCGAGCAGCGGGACTTGACGGTCCCGACCGCGCAGCCGAGCATCTCGGCGACGTCGGCCACCGGGTAGCCCTCCATGTCGACGAGGACCAGCGCGGCCCGCTGCTCGGCCGGCAGCTCCGCGAGCGCGGCCAGCACCAGGCGGCGGCGCTCGTCCGCCACGGCGAGGTCCGCGGGGTCGGTGGTGGACCGGTCCGGGGTCGTCACCGGTCGGCGGTCGCCACGTTCCTCGAGGTCGTCCGGGAGCGCGTCGGCCCGGCGCACCTTCGCCGCCCGCAGCCGGTCCAGGCAGGCGTTGACCACCACCCGGTGCAGCCAGGTCGTGACCGCGGCATCACCGCGGAAGGACCCGGCCCGCCGGAACGCCGCGATCATGCCGTCCTGGAGACCGTCCGCTGCGTCGTCGGGGTTGCCCATCGTCCGCAGCGCGACCGCCCACAGCCGGTCCCGGTGCCGACGGAAGAGGACGCCGAACGCGTCGGCGTCGCCGTCCACGTGCGCCTGCAGCAGCTCGGCGTCGGTCGGGTCCGCAGACTGCGCGTCCTGGGTCGTCGAGTGGTTCATGGGGTGGCCAAGACTCGCAGGTCGACGACCTCGCCGCGGAACCGGCCGTCGTCGGTCGGCGGGAGGGCCGTCAGCCACACGACCAGGAAGCGTCCGGACCTGGCGCCAGTCAGCCCCACCGCCCCTCCCGGCAGCTCGTCCTGGCCGGCGGCGGTCAGCCCGGTCACGTCGGTGGGCCGCTCGTCGGCGAGGAACACCTCGAAGGCGGTGCCGTCGCCGACGAGGTCGAGCTCGAGGGCGTCGACCTCGTGCACGGTGCCGAGGTCGAGCAGCAGCCCGACGCCGGACTTGAGCCCGCCCGGACCCAGCTGCTGCTGGTAGGTCGAGGTCGACCACGACGTCCCGGGGTCGCCGTCGACGGCGTTGGCGGTGTCGTCGGGGTTCTCCTCGGGCGGATCGCCCTCCGGGTCGAAGTCGTCGGCGGTGACGCCCTCCAGGGTGACCAGGTCACCTCCCGAGCTGGCCGTCGGTGTGCCGAGCGTCGGTGTGGACGTGGGGTCGTCCTCCTGCTGGCCCCCGAGCGGGGTCCGGCCACGGCTGAGGTTGAAGGCGATCGCCAGGATCACGAGGACCAGCAGCGCCGCCCCCAGGAAGCCGGCCCACCGCAGCGCGCGCCGTCCCGGGACCGGGGTGTCCACCGGACCGTCGTCGTCGACGTACGCCGGGATCGAGCCGCTGCCGCTCGAGGAGCCCTGGCCGGGGCCGGGCCAGAACTCGTCGCCCTTCGGTCCGCGGTGTCCGCCTCCGGGGCTCGGGTACGGACCCGCGAGCGGGGACCCCTGGCGCCGGCGACCGCCGTCGTCGGGAGCGAACAGCGGCCGGGCCGGCGGCTCCTCGAACGGTGGTGGCGGCGGTGGGGGGTCGCGGCGCTTCTCCAGCCAGGAGACGTCGTCGGTCGCGTCGTCGAAGATCGGCAGGCCCGCCTGCGTGGGCAGGTCCCCGACCGCATCGCCGGTCCCCGTGACGTCGGCGTCGTCGGGTTCCGCGCGTCCGTCGTCGGCGTCGACGGGCTCCGGCCCCTCCACCGGGGGCATCTCGACGTCGTCGGGACGGGCCATGATGTCCGGCACGAACGGCAGGGTCACGGTCTCGCTGCGGTCCGGGAGCCGTCCGGCGATGGTGGCCGCCAGCCCGTTGTCGTCACCCACGAACTCGGTCAGGAAGACGCAGATGCCACGCGCGCTGGCGATGTCGCGGACGTCGCGCACCCGCTTGCCCTGGGGGTTGAGCAGCTCGTCGCAGAGGTCGTCGAGCGGCCGCGGGACGCCGGCGCGCACCTGACGCGGCCGCAGGACGCGGCCGTGGTCGCGGGGGACCGGCGGGACCTGGGAGGCGGAGTCGCCGGCCCACTTGCCGGTGAGCGCGGCGTGCAGCAGCCCCGCGAGGTCGCGGACATCGGTACGGAGCTCGCCGGGCGGCAGCCCGTGCAGGGCGGCGTCGACGCAGAACCCGATGATCCGGATGCCGCCCGCGTTGTCCACGAGCACGTTCTCCGGCACCAGGCGTCCGTGCGGGACGGCCCGCGCGTGCGCGGTCGCGACCGAGTCCGCGACCTCGGCGACCATCCACGCCGCCTCGCGCGGGGCCAGCGGGCCGTGGGTGGCGAGCATGATGTCCAGCGAGGTTCCGGAGCCCCACTCGTTGACCACGAAGCAGAACGTGTCCGTGCGTTCCGCGTCCAGCACCCGCAGGAAGCGAGGGTCCTGCACGGTGGCGGACCGCCGAGCCGCCTCGAGCAGCAGGTCGGCCCGCTCGTCGTCCGCCGGGATCACGTGCAGGGCGACGTGCCGCTCGAGGATCCGGTCGTGCGCCCGCCAGAACCGTCCGTGCGGGGTCTCGCTGAGCAGGTCGACCAGGCGGTAGCGGTCGACGAGGACGTCGCCTGCCTTGGTGGTCATCACCGGACGACGTGGTGACCACTGGTCGCGTACGGCACCGGGTCATCGTATGGCCGGACGTGCGCTCAGCGCGTGGCTCGCCGCCGTCGTAACACGGTCGAGACCACGGAGGTCACCTCGGTGATCCGCAGGAGGCGCGCCAGGAGCAGGAAAGCGCCGACGGCGACGCCGCCGAGGAGCGCGAGCTCCAGCACCGCCCGGACCGTCGACGGGTCGTCGGTGAGGTCGGGCAGGAGCAGGCGTACGCCGAGCGCGGCGCCGGCCGAGACCAGGGCTGCGACCAGCAGCCGGAGCAGGTACCCCGGCCAGCCGGACCCGTCGGCCGGCGTGAGGCCACCCAGCGCGCGCCGGAGCACGACCGCGGACACGAGCGACCCGACCAGGTAGGCGCAGGCGTAGGCACCGACCAGCGCCGGGGACGTGCCGCGGTCGTCCGTGGCCGCCACGAGCAGCACCGCCGCCAGGATGTTGGTGGCCGCGACCGCGCACTGGATCAGGAAGACCGTCCGGGTCTGCTCGAGCGCGTAGAACCCGCGCAGCATCAGGTAGTGGACGGTGAACGCCAGCAGTCCCGGTCCGAAGAGGGCCAGCGACGGCACGTAGTTCTCGACGTACGGCGCGGCCGCCCCGTAGCCGAACAGGACCTCGGCCAGGGCCGGCGCGATGACCGGGAGCAGCGCCGCGAACGGGACGACCACCACGAGCGCCGTCCGCAGCGTCCCGGCGAGGAGCCCGCCGAGCCCGAGGAGGTCGTCGGCGGTGGCCCGCCGGGACAGCGCCGGAAGGATCGCCGTCGCCAGCGAGACCGTGATGACCGAGTGCGGGACCATCATGATCAGGAAGCTCGCGGAGTAGACGGAGTAGCCCGTGCCCTCCGGGTCACCCGAGGCGGTGCCGCCCGAGGACAGCCGGACGACGACGGTGTAGGCGATCTGGTTGACCACCACGAAGAGGACGGTCCAGCCGCCGAGCCGCAGCGTGTGCCCGAGCCCGGTGCCCCGGAAGTCGAACCGCGGCCGCACCACGACGCCGGCCGCCGCGAGGTAGGGCACCAGGATGAGGAGCTGGGCCGCGATGCCGAGGGTCGAGCCGATGCCCAGGAGCGCCTCGCGCCCGACCGTGTAGCCGCCGTCGCGCGGGTCGTCGGAGCCGAAGGCCAGCAGGTAGGTGACGAGCATCGCCACGGAGATCACGTTGTTCGCGATCGGTGCCCACATCATCGGCCCGAACCGGCCGCGGGCGTTGAGGATCTGCCCCACCAGGACGTACATGCCGTAGAAGAAGACCTGGGGCAGGCAGTAGCGGGCCAGGTCGACGACCGACTCCCGGGCGTCCGGCGGCCAGCCGGGGTCGACGAACAACCGCATCAGCCACGGCGCCCCAACGACGAGCAGGACCGTGACCGCCCCGAGGAACAGCGCCGCCAGGGTGATGACCCGGTTGGTGTACGCCGCGCCCTGGTCCTGGTCGTGGGCGGCCGCGCGCACCAGCTGTGGCACGAGCACCGCGTTGAAGACGCCGCCGGCCAACAGGATGTAGAGCATGTTCGGCACGGTGTTGGAGATGGTGAACACGTCCGCGTGGATCAGGTTGCCCAGGGCCGCGGCCAGCAGGATCGAGCGGACGTAGCCGGACAGCCGGGACACCACGGTGCCCGCGGCCATGACCGCGCTGTTGGCCAGGACCCGGGAGTCGTCGTCCGCGCCGGCCGTGGCTCCGGTCCCGGCTCCGGTCTCGGGTTCGCTCATCGTCGCGCGGCCCGCACCCGGCGTACCAGCCGGAAGGCGATGGTCCCGAACAGCAGCCCGGTCCCGGCGGCGAGGAACAGCCAGATCACGTTGCTCACCCGGGCGGAGCGGATCGACAGCTCGTCGGACCCGCCGAGCTGCCGGCCCGCCTTGTCGGTGACCACGATCGTGACCTCGTGGACACCCGGGGTCTCCGTGCGGGCCTCGAGCAGGACGCTGGTGCTGCTCTCGGGTGCGATGTCGACCTCGCCGACGTCGGCGATCTCCAGCTCGTCGTCGTCCGAGCGCAGCGCGGACACCCGCACCGTGACCGGCTGGTCGAGGTCGTTGGTGATCGAGGCCGGGAAGCTGCCGTTGATGCTGGAGAGCGTGACCGCCTGGGGCGTGGAGACATGGACCCTCTCCAGCCGCTCCTCGATCCACAGTCGCGACCGGTCCGCCGCCACCCGGTTGGAGTCCGGGCGGGCCCGGGCGGCGTACGACACCATCGCGAGCGACTGGTCGCTGACGGTGCCGCCGACGAGGTTGTTCAGCGTCAGCAGCGACTGCAGGGTCTCCCCGGCCTGACGGAGGGCGTTGGCCGCGACGAAGTTGGAGGCGTCCAGCTCGAACACGGCCTGCCGCTTCGGGTAGCGCATGGTGTCCGCCGGACGCGCCTCGGCCTCGACGGGCTCGGTCGCCCCGGTCACCGACGTGAGGTCGAGCCAGTCCAGGTCGAGCCCGGAGAAGAACGACGTGCTCGGCGACGGCACGTAGTCGGGCGGGAGCATGACCACCAGGGGGGAGCGGGTCGGCTTGAGGAAGCGCAGCGCCGCCTCCGCCAGCACCCGCTGGCGCAGCGCGAGGGTCGCGAGCGGGTCCCCGGGGCTGGGGCCGCCGTCGGCCGCGCCGCTCGAGGTCGTGACCAGCCGGCGTCCGGCGACGGCGGCGACGGCGGGTGCCTTCGCGAACGTCCGGTCGCTCACCAGGACCACCGCGTCCTCGTCGAGGGTGCGCAGGGACTGGGGGCTCAGGTAGCCGCTGGGAGCGGCGACCGCGGGCGTCCCGGTGATCCCCAGACCGGGCAGGGGGCTCGCCGAGCGGGCCCGGGCGCGGGCGTAGGCCTGTCCGGCGGGCCGGTCGTGCCGCGCGGCGGCCGCGACGTCGAGGTCGCCGTAGGGCAGGACCAGCATCTCGTCGTCGTCGTCCACGGCACCGCGCAGCCGGCCGAGCCACTCGCGGGCCGCCTCGGCGGCCTGCCGGGTCTCGGCGTCCAGCTCCTCCGGCAGCTCCGCCTCGGCCGGGTCGTCCTCGGGCTCGGTGGGGGTCGCCCCCGAGGGGTCCTCCGACGGGGTCTCCGACTCGGGGTCCCCGGCGGTCTCCGTGGCCGGGTCGCCGGCGCTCTCGTCCGAGGACGGCGAGCCGGTGCCGGTGGGCTCGCCGTCGGCCTCGTCCTCCTGGAGGTTGGGTCGGAGCGAGCGCGCCGGGTTGCCCGCGGCCAGCTGGCGCACCGCGTCGAGCAGCGCCGGGTCCACGACCCAGGTCACGGTCCGGTCGCCCGCGGTGGCGGCCAGCTCCACCAGGGACCGGAGCCGCCCCCCGACGCCGAGCGTGGTGGTCCACCGTTCGAGGTCGTCCAGCGATCCGTCCTCGGCGTACTCGAGGTTGCCCCGCAAGGGCACCACGACCGCCACGGGCGCCTGGCCCTCACGGCGGTTGGGGACCATCGGCAGGAACGTGCGGGCCCGGCCGTCGGCCACGAAGGCCTCGTCCCGCCCCTCGTCGCCGCGCTGGCCCAGCGCGTGGATCCCGAACCAGTAGACGCCGGGGGTGTCCGCGGCGAGGTCGGCGGCGTCGACGGAGAGGCTGAACTGCCTCGTCTCGCCGGGCGCGAGGGCGTCGATGGTGTCGAAGGTGCCCTCCCGGGTGACCCGCTCGCCGACGGTCACGGACTCCGGGACCTGCACAGCGGCGGCCAGCTGGGGCCGAGTGGTCATCGGCTCCTCGGAGACGAACGCGTAGACGTTGACCGTCAGCCAGGGCACCGAGTCGGTGTTGGTCACCGATCCGGTCACCTGCACCTGGCCGCGGGCGGGGACGGACGCCGGGCTCAGGGTCTCGATGGTCACAGACAGCGGCGTGGACGCGGCGCGCCGGGCCCCCTGCCGGGAGGGGACGGCGGTGCGCTCGGCCCCCTGGGCCCGGGCTGCCGCGTGCGCCGCCTGCTGTGCCCTGGTGAGGTCGGCGTCGTCCGCCGCCGCCGGGACGGCCGCCGCTGCCGTGGCCGCCAGCGCGGCCAGCGCGGCCGCCGCGGCCACGAGGGCAGCGCGAAGCGACCGGCCACGAACCATGCGGCGACTGTAGTGCCGCGACCTGTGGGTGCCGGCGCCTCCTAGACTGGTCCCTCGTGTCCGTCGCCGAGCCCCGCCCACTCACCGTGGTGGAGCTCCAGCGCGCCGTGACCGACGCGCTCGACGAGATGGCGGAGGTGCTCGACCCGCTGGGCGCCCTGTTCGCCGCCGCCGGCCACGAGCTGGCGCTCGTGGGTGGCCCGGTGCGGGACGCGATGCTCGGCCGCCCGCACACCGACCTCGACTTCGCCACCTCGGCCGCACCCGACGAGACCGAGCGCCTGCTCAAGAAGTGGGGCGACGCCACCTGGGACATGGGCCGCGACTTCGGCACCATCGGGGCCCGCTCGGGCCAGTGGGTCGTCGAGGTGACGACGTACCGGTCCGAGGCCTACGACCCGACCTCGCGCAAGCCGTCGGTGGCGTTCGGGGACGACCTCACCGGCGACCTGGTCCGCCGCGACTTCACCGTCAACGCGATGGCGGTCCGGATCCCGGGACGCATCGTGGAGGACCCGTACGGCGGCGTCGTCGACCTCGCCCAGCGGCTGCTGCGCACCCCGGGCCGGCCGGAGGACTCGTTCTCCGACGACCCGCTGCGGATGATGCGCGCGGCCCGCTTCACCGCCCAGCTCGGGTTCACGGTGGCGCCGGAGGTCGTCGAGGCGATGACCGCGATGGCCGACCGGATCTCGATCATCTCCGCCGAGCGGGTCCGTGACGAGCTGGTCAAGCTGGTGTGCGCGCCCTACCCGCGGCGGGGCCTGAGCCTCCTGGTGGAGACCGGGCTGGCGGCGCTGGTGCTGCCCGAGCTGCCGGCCCTGGCGCTCGAGCGCGACGAGCACCACCGGCACAAGGACGTCTACGACCACACCCTGACGGTGCTCGAGCAGTCGATCGACCTCGAGGACCGGCTCCCCGACGGTGGTCCCGACTTCGTCTCGCGGTTCGCCGCGCTGATGCACGACGTTGGCAAGCCGCGGACCCGCAAGTTCCTCGGCGACGGCACGGTGACCTTCCACCACCACGACGTGGTCGGCGCCAAGCTGACCCGCAAGCGGATGCAGGCGCTGCGCTTCTCCAACGACGAGACGGACGCGGTGGCCAAGCTGGTCGAGCTGCACCTGCGGTTCCACGGCTACGGCACGGGGGAGTGGACCGACTCGGCGGTACGCCGCTACGTGCGCGACGCGGGGGACCAGCTCGAGCGGCTGCACGTGCTGACCCGCGCCGACTGCACGACCCGCAACCAGCGCAAGGCCGACCGACTGCGCCGGACCTATGACGACCTCGAGGCCAGGATCGCCACGCTCATGGAGCAGGAGGAGCTGGCCGCCGTACGCCCGGCCCTCGACGGCAACCGGATCATGGAGATCCTCGGCATCCCACCCGGCCGCGAGGTCGGCCAGGCCTACAACTACCTGCTCGAGCTGCGGCTCGACCGGGGACCGATGGAGCCCGAGGAGGCGGAGACGGCGTTGCGGCAGTGGTGGGAGACTCGCCAGCATGCGTAGCGACCTCTTCGAACAGGCCAACCTCGAGCAGCAGAGCCAGGACCGGTTCGTCCTGCAGAACAGCCAGATGCTCAGGGTGTCCCTGGGCCCGGACGTGCTCGCCACCAAGGGCTGCATGGTCGCGTTCCAGGGGCAGGTCCGCTTCGACCACGAGAAGGCCGGTGGGCTCGCCAAGCTGGCCAAGAAGATCATGACGTCGGAGGACGTCTCCCTGATGCGGGTCTCGGGCCAGGGTGAGGTGTTCTTCGCCGACCAGGCCGGCTACGTCTACCTGCTGCACCTCGAGAACGAGTCGATCTCGATCAACAGCCGCAACCTGATGGCCTTCGACGCGAGCCTCCAGTGGGACATCAACCGCACCAAGGGCGCCGGGATGGCGAGCGGCGGGTTCTTCAACACCACGGTGACCGGGACCGGGACGGTCGCGATCAACGTGGTCGGCAAGCCGGTCGTCCTCGACTGCTCGCAGCAGCCGACCTACGTCGACACGCAGGCCGCGGTGTGCTGGTCGGCCAACCTGGTGCCGGGCATCCACAACGCGATGAACATGAAGTCGATGCTGCGCGGCGGCAGCGGGGAGGCGTTCCAGTACGCCTTCCACGGTCCCGGCTTCGTCGTCGTCCAGGCCTACGAGTGGATGGGCCCGGCGCAGGGCAAGTCCGGCGGCGGCGGCGGACTCGGCGACCTGCTGGGCGGCTGACCGCGTGCCCTCCCACTCCGGGCCGATCACCGTCTTCGGGGTCGCCTCGCCGTACGCCTGGGACGTGGTCGAGAGCGCGACCCGGGCGGGGCTGGCGGCGCTCTGCGTGGACAACTACGGCGGGGCGGACGGCCGGCTGCCGGGCCTGGACCAGCCGGCGGACGTCGAGCTGCCGTTCCTCCTCGGGCTGTCGTCACCGCTGCATCGCGCCGCGGCCGCGCACGCGGCGTTCGCCGCCGGCCACCTGACCCCCACGGCGCTGGTCGACCCCAGCGCCGTCCTGGCGACGACGGTGACGCTCGGTCACGGCAGCTACGTCAACGCCGGCGTCGTGATCGGCCCGCACACCACCCTCGGCTGCCACGTGAACGTGAACCGGTCGGCCTCGCTCGGGCACGACAACGTCGTCGGATTCGCGGCCTCGTTCGGTCCCGGCGCCCTGACCGCCGGTGACGTGCACGTCGGTCCCGCGGCGTTCGTCGGCGCCGGGGCCGTCGTGCTCCCCGGCGTCCGGATCGGACGTCGCGCGACTGTCGGCGCTGGTGCGGTGGTGACCAAGGACGTCGGCGACTTCGAGGTCGTCGTCGGCAACCCCGCCCGGGTGATGCCGCCGCGCAAGCACATCGAGCCGGTGGAGGAGGACCGCTGCCCGCACTGCTGACCATGCCGAGCGCGACGACGGGGTCGACAGCGGACTGACTCGGGAACATGATGGTCGGGATGTCACCGCTCGGGAGCAGGACGACGTCCGCCGCGCTGGTGGCAGCGCTGGTGGGACTGCTGGCGGGCTGCGGAGTGACGGACGGGGCCTCCAGCCGGGATCTGCTGATGATCATCCCCAACAGCCCGGGTGGCGGCTACGACCAGACCGGCCGGGCCGCGGTGAAGGTCATGGAGGAAGCCGACATCACCGGCGGATCGTTCACCGTCGACAACGTCGTCGGTGCCGGCGGGGCCGGCGCGATGACGGACCTCGTCGGCAAGGCCGGCGACGAGCACACCATGATGACGGTGGGCCTGGGCGTCGTCGGCTCGACCTACTCCTTCGCCGCGCCGTACTCGCTCCTGGACGCGACGCCGCTCGCCCAGCTCATGAGCGAGCCCGAGGGCATCCTCGTCCCCGGCGACTCCCCGTTCGAGACCGTCGACGACCTGGTCGAGGCGTGGACCGAGGACCCCGGTGGCCTGGCGGTGGGCGGTGGCTCGTCGCCGGGCGGTCCCGACCACCTGTTCCCGATGCAGCTGGCCGACGAGATCGGCATCGACCCGACCGAGGTCAACTACATCACCTACGACGGCGGCGGGCCGCTGACCACCGCGCTCCTCGGCGAGAAGATCGACGTCGGCTTCTCCGGCCTGGCCGAGTTCACCGGGCAGGTCGAGTCCGGAGAGCTGCGCGTGCTGGCCGTCTCCGGCGAGCAGCGCTACCCCGACGGGGTCTTCGCCGAGGTGCCGACCCTGCAGGAGTCGGGCATCGACCTGGTCTTCCTCAACTGGCGCGGCGTCCTGGCCCCGCCGGACATCAGTGACGCACGTCGCGACGAGCTGATCGCCTATCTCCAGCAGATGCACGACACGGAGGCCTGGCAGAAGGTCCTCGCTGACAACGGGTGGACCGACGACTTCAAGACCGGGGACGACTTCGGGGACTTCATCCAGGAGCAGGACGAGCGGGTCTCGGGGACCCTCGAGGAGCTGGGGCTGATATGAGCAGGACGACCCCGGAGCCGGCGGCCAGACACGTGGACCGCGGTCAGTTCGCCCTGGCGGCGGTCCTGCTCGTCGTGGGCGTCTACACGATCATCGACGCGCGCGGGCTGACGGTGGGGTTCGCGGACCCGGTCGGCCCGCGGGTGTTCCCCTACCTGATCGGCACCGGCATGGTCGTGCTGGCGGTGTTGCTGGCGCTGGCGACGGCACGAGGCGACCTGCCGCAGGCGGAGGAGGGGGAGGACGTCGACCTCACGACGCCCGCGGACTGGGTGACGGTGGGCAAGCTGGTCGGGGTGCTGGTGCTCAACCTGCTGCTGGTCAGCACGCTGGGCTGGGCCATCACCGGGGCGCTGCTATTCGCCGGGGCGGCGTGGGCGCTCGGGAGCAGGACGCTGGTGCGGGACCTGCTCGTCGGGGCGGTCCTGTCGGTCGCGAGCTGGTACGGGCTCTACGGCCTCGGGGTGCCGCTCGAGCCGGGGGTCCTGGACGGCATCCTCTGATGGACACCCTCAACCTCCTCGTCGACGGCCTGCAGAGCGCGGTCACGCCCGAGAACCTGCTCTACGCCGCGATCGGCGTCCTGCTCGGCACCTTCGTCGGCGTGCTCCCCGGCATCGGACCGGCGATGGCCGTCGCCCTGCTGCTGCCGATCACGTACGGCCTCGACGTCACCCAGTCGATGATCATCTTCGCCGGCATCTACTACGGCGGGATGTACGGCGGCTCGACCACGTCCATCCTGCTCAACACCCCCGGCGAGTCCGCGTCGGTGATGACCGCCATCGAGGGCAACAAGATGGCCAAGAAGGGGCGGGCGGCCCAGGCGCTCGCCACGGCCGCGATCGGGTCGTTCATCGCCGGCACGATCGGCACGCTCCTGGTCGCCTTCTTCACGCCGGCCCTGGCGGAGCAGGCGGTCAAGGTCGGCGCGCCGTCGTACTTCGCCATCATGCTGCTGGCGATGGTGCTGGTCTGCAGCGTGCTGGGGGCGTCCAAGCTGCGCGGGTTCATCGGCCTCTTCATGGGCCTGACCATCGGGCTGGTCGGTCTCGACCTCTCGACCGCGCAGGCTCGGCTGACCGGCGGGTACCTGGAGCTCGCGGACGGCATCGGCATCGTGGTGGTCGCCGTCGGGGTCTTCGCGGTGGGCGAGGCACTCTGGACGGCCGCCCACCTGCGCCGCCGGCCCGTCGACGTCATCCCGGTCGGTCGCCCCTTCATGGGCCGCGAGGACTGGCGCCGGTCGTGGGGCCCATGGCTGCGGGGCACGGCCCTCGGCTTCCCGTTCGGCGCGGTGCCCGCCGGCGGAGCGGAGACGCCGACCTTCCTGTCGTACATCACCGAGCGCAAGCTCGCCTCCCGGCGCGGCTCCGGGGACGAGTTCGGGCAGGGCGCGATCGAGGGCGTGGCCGGGCCCGAAGCGGCCAACAACGCCAGCGCGGCAGGGATGTTCGTGCCGCTCCTGGCGCTGGGCCTCCCGGTCACGGCGACCGCGTCGATCCTGCTGGCGGCACTGACGTCCTACGGCATCGTGCCCGGGCCGACGCTGATGGCCGACCAGCCGGACCTGGTCTGGACGCTCCTCGCGAGCCTGCTGATCGGCAACGCTCTCCTGCTGGTCATCAACCTGCCCCTGGCCCCGCTGTGGGCCAAGCTGCTCCGCATCCCCCGACCCCAGCTCTACGCCGGGATCCTGTTCTTCGCCTCGCTCGGCGCCTACAGCGTCAACCAGGACGCCTTCGACCTGGCACTCCTGCTGGTCATGGGCGCCGTGGGCCTGACGATCCGGCGGTTCGGGATCCCCGTGCTGCCGCTCATCCTCGGGGTCATCCTCGGTCCGCTCATGGAGCTCAAGCTGCGCGAGGCGCTCGACGTCTCCGGCGGCGACCTCAGCGGGCTGTTCAACGAGGGACTGGCGATCTTCGTCTACGTCCTGGTCGTGCTCGCGCTGGTCCTCCCGGTCGTCCTGGGACGGCTCCGGGCGCGGACCGCGTCCGTCGTCCCGAAGGAGAAGGTGGGCAGATGACCGTCGTGGTGGGCTACATCCCGGACCGGCACGGGGAGGCCGCCCTGGCCGCCGGCATCGAGGAGGCGGGACGCCGGCGGACCGATCTCGTCGTCGTCAACGCGAGCAAGGGCGATGCGCTGGTCGACGCCCGGTACGTCGGTGAGGCGGCCCTGGCCGAGCTGGAGGAGCGGCTCGCGGAGGTCGAGCTGCCTACCGAGGTCCGCCAGATGATCGGCGCCGACGTCGCCGACGAGCTGGTGCGCGTGGCCCGCGAGACCGGCGCCGACGCCATCGTCGTCGGCCTGCGGCACCGCACCCCGGTGGGCAAGATGATCATGGGCAGCGTCGCCCAGAGGGTGCTCCTCGAGGCGCCGTGCTGGGTGATCGCCGTGAAGGCCGGCTGAGGCGCCGACCGTCAGGGACGACGCCTCGGCCGTCGGCTCACCAGGACCAGAGCGAGACGGTCAGGTCGCCCATGCTCGTCCGGCCCACGCTGCTGTCGCGTGGCGTCAGCGGAGGGATCCGGCGCACCTTGAACGTCCGGGTGACCTTGGCGCGCTGGCCGTGGACGTCGGTGACGACCAGGGTGACCCGCTTCTTGCCCGGCTGCTTGAAGAGGACCTTGACCCGCTTGGTCCTGGCGTCGACCCGCTTGCCGCCGTTGCGGAACTGCCAGGCGTAGGTCAGCGGCCCGTCGCCGGTGGACCTCCGCGCCGTCATCCGGACCTTCCGGGAGATGTCGGGCTTCCTGGTCAACAGCTTGATCCGGGCCTTCGGAGGTGTGCCCGCGCTGCCGGGCCCGGCCGCGGGACCCGTGACCGTGACCGTGGCCGACGCCGTGCCGGTCAGGCCCTGCGGGTCGGTCACGGTGACGGTGGCGGTGTAGACACCGGCCGAGGGGAAGCTGTGCCGGACGACCCGGCCGTCCGCGTCCTTGGCCGACCCGCCGTCACCGAAGCTCCAGCTGTAGTCCAGGTCGCCAGGTGTCTCGGCGTCCGTGGTGCCCGCCGCGGACAGGGTCACCTGCTCGCCCGCCTTGACGCTGGCCGGCGTGGCCGTCGCCGCCGCGACCGGGGCGGTGTTGTCAGCACCGCCGCCGCCGGGGGTGTAGCCGTAGTCGAACTCCCCGCAGCCCGCGCCCAGCGTGAAGGACACGTCGCCGGTGAGGTCGCCGTCGGCCTGCTGGGGGCCGTTGGTCTCCCCGGACATCGAGCCGACCGTGAAGCCCAGGCAGTCGTAGCCGAACTCCCAGTTGCCGGAGTCGCTGCTCGGGTCGGCGTAGTTGTCGACGTGCGGGTCGCTCGAGCTGTCCGAGAACGTCGCCCGCTCGCCACCCGGCAGGAACGCCGCGTCGTTGAGGTCGGGCGTGGCGCTGCCCGGCTCCGGCACCGAGTCGAGCGGCGACTGGGCCGGTGGGTCGTCGGTGCCGGCGTTGCCGTAGCCGTGCGCCTCGTCGGTGTATGAGAGGTAGAAGCCCGGCTGGAACTCCGGCGCGCCGCGGTCGGCCTGGCCGTTGGCGTCGAGGTCGAACCCGGATCGGTCCCGCATCTCCATGTAGTAGGCGTGGTCCTGCGGTGACTCGGCCCCGGCCTGCAGGTACTTCCACCCGAGGGTGCACCTGGTGGCCGTGCTGAGGTCCTCCTTGCAGCCGCCGTTGAAGACCTGCGGGTCGGCCGGGTCGCCGCTGGTCTCGAAGTCGGTCGCGTAGACGTCGTACGCCGCCTCGGGGCCGTCACCGTCGGGGTCGACGGTGACCTTGACGTCGTCGATGAACCAGCCCGGCCGGGCCAGGCCCGGGTCGGTGGCGTAGCTGAACCGCAGCGCGCCGTTCGGCTCTCCGGCCAGGTCGCTGATGTCGAAGCTGTCCTCCAGGAACACCGGCTCCGGGTAGGTGCTGGTGAGCCGGTCGGCGGCCTGCGTGCCGGCGAGGTAGGACCCGCTGGTCCCGGTGAGGCCGTTGCCGTAGGTGTCCTGGCAGGCGTTGTTGGACGCGGCCGGCGGGACCGTGTTGGTGCCGGTCGTGTAGCCGTTCTCCGAGGCGTGCGAGGTGTAGGTCTCGCCGCCGTCGGTGGTGGTGAGGACGAACCCGTAGTCGTAGTCCCACTCGATGTCCCACCGCGACTTCATGCTCAGCGTGACGGTGGCGGCCGGGTCGGTGACCGAGGCCAGCTGCGGGATCGACAGGTCGAAGTTGCGTCCGGCGGTCGGGGTGCAGCCGAAGTCGTTGCCGGACCCGGACCACCACAGGTGGCTCGGGGTCGCCCCGTCGCCGCCGGTGAACGCGGACTCGTCGAGCAGCGTGCGGCCCGGCAGCTTGGCGACGTACATCTCGGAGTTGTGCACCGTGCCGTCGGGGCCGTCGGTCAGCGTGTACGGAGTCCCGTCCGGCTCCTGCCAGGTGATCTGGCCGGTGTCCTCCTTGGAGTCCTTCATCCCGGTCACGGTGCGGCTGCCGTCGAGCACCTGCGGCACCACCCAGCCGAGCTCCTGGCGGCCGAAGGCGTCGATGTGGTGCGACTTGTCGGTCGCCATCAGGTTCCAGTCGCCGTAGGTCTCCCGGCCGCCCGTGGAGTAGAAGTCGGGCAACCCGAGGCTGTGGCCGTACTCGTGGGAGATGACCGAGGCGAACTCGATCGCGGTCTCCGGGTTGACGTTGTAGGGACCCACCCGGACGAAGACCTTGAGCTCGTCGGGGCCGGGCGTCGTGGTGGTGCCGGTGTAGGTCGTGTCGGTGTACCAGAGGGGCTGGCCCTCGAGGTTCTTCAGCTGGTCGTCGGTCGTGAAGCCGGGCAGGCCCGTCACCGGGTCGCTGTAGCCGTTCTCGAGCGAGGAGCTGTGCGGCCAGACGTTGTCGTAGGGCGCCCCCGGGTAGTCGCAGCCGGCCGGGCCGAGCTGGGACGAGCCGTTGCCGCCGCAGCCGGCGAAGACGACCATGAAGAAGTCGACGACGCCGTCCTTGTCGGTGTCGTAGTCGGAGTAGTCGATCTCCGGGTCGGCGATGGCGGCGGCGTCGTAGACGAGCTTGCCGGTGTCGCCGCAGCCGGAGTCGATGTTCTGCAGGGCACCGACGCCCGCGACCGAGCCGAGCACTGCGGACCCGTTGGAGTCCGAGCCGTAGTAGCCGGTGTCGCCGGGCAGGTTGTAGACGCCGTCGGTGATCCGCTCGGAGTAGAGCGGGTTGGTGGTCGCCCCACCCGGGAAGTCCTCGTAGGTGAACCCGACGCAGGTGTTGCCGGGGACCGCGCGGTTGGTGAAGTCGAAGCCCTCGGCGTAGTCGAAGTCGGCGCTGCCGATCCCGGCCGACGGGACGGTGCCGTCGGGGAAGAGCTGGCCGAGCGACATCTCCTGGAACAGGTTGAACGTCGAGCCCTCCTTGCCCGGGTCGTTGATGACGCCCTCGAGCTCGTCGCCTGAGTTGTCGGCCTGGTAGGCCCGGTCGGTGTACTGCACCGGCACCACCGGGAACGGCCGGTCGCCGTAGCGAGCGGTGTCGTAGGTCTCGGCCGGCGGGATGACCTTCGGGCCGTGCGCGGTCGCGGTGACGGCCGGCTTGGTGGGGACCGTCATCGCGGCCTCGGAGGACAGGTCGCGCCACACGATGGTGGGCAACTCGGCCGTGGTCGCGGCCCGGGACTCCAGGACCAGCGTGGCCGTGGCTCCGGGAGCGATCGCGCCGGGCTCCCAGGTGAAGCCGGAGCCGCTCACCGGGTGGGACCCGGGACCGGTCGCGCTCAGGAACGTCGACCCGGTCGGCGCGCTGAGGGCGATGGTGGGCGTCAGCGGGCCGGCGGTCGGGTTGGTCACCACGACCCGGGACGGGTACGTCTCACCCGGCTTGACCCAGCCGACCGACGAGACGAACGAGTTCTCCAGCAGCAGGTTGGTGGCCGGGGAGACCAGCGTGTGCGAGGCCGAGCCGGCCTCCGCGGCGGCCCATTCACCGGTCGCCGGCGGTGGCACCGGGTTGGTGTCGTCGTACGCCGCGTCGACGACGGCCACCCGGACAGAGGTCCGGTAGCCGGTCTCGGGACCCGCGGTGATGCCGGCGGTCGCCGTGCCGGGCACGGTGGCGGTGAAGGTGCCGTCGGCGGCGGCCGTGACCGGTTGGCTGTCGATCTCCGCCCCGTCGGAGGAGTAGGTCTTGAGGGTGAACGTCGCCGGGACGCCGCCGCCGGGGAAGGTCGCCCGGGCGCTGTGCTCCTCGATGGTCCCGGTGACGTCGATGGGAGCCCCCGGGGCGGTCTCCCCGGGCGCGTCGACCGTGGCGAGCAGCTGGTTGTGGCCGAAGAAGAACTCGCCGATCGCGCCCGTGGCGTCCCTGACGACCATCCGGATCCGGCCCGCGGGCCAGGAGGCGTCAGGCTCGAGGCTCACCTGGAAGGTGCCGGCGGTGGTCGTGTCCTCCACGGCCTCCAGCCCGGTTGCGAACGCGGTGTCGTCGCCGGCCAGGTAGAGGTCGGCGGTGACGGCGCCGCTCTGGCCGCTGACCTGGAACTCGGTGAACGCGCAGGAGCTGCGGTCGATCGACGGGTCGGCCGTGGCGTTGAGCCCCAGCGGGAGCAGGCACGTCGGCTGCGGGTCGGGGATCACGTAGAACAGGAACCCCGACGCGGCGCCGACGGCCTCCGGGGCGGGTGCGCTGGCCGACGCGGCGTTGGTGGCGGCGTTGCTGGCCGGGCCGGTGGCCGGGCTGGCAGCGGGGCTCGTGGCCGAGGCGAAGCCGCCGGCAAGACCGCTGAGGACGAGGCCGGCGAGGACCGTCGGGGTGACGACGGCAGCACGCAGGCGGGTACGCGAGATGGACATGGCTTCCCCGTGGATGAGTGGCCGCCGTGGATGTGCGGCTCCTGCCCTGTGAACGAACGCTGGTGCTGCGGGTTATGCGGTCGTGGACGGGGCGGGCCGGAGGTCTTGCGGTGGCTCGCGGCGGGCTGGCGCCCGGCCCCGGCACGCAACCGCCCAGAAATGCGGACCGGCCCGACCCCCCAGGAGAGGGGGCGGGCCGGGTCGACGCTGCTTCAGGGAGAGCTCAGAGCGGGGAGGTCACTCCTCGCCCTTGATGAAGGCCTCCACGCGGGCGCGGCCCTCGTCGTCGGGCAGCTGCACCGGCGGGGACTTCATCAGGTACGACGACGCCGAGATGATCGGGCCGCCGAGGCCACGGTCCTTGGCGATCTTGGCGGCACGCACCGCGTCGATGATGATGCCGGCGGAGTTGGGGGAGTCCCAGACCTCGAGCTTGTACTCCATGTTCAGGGGCACGTCGCCGAACGCGCGGCCCTCGAGCCGGACGTAGGCCCACTTGCGGTCGTCGAGCCACGCCACGTGGTCCGACGGCCCGATGTGGACGTTGCGGTCGGAGATCTTGTTGGCCAGCTCGCCGTGCAGGTTGGAGGTGACCGCCTGCGTCTTGGAGACCTTCTTGGACTCGAGACGCTCGCGCTCGAGCATGTTCTTGAAGTCCATGTTGCCGCCGACGTTGAGCTGGTAGGTGCGGTCCAGGGTCACGCCGCGGTCCTCGAACAGCTTGGCGAGCACGCGGTGGGTGATGGTGGCGCCGACCTGCGACTTGATGTCGTCACCGATGATCGGGACGCCGGCGTCCTCGAACTTCTTGGCCCACACCGGGTCGGAGGCGATGAAGACGGGCAGAGCGTTGACGAAGGCCACGCCGGCGTCGATGGCGCACTGGGCGTAGAACTTGTCGGCCTGCTCGGAGCCGACCGGCAGGTAGGACACGAGCACGTCGGCCTGGGTCTCCCGCAGCACCGCGACGACGTCGACCGGCTCGGCGGCGGACTCCTCGATCATCTCGCGGTAGTACTTGCCGAGACCGTCGAGGGTCGGGCCGCGCTGCACCTCGACACCGAGGGTCGGCACCTCGGCGATCTTGATGGTGTTGTTCTGCGAGGCGTTGATGGCCTCGGAGAGGTCCTTGCCGACCTTCATGTCGTCGACGTCGAACGCGGCGACGAACTCGACGTCCTTGACGTGGTAGTCGCCGAACATCACGTGCATGAGCCCGGGCACCGTGGCCGTCGGGTCAGCGTCGCGGTAGTAGTGGACGCCCTGGATGAGCGACGTCGCACAGTTGCCGACTCCAACGATGGCTACTCGAACCGAACCCATGGGGGCACCGTTCCTTTCAAATGTTGATCAGGCGGTGATCAGGCGGTGATCAAGCCTGTTCTGGCGTGGGGGTGGGGCTGATGGACGGTGATGCAGCGGTGCTCGCGGAGTTGCGCTCCGCGTTGATCAGGTCGGAGAGCCACATGACCTCGCGCTCGACCCGGTCGACCCCGTGCCGCTGGAGCTCGCCGGCGTACCGGTCGACCTCCTGTTGGGTCATCGCGAGCTCACGCTGGATGCGGTCGAGACGCTCCTGGAGACGGGTACGTCGGCCCTCGAGCACACGCAGCCGGATCTCCATGTCCGTGGAGGAGAAGAACGCGAACCGGATGTCGAAGTTGTCGTCCTCCCAGGCCGTGGGCCCGACCTCGGACATCAGACGCTCGAACTCGCGGGTCCCGGCCTCGGTCACCTGGTAGGTGATCCGCGGCCGCTTGGACACCGGGGTGCCGGGCGTCCTGGTCGACAGGGACTCCTCGATGAGGGCCCCCCGCAGCATCTTCTTCAGCGCCGGGTAGAGCGAGCCGTAGGACAGCACCCGGCCCCAGCCCAGCATCAGGTTGAGCCGCTTGCGCAGCTCGTAGCCGTGCATGGGTCCCTCGTGCAGCAGTCCGAGGACTGCCAGCTCGATGGTCTCCGCACGACGTGCCATGTACCTATCGTAGCGATATATCCGGGGAACGCGAATTTCCGGTACATCGGCACGACTCGAGGATGAACGGTCTCACAGCCGCCTGGTTTGGCCGGATCTCAGGACGACTGCGTACCCTCGACTCCCGTGAGTGGCGGCAAGCGCAAGGCCGGTTCCGGGTCCAACCGACCCGCCACGAAGTCCACTGCGAAGCGGCCCTCGGGCGGGCCTGCCAAGAAGCCGTCGCAGCGGCCGGGGACGAAGCCGTCGAAGGCCCCGTCGAAGAAGGCCGCGGCGAGAAGCAAGAAGAAGGCGGCCCGCAGCCCGCTCAAGCGAAGGTTGATCTTCGCCGGCAAGTGGGCCGCGCTGGTCGGGCTGGTCCTCACCCTGATCGCGGTCGGCGGGTTCATCTGGCTGTACCGGGCGACCGACATCCCGGACCCCAACAAGGACTTCCAGACCCAGACCTCGTTCGTCTACTTCGACAACGGCAAGGGTGAGCCGGGCGAGCCGATCGGGACGTACGCCGTCCAGAACCGCGACAGCATCCCGTACGACGAGATGCCCGACAGCGTGAAGGACGCGGTGGTCGCCGCGGAGAACCGCAGCTTCTGGACCGACAACGGCATCGACCCCAAGGGCATCCTGCGGGCGGTGTTCAACAACGCCTCGAGCGACAACACGCAGGGTGCGTCGACGATCACCCAGCAGTACGTGAAGATCTTCTACCTCACGACCGAGCGCTCCTACACGCGCAAGCTCAAGGAAGCGATCGTGGCGCTCAAGCTGGTGCGCCAGCAGTCCAAGGAGCAGATCCTCGAGGGCTACCTCAACACCATCTACTTCGGCCGGGGCGCCTACGGCATCCAGGCCGCCGCCCAGACCTTCTTCGGCAAGGACGCCAAGGACCTCGAGCTGCGCGAGAGCGCCGTCCTGGCCAGCATCATCAACAACCCGAGCCGGTTCGACCCGGCCAACGGCAAGGACGCCCGGGAGGCGCTCAAGGGTCGCTACGCCTACGTCCTGGACGGCATGGCGTCCGCGGACAAGATCAGCGACGCCGAGGCCGAGGAGGCCGCGGCGAAGCTGCCGAAGTTCGCGAAGGAGGAGGTGGACAACTCCCTGGAGGGCAACACCGGTCACATGATGACCATGGTCAAGAAGGAGCTGCTCCGGCTGCCCAACGCCAAGACCGGGGAGCCCTTCACCGACGACGAGATCGACGGCGGCGGGCTGAAGATCACGACCACCTTCACCCAGAAGGCCATGCAGGCGGCGGAGGAGGGGTACGTCGAGGCGCGGCCGGACGGCTTCAGCGACAAGCAGCTGCACGTGGGCATCGGCACCGTCGAGGTGGGCACCGGGGCGGTGCGCGGCTTCTACGCCGGCCAGGACTACCTGCGCTCCCAGCTCAACTGGGCGGTGGCCGGTGGCCAGGCGGGCTCGAGCCTCAAGCCGTTCGCGCTGGCCGCCGGCATCCGTCAGGGCTTCGAGCTCAAGGACACCTTCGAGGGCAACTCGCCCATCGAGATCGGCGACACCGAGTTCGAGAACCAGGGCGACCAGGACTACGGCTCCGCGGTCAACCTGATCACGGCGACGGCCAACTCGATCAACACCGCGTTCATCGACCTGACCGACAGCATGGACAACGGACCCGAGGCGGTCATCAAGCAGGCCAACCTGATGGGGATCCCACCGGTGCCCGACCAGGTCAAGGACCCGAGCTTCGGCTTCCCCAACAACACACCTGGCCTCGATCCGGGGATCGGGGTCGCGCTCGGCAGCGCCACGGTGAGCCCGATCAACATGGCCAACGCCTATGCGACCATCGCCAACGGCGGCCGGGCCGTGAAGCCCTACATCATCGAGAAGGTCGTCGACGCGGACGGCGAGACGCTCTACAACCACCAGGTCACCGACCGGATGGCGATGAACGAGGACATCGCCGCCGACGTGTCCTACGCCCTGCAGCAGGTCGTCCAGGTGGGCTCGGGGACCGCGGCCCAGGCCCTGGACCGGCCGGCCGCCGGCAAGACCGGCACCTCGACCAACGACGCCGGCGACGTCGTGTCGGCCTGGTTCACCGGCTACACGCCGCAGATGGCGACGTCGGTCGTCTACCTGCGCGGCAACGGCGTCGGCAAGCTCGACGGCTGGCTGCCGGAGTACTTCGGCGGTGCCTACCCGGCGGACACGTGGCTGGCCACGATGGAGCGGGTCATGGACGGCCTGGAGGTCGAGGACTTCCCGCCGCCGGCGTACGTCACCGGTGAGGCACCGGACGACGGCCACGAGCCGCCGCCCCCGTCGCCGACCAAGAAGCCGTCGGACAAGCCGAGCGAGACCGAGAGCTCGCCGACCGAGGAGCCGACGACGGAGGAGCCGACGCCGACGCCCACGCCGACGCCGACGCCGACCCCCACGCCGACGCCGACGCCGACCGAGTGCGGAGTGCTCGTGCCCTGCGAGACCCCCACGCCGACCCCGACC
>NZ_JAEMSS010000057.1 GCF_016462705.1 Nocardioides sp. | reverse complement strand
GTGTCGTGCCACCACACGTCGACGTCGTCGTCCCACCCTCCCTCGCCCAGGTCCTGGCCGGTGCGCTTCACGACCAGCACCTTCTCCACGACGTGGCCGTCGCGCTCCTTGGTCTTGGCCCGCGCCTCGTCCACGGCGGGCTTGAGCGCGGACGCCGCGCCGCGCCGGTAGCCGCCGTCGGCGGTGATGACCACCTTGACCCCGCAGTCCACGACCCGGGTGGCCAGCGCGTCGGAGGAGAAGCCACCGAACACCACGGTGTGGGGGGCGCCGATCCGGGCACAGGCCAGCATCGCCACGACCGTCTCGAGGATCATCGGCATGTAGATCGCGACCCGGTCGCCCTGCTGGACGCCGAGCTCGGTCAGGGCGTTGGCCGCCTTGCAGACCTCGTCCTTGAGCTCGGCGTAGGTCACCGACCGGGCGTCGTCCTCCGGCTCGCCGACCCAGTGGATCGCGACCCTGTCACCGAGGCCGTTCTCCACGTGCCGGTCGACGCAGTTGTACGCCGCGTTGAGGCGGCCGCCGACGAACCACTTGGCGAACGGCGGGTCGTCCCAGTCCAGGACCCGGTCCCACTTCTGGTCCCAGTGCAGGCGCTCGGCCTGCTCGGCCCAGAACGCCTCCGGGTCGGCCTGCGCCCTCGCGTAGGCCTCCTCCGTGAGGTTGGCGTTGGCCGCCAGCTCGGCGGGCGGCTCGAACCGCCGCTCCTCGCGGGACAGGTTGGACAGGGTCTCTTCGCTCACGACTCACTCCTCGTTGCGCCCGGCGTTGGGCTCAGCATGTACGCACCAGGGTTGCCGGGGGGTTGCCCCCCGACAACCCCCCGGCGCGCTGGACTGCTCAGTGCTGGACGGCCTTCTCCGACCCCGCCCCGGTTAGTGCCCGGACCTCGAGCTCGGTGTAGCGCTCGGCGGCCTCCGGCTCCGAGCTGGTGACCGAGCCGAGCCAGCCCAGGAAGAAGCCCAGCGGGATCGAGATGATCCCCGGGTTGCTCAGCGGGAAGTACGACCAGTCACTGTCGGTGAACAGCGCCGTCGGCGACCCGGAGACCACCGGCGAGAAGAACACCAGCCCCACCGACGAGATCAGACCGCCGTAGATGCTCCACACGGCGCCGCGGGTGTTGAAGCCGCGCCAGAACATGTTGTAGACGATCGCCGGCAGGTTGGCCGAGGCAGCCACGGCGAAGGCCAGGGCCACCAGGAACGCCACGTTGAGGTTCTTGGCCGGGATGGCCAGCAGGATGGCGACACCACCGATCACGAACGCCGCGATCCGGGCCACCTTGATCTCCTGCTGCTCGGTGGCCTGCCCCTGCTTGGTGACGTTGTTGTAGATGTCGTGCGCCACCGAGGTGGAGGAGGCGAGCGTGAGCCCCGCGACCACCGCCAGGATCGTCGCGAAGGCGACCGCGGCGATGACGGCCAGCAGCACCGCGCCACCCGTGGACCCGTCGCCACCGCCGACCTCCTCGGCGAGGAGCACCGAGGCCAGGTTGCCTCCGGACGCCGCGACGTCGGCGTACTTGCTGTCGGTCAGCATGGCCGCCGCACCGAAGCCCAGGACCAGCGTGAACAGGTAGAACGTGCCGATCAGGGCGATCGCCCACAGCACGGACTTCCGGGCGTCCCGGGCGGTCGGCACGGTGTAGAACCGGATCAGGATGTGCGGCAGTCCCGCGGTACCGAGCACCAGCGCGAGCCCGAGGCTGAGGAAGTCGATCTTGGAGGTCGTGTCGATGCCGTACTTCAGACCGGGCTCGAGGAAGGCCTGACCCTGTCCGCTGTTGGACGCGGCCGTGCCGAGCAGGTCGGAGATGTTGAAGTCGAACTTGATGAGGACCAGCACGACGATCAGGGCCGAGCCCGTCATCAGCAGGAACGCCTTGACGATCTGCACCCACGTCGTGCCCTTCATGCCGCCGACGGTGACGTAGAAGATCATCAGCGCACCGACCGCGAGAATGGTCAGGTTCTTGGCCGCGTCACCCTCCACGTCGAGCAGCAGCGAGACCAGCGCTCCGGCGCCGACCATCTGCGCGAGCAGGTAGAAGATCGAGACCACCACCGTGGACGTGGCGGCCGCCTGGCGGACCGGCTTCTGGCGCATCCGGTAGGCGAGCTGGTCGGCCATGGTGAACCGGCCGGCGTTGCGCAGCATCTCCGCGACCAGCAGCAGGGCCACCAGCCAGGCGACCAGGAACCCGATCGAGTAGAGGAAGCCGTCGTAGCCGCTGAGGGCGATGATGCCCGAGATGCCGAGGAACGACGCCGCCGACATGTAGTCACCGCCGATGGCGAGACCGTTCTGGAAGCTGGTGAACCCGCGGCCTCCTGCGTAGTAGTCCGCGGCGCCGGCGGTCTGCCGGCTCGCCCACACCGTGATGCCGATGGTGACCGCCACGACGGCGAGGAACAGGACGGTAGTGAGGGTCTGGCTGCTCATGTCAGGCCCTCCCGCCGTCGGCGTCCGAGCGGCGGCCCGCGGCGTACTCGTCGTCCAGCTTGCGGGCCAGCGGGTCGAGCTTGCTGGTCGAGAAGCGGCTGTAGACCCAGGCCAGCAGGAACGTCGTCACGAACTGCAGCAGCCCGAACACCAGGGCGACGTTGATGTTGCCGACCAGCTGGGTGTCCATGAACCCGGTCGCCCAGTTGGACATGACCACGTAGAGGAGGTACCAGGTCAGGAACGCCACGGTCGCCGGGATCACGAACCCGCGGTAGCGGCGTCGCAGCTCGGTGAAGTCCGCGGAGTCGTGGAGCTGGTCGTAGATCGGGTCGTCGCGATGTGGCGCGTAACCGTTGTCGGTGTTCGACATGTCCGACACCTTCCGTGAGGCATCGCCGCCCACCGCGGCGATGTGATGGCCGTCACCGTAGGTACCCCGGCTCGCCGACTGACAGGCGTACGCGTCCGGTCAGCGACCAGCGGGTCCCGGGAATCGGTGAGCGGTCGGTCTAGGACGACGAGCGGTCGAGGTGCAGCGTCTCGGGTGCGTGCAGGCGGGCCATGAAGCGGCGGGTGTGCACCGGTACCCGGTCGGCCGTGAGCAGGCTGGCCAGCACCATCGTCGCGAACGCGAGGGGCACCGACCAGGCAGCGGGCTGCTCGAGCAGCACAGCCCAGCCACCGGTCGACCGGGACGTCATCGCCCAGAGCACCGCGCTCCCGGAACCGACGAAGCCCACCGCCAGGCCCGTGACGGCGCCGACGTCGGTGAGCCGGCGCCACCAGATGCCGAGGACCAGGAGCGGGCAGAACGTCGAGGCGGCCACGGCGAAGGCCAGGCCGACGGCGCGAGCGACCCCGACGTTGGGGAGGGCCAGGGCGATGAGCAGCGGGACCACCACGGCGACGACGCCACCGATCCGGAACGCCGCCACCCCGGTCAGCCGCCGGCCGAAGGCCCGGTCGAAGACGTCCTGGCCGAGCACCCCGGCCACCGCGATCGACAAGCCGGACGACGTCGAGAGGAACGCCGCGAACGCCCCGGCCGTCACCAGCCCGGTGAGCACGTCCCCCAGCGGCCCGCCGACCATCAGCCGGGGCAGCTCGAGGACCAGGACGTCGGAGCGACCGGAGGACGCCAGCTCGTCCGCGTACACCCGGCCGAGCGCGCCGTAGACGGGCGGCAGCACGTAGAAGATCCCGAGCAGCCCCAGGACCACGAGCGTGGTCCGGCGGGCCGCCGGCCCGTCGGGGTTGGTGTAGAAGCGGACCACGACGTGGGGCAGGCCCATCGTGCCCAGGAACGTCGCCAGGATCAGCGAGTACGTGAGGTAGAGGCCGCGACCTCCGCCGCCGTCGGCCAGCGGCATCGACCACTCCGCGAGGTCGACCGCGCCGCCTGCGGCCGCGGGGGCGCCGTCCCCCGCCCAGACCGCGAGCAGGACCGCGGCCGGGAGCAGGAGCGCCGTGAGCTTGAGCCAGTACTGGAAGGCCTGGACGAAGGTGATGCTGCGCATCCCGCCCGAGCCGATGTTGACCAGGACGACCATGCCGACCACCAGGGGGCCCACCCACGTCGGAGCGCCCACCGCCGACCGCAGGGTGAGGCCGGCGCCCTGGAACTGCGGCAGCAGGTAGAGCCACGCGATCGCCACGACGAGGACTGAGCACGTCGCCCGGACGCCCGCCGAGCCCAGCCGCGCCTCCGCGAAGTCCGGCAGCGTGTAGGCACCCGAGCGGCGCAGCGGTGCGGCCACCAGGGCGAGCAGCACGAGGTAGCCCGCGGTCCAGCCGATGGGGTACCAGAGCATCTCCGCACCGAAGGTGAGCAGCAGCCCGGCAACGCCGAGGAACGACGCGGCGGACAGGTACTCGCCACCGATCGCGCTGGCGTTCAGCCGCGGGTTGACGGTCCGGGAGGCGACGAAGAAGTCGCTGGTCGTCCGGGACAGCCGCAGCCCCCAGGTACCGATCGCCAGGGTCGCGATCGCCACCACGCTCACGGCGATGACGCCTGGGGCGGCGTCCTCGATGCTCATCCGGACCCACGGGTGAGGTCCACGAAGTCCCGCTCGTTGCGCTCGGCCCGGACCACGTAGCGCCAGCCGAGCAGGCCCAGGACCGGGTAGACGCCCACGCCCAGCACCAGCCACGACAGCGGGAGGCCGGCCACCTGCTGCTCGGCGAGCCCGGGGACGAGGAAGAACACCAGCGGCAGGGAGCCCACCGCCAGCGCGAGCAGGACCAGGATCCGGCCGGCCAGCCGCAGCTGGGCGGCCAGCAGGGAGTCCAGGTAGACCTCGCTCAGCGGGGAGTCGGCCCGCAGGTCGACCGGCCGCTGGGCCTGGCTCCGGCGGGGCGGCCCGGTGACCCGGACCCGGGGCGGCACGGCGTCGGTCATGGCCCCGGCCTCATCCGCCGCGCCGGAGGTAGCGGTCCCGCAGCTCCCGGGTCTGGCGCCGGCTCACCCCGAGCTCGGTGCCGTCGCTGAGCCGGACCGAGCAGCGGCCGCCGTCCATCCGCAGCTCGGTCACGTGGGCGAGCGCGACCAGCAGGGAGCGGTGGATCCGGACGAACCCCGCCGGTCCCCACTCGGCCTCCAGCTGGGTGAGCGGGACGCGCAGCAGGTGCGAGCCGTCCGCGGTGTGCAACCGGGCGTAGTCGCCCTGCGCCTCGACGTGGGTGATCTCGGAACGCCGCACGATGCGGGTCACACCGCCCCGCTCGACGGGCACCTCGAGGTCCTGACCGCTCGAGGTGTCACCGCCACCCTCGACCACGCGGCGGACCGCCTCGGCGAGGCGGTCGGCGCGGACCGGTTTGAGCACGTAGTCGACGGCCCGCAGCTCGAACGCGTCGACCGCGTGCTCGTCGTGCGCGGTCACGAAGACGATCGCGGGAGGGGCGCGGAAGCGGCTCAGCACCTGGGCCAGCTCGATGCCGCTGAGCCCCGGCATCTGGATGTCGAGGAACACCGCGTCGACGTCCTCGGCCTGGAGGGTGACCAGGCCCTCGGTGGCCGAGTCGCAGGTGAGCACCTCGCCCACCCGGTCGTCCCGCTCCAGCAGGTAGGCGAGCTCGTCGAGCGCCGGACGCTCGTCGTCGACGACGAGCACGCGCAGTCCGAGTGGAGCGGTCATGCGTGCACCCCGGGGGCGAACTTGGGCACGCGCACGGTCACCTTGGTGCCGGCGCCGGGTGCCGTCTCGACGACCAGACCGAACTCGTCGCCGTAGGCGTTGCGCAGCCGGCTGTCGACGTTGCCGAGGCCGACCGAGTCGGACGCCGCGTCGCCGGCGAGCGCGCGGCGTACCTTCTCCGGGTCCTCGCCGATGCCGTCGTCCTCGACCTCGATCACGCACTCGTGTCCGCGGTCCTGGGCGTGGATCGAGATGTGGCCGACGCTCGCGGAGCCGGCCAGGCCGTGCCGCACGGCGTTCTCGACCAAGGGCTGGACGCAGAGGAACGGCACGGCGACCGGCAGCACCTCCGGCGCGATCCGCAGCGTCACCTGCAGACGGTCGCCGAAACGTGCCTGCTCGAGCAACAGGTAGCGCTCCACCGACCTGAGCTCCTCGGCCAGCGTCGTGTAGTCGCCGTGGCTGCGGAACGAGTAGCGGGTGAAGTCCGCGAACTCCAGGAGGAGCTCCCGGGCCCGGTCGGGGTCGGTGCGCACGAAGCTGGCGATCGCCCCCAGCGAGTTGTAGATGAAGTGCGGGCTGATCTGGGCCCGCAGGGCGCGCACCTCGGCCTCCATCGCCCGGGTCCGGCTGGCGTCGAGCTCGGCGAGGTCGAGCTGACCCGACACCCAGCTGGCGACCTCCTCGGCGGCGCGCGCCAGGCCGGCGGTGTGGCTCGGGGAGAACACCTGGAGGGTCCCCACGATCCGTTCGTCGGCCACCAGCGGCGTGACCACCGCCGTGCGGACGGGACAGCTGCCCTCGTCGCACGGCAGGTCGTCGCGGACGACCACCCGGGTCGCGCCCCGCTCGACGGTCTCCCGGGCCAGCCGGTCCACCTGCCCCGCGTGGTGGTCCCCCGTGCCGTCCCAGGCGAGCAGCTCGTGGGTGTCGGTGAGGGCGAGGGCCGGGGTGCCGAGCAGCGCGCGGAGGTGCCGGATCGCCTTGCCGGCGCTGTCCGCGGTCAGCCCGGCCCGCAGCGCGGGGCTGGCCAGGGAGGCGGAGTGCAGGGTGCGGAACGTGGCACGGTCGGCGTCCGTGCCGAGGTGCCTCCGTCGCCAGGGGCCAGGGCTCCGCATGCGGGACAGCATCACAGATGCCCCGCCCGGGGCACCGGGGTCGAGCAGCCCGTGAGGTCGTGAGCCGCGTGAGGTCGTGAGGACAAGTTGACGGAACGGAGACCGCGGGCCGACGGGGCCGACACACGCGGCACCCAAGGTCTGGGGCATGACGCTCACGACCTCCATCACCACCGGCCCTCACGACCAGGCCGCGGCGCCCGTGCGGCGGACCCGGCGCTGGATCGACGACTGGCGCCCCGAGGACCCGGAGTTCTGGGAGACGACCGGGCGGCCCGTGGCCCGGCGCAACCTGATCTGGTCGATCTTCGCCGAGCACCTCGGGTTCTCCGTCTGGCTGATCTGGAGCGTCAGCTCGGCGTTCCTGGTGGCCACCGGCTTCGACTACACCCCGCAGCAGCTGTTCCTGCTGGTGGCGCTGCCCAACCTGGTCGGGTCGCTGCTGCGGCTGCCCTACACGTTCGCCGTGCCGAAGTTCGGCGGCCGCAACTGGACGATGGCCAGCGCGGCGCTGCTGCTGATCCCGACGCTCGGGTTCGCGTACGCCGTGCAGAACCCCAGCACGCCCTACTGGGCGTTCTGCCTCATCGCCGCCACGGCCGGCCTCGGCGGCGGGAACTTCGCCAGCTCGATGGCGAACATCAACTTCTTCTACCCCGCCGCCAAGAAGGGCGCCGCGCTGGGGCTCAACGCGGCCGGCGGCAACCTCGGGGTGTCGCTCATCCAGTTCTTCCTGCCGGTGATCGTCGGCGGCGCCGGCATCTTCGGGATCGTCAAGGCCTCCGAGGGCGGGCTGAACCTGGAGCGGGCCGCCTGGGTCTACGCGGGGCTCGCGGTCGTCGCCACCCTGGCGGCGTACTTCTTCATGGACAACCTCGGCACCGCGGTCTCCAAGCCCCGCGAGCAGCTCCAGGTCGTGAAGAAGCGGCAGACGTGGATCATGGCGTTCCTCTACATCGGCACGTTCGGCTCGTTCATCGGCTACTCGGCCGCGATGCCCCTGCTGATCAAGCTCAACTTCTGGGTGCCCGACCCGGCGCCGCTCGGCACCGGCATCTACTTCGCCTACTTCGCGTTCCTCGGCGCGCTGGTCGGGTCCCTGACCCGCCCGTTCGGCGGCTGGCTGGCCGACAAGTACGGCGGCGCCCGGGTCACCCTCGGCGCGTTCGCCGCGATGATCCTCTTCACCCTGGCCGTGCTGTGGACGCTCACCCAGCTCACGCCCAACCCCGGCGCGGACCCGGCGATCGCCACGGACAACCAGTCGTGGTTCCCCTGGTTCCTCGGGTTCTTCCTGTGCGTCTTCGCCGCCACCGGGATCGGCAACGGCTCGACCTACAAGATGATCCCGTCGATCTGGCGCACCGAGGCGGAGCGCACGACCCCGCCGCACACCCCGGAGCGGACCGCGGCCGTCTCCTTCGCGACCAAGCAGGCCTCGGCCGCGATCGGCGTCATCGGGGCGGTGGGCGCGCTCGGCGGCTTCCTGATCCCGATCGCGTTCAGCTCGCCCTGGGTGGACGACCCGATGTCCGCCACCAAGGGCGCGTTCCTGGTGTTCACCGGCTTCTACGTCGTGTGCGCGCTCGTGACGTACGCCGTCTACCTGCGCAAGCCGCACGAGGCGAAGGCCCACCTCAGCCTGGCCAACGCGGGGATCTGACGACACCTCGTGACCGACACCCACTGTCCCTACTGCTCCCTGCAGTGCGGCATGAGCCTCGAGCGTGCGGGTCGCGCGCTCGAGGTACGGCCGTGGGCGGAGTTCCCGGTCAACCAGGGCGCGCTCTGCCGCAAGGGGTGGTCCGCGGCCGGACTGCGCGGGCACCGCGAGCGGCTGACCTCGCCGCTGGTGCGGGACCGGGCCACGGGTGAGCTGCGGTCGGCGAGCTGGGACGAGGCGCTGGACCTGGTCGGCGCCCGGCTGCGAGAGCTGCGCGACGAGTCCGGACCGGACACCGTCGCGGTCTTCGGCGGCGGTGGCCTGACCAACGAGAAGGCCTACCAGCTCGGGAAGCTCGCCCGGGTCGCCCTGGGCACCAGCCAGGTCGACTACAACGGCCGCTGGTGCATGTCGTCGGCGGCGTCCGCCGGCAACCAGGCGTTCGGGGTCGACCGGGGGCTGCCGTTCCCGCTCGAGGACGTCGAGCAGACCGACGTCCTGGTCCTGGTCGGCTCCAACCTGGTCGAGACGATGCCCCCCGCGGCGCGGCACCTCGACCGGCTGCGCGAGCGCGGCGGCCGGGTCGTCGTCATCGACCCGCGGCGTACGCCGACCGCCGACCGTGCCGACCTGTTCCTGCAGCCCGTGCCCGGCACCGACCTGCCGCTGGCCCTCGGCGTGCTGCACCTGCTCGACGCCGCCGGCGCCGTCGACGAGGAGTACGCCGCGGCGAGGACGGTCGGTCTCGACGAGGTCCGCCGGAGCGTCGCCGCCTGGTGGCCCGAGCGGGTCGAGCGGGTCAGCGGCGTACCGGCCTCGGAGCTGCGCGAGCTGGCAGACCTGATGGCCGGCGCCGAGCGGGTCATGGTGCTGACCGCCCGCGGCGCCGAGCAGCACGCTCAGGGAACGGCCACCGTGCTGGCCTGGGTCAACGTCGCGCTGGCGCTCGGCATGTGCGGCCGGCCGTTCGCCGGCTACGGCTGCCTCACCGGGCAGGGCAACGGTCAGGGTGGTCGCGAGCACGGCCAGAAGTCCGACCAGCTCCCGGGCTACCGGATGATCGACGACCCGGCGGCCCGCGCCCACGTGGCCGGGGTGTGGGGCGTCGACCCCGACTCGCTGCCCGGTCCCGGCCGGTCGGCGTACGAGCTGCTCGACGCGCTCGGCACCGACGGCGGTGCCCGCGCGCTGCTGGTGTTCGGCAGCAACATCGTCGTGTCCGCGCCCAACGCCACCCACGTCGCCGCCCGGCTCGCGGACCTCGACCTGCTCGTCGTCGCGGACCTGGTGATGTCGGAGACCGCGGCGCTCGCCGACGTCGTCCTGCCGGTCACCCAGTGGGCCGAGGAGACCGGCACCATGACCAACCTCGAGGGCCGGGTCATCCTGCGGCAACAGGCCGTGTCGGCACCCGACGGGGTCCGTTCCGACCTCGAGGTGATCGCGGAGCTGGCCGCGCGGGTCGGCTCGCCGGTCCCGTTCGCCACCGATCCCGAGCAGGTCTTCGCCGAGCTGGCCCGGGCCTCGGCCGGTGGCCGCGCCGACTACGCCGGCATCACCTACGACCGGATCCGCGCCGAGCACGGGGTCTTCTGGCCGTGCCCGGACGCCGACCACCCCGGCACGCCACGGCTGTTCGCGGACTCCTTCGCCCACGCCGACGGGCGGGCCCGGTTCGTCGCCGTCGACCACCGCGGTCCGGCCGAACCGACCGACGAGGCGTTCCCGATCCACCTCACCACCGGCCGGGTGCTCGCGCAGTACCAGTCCGGCGCCCAGACCCGCCGGGTCCGCGACCTGCCCGACACCGGCCCGTTCGTGGAGCTGCACCCGATGCTGGCCGCCCGGATCGGGGCCCGCGACGGCGAGCTCGTCGTGGTCGCGACCCGCCGCGGCGAGCTCAAGGCCCCGGCCCGCGTGGTCACCACCATCCGCCCGGACACGGTCTTCGTGCCGTTCCACTGGGTCGGCGCCAACCGGCTGACCAACGACGCGCTCGACCCGTCCAGCCGGATGCCGGAGTTCAAGGTCTGTGCGGCGTTGGTGACCGCGGTTTCGCGGCTCGTCGCTAGCGCTCCTCGCACCTCGACCCCAGCTTCGTTGGTCGAGGTGCGAGCGCAGCGAGCCTCGGACCCGACCGAGGCAGGACTCATCTCATGAGGGTCGTCATCGTCGGCGCCGGGATGGCCGCGGCCCGGCTGGCCGACGGGCTCCGCGGGCACGACGTGACGTTGCTCGGCGACGAGGCGCACGCGCCGTACAACCGGATCCTGCTGTCCGCCGTGCTCGAGGGCACCCACGACGTGGCCAGCCTGGCGCTGCGGCTCGGCGAGCACGTCGACCTGCGGCTCGACACCCGGGTCGTCGAGATCCACCGGGAGGAGCGCGAGATCGAGCTCGCCGACCGCTCGCGGCTGCCCTACGACGCGCTGGTGCTCGCCACCGGGAGCATCCCCACCCTGCCGCCGATCCGCGGCCTGGTCCGGGTGGACGGCCGTCTCGACGACCGGGTGCACGCGTTCCGGACCCTCGACGACTGCCGCCGCCTCGACGCCGCGGTGCCCGGCGCCCGACGTGCGGTGGTCGTGGGCGGCGGGCTGCTCGGCCTGCAGGTGGCCCGGGCCCTCGGGGTCCGCGGACTCGAGGTCGAGGTCGTCGAGGGCGGCGAGCACCTGCTGCGCAGCCAGGTCGACGGCAACGCCGGTGCGATCCTGGCCCGGAGCCTGACCCGGCTGGGCACGACCGTCTACACCGGTGCGCGCGCGACCCGGCTCACCGCGGTCGGCCTGGTGCTCGACAACGGCTACGTCCTGGAGACCGACCTCGTGGTCCTCACGGCCGGCGGCCGACCGTCCACGTCGCTGGCCCGGCGCGCCGGGCTCGAGGTGCGTCGCGGCATCGTCGTCGACGACACGCTGACCACCAGCGACCCGCGGATCCACGCGGTCGGCGACTGCGCCCAGCACGGCGACCGGGTCACCGGCTTCGTCCCGCCCGCCTGGGAGCAGGCCGGGGTGCTGGCCCGCGTCCTCGACGGCGAGCCGGCGGTGTACGACGGCAGCCGGTCCGTCGCCCGGCTGCGGGCGACCGGCCTGGACGTCGCCGTCCTGGGCGACCCGCTCGAGGCCGAGGGCGAGGTCGTCGAGGTGTCCAACCCGGTGGTCGGCTCGCACCGGCGGCTCGTGGTCCGCGACGGCGTCGTCGTGGCCGCGACCCTGGTCGGCGACCTGTCCCGGATCGGCCTGATCACCCAGTACTTCGACCGGGGCACCGTGCTCGCACCGGCCGAGCCGGGCGCGCTGCTGCTGCCCGACCGCCCGCCGCTCCCGCACGTCCTCGCCGCCGATGCCGAGGTCTGCGCCTGCGCTGGTGTCAACGCCGGCGACATCCGCCGGTGCTCGTCGCTCGCCGAGGTGCGGGCGGCCACCCGTGCGACCACCGGCTGCGGCGGCTGCGCCGACACCGTCCGTCAGCTCCTCGCCCAACGCACGACCCCCACTCTGGAAGGAAGCACAGCATGAGCCCCCAGTTCCGCCGCCGCCTGGTGGTCGTCGGCCACGGCATGGTCGGCCACCGCTTCGTGCAGGCCGCGATCGAGCGCGGCCTCACCGAGACCCACGACGTCGTCGTCATCGGTGAGGAGCCGCGTCCGGCGTACGACCGGGTCGCACTCACGTCGTTCTTCGAGGTCGGCGCCGAGGCGCTGTCGCTGCTCCCGGAGGGCGAGTACGACGACCCGCGGGTCGAGCTGGTCCTCGGCACCGCCGTCGAGGGCTTCGACCCGGAGACACGGACGGTGCTGCTCGAGGACGGGCGGGTGCTCGAGTACGACGAGCTGGTGCTCGCCACCGGTGCCGCGCCGTTCGTGCCGCCGGTGCCGGGCCACGAGCTGCCGGGCTGCTTCGTCTACCGGACCATCGAGGACCTCGAGGCGATCCGCGCGGCCGCCGCCACCGCCACCGTCGGCGCGGTCGTCGGCGGCGGGCTGCTCGGGCTCGAGGCCGCGAACGCGCTGGCCCAGCTCGGGCTGGAGACCCACGTCGTCGAGATGGCGCCACGGCTCATGGCGGTGCAGGTGGACGACGCAGGTGGGGCCACGCTGGCCCGGCACATCGAGAGCCTCGGGCTGACGGTCCACACCGGCGCGGTGACCAGCGAGGTCGTGGCGGCGGACGGGCGGGCCGCCGGACTGTCGCTCAAGGACGCCGAGACGATCCCCGCCGAGGTCGTCGTGTTCTCCGCGGGCATCCGGCCCCGCGACGCCCTGGCCCGCGCGGCCGGCCTCGACCTGGCCGAGCGGGGCGGCGTCCTGGTCGACGAGCGGTGCCGCACCTCCGACGCGCACGTGTGGGCGATCGGCGAGTGCGCGGCGCCGGCCGGACGGATGTACGGCCTGGTCGCCCCCGGCTACGCGATGGCCGAGGTCGTCGTGGACGCCCTGCTCGGCGGGCCGGGCAGCTTCACCGGCGCGGACATGTCCACGAAGCTCAAGCTGCTCGGCGTCGACGTGGCGTCCTTCGGCGACGCGCACGCCACGACCGAGGGCGCCCTCGAGCTGGTCTTCGCCGACGCGGTGGCGGGTGTCTACAAGAAGCTCGTGGTGAGCGACGACGGCCGGCGGCTGCTCGGCGGGGTCCTGGTCGGGGACGCGACGGCGTACGGCGTCCTGCGGCCGATGGTCGCGACGCCGACCAACCCGGGCATCGAGCTGCCGGACAACCCCGAGGAGCTGATCCTCCCGGCCGGTCGCGGCGGGGTGGAGCTGGGGCTGCCGGACGAGGCGCAGGTCTGCTCGTGCAACGACGTCTGCAAGAGCGAGATCGTCGAGGCGGCGGCGGACGGCACCACGACCCGGGCCGGCTCCACCTGCGGCTCCTGCAAGCCGGTGGTCAAGAAGATCATCGAGGAGTACTTCGAGTCGGTCGGCAAGGTCGTCGACCGCAGCCTCTGCGAGCACTTCCCGCTGACCCGGCAGGAGCTCTTCGACGTCGTCGCGGTGCACGGCTACCGGTCCTTCGACCAGGTCGTCGAGGCCCACGGTCGCGGCCGCGGCTGCGACGTCTGCAAACCCGCGGTCGCCTCGGTGCTGGCCTCGCTGGTCGGCGGGCACGTGCTGGAGGGCCCGACCCGGGTGCTCCAGGACACCAACGACGCGTTCCTGGCCAACATCCAGCGCAACGGCACCTACTCCGTGGTCCCCCGGATCCCGGGCGGCGAGATCACCCCGGAGAAGCTGATCGTGATCGGCGAGGTGGCCCGGGACTTCGGGCTCTACACCAAGATCACCGGCGGCCAGCGGATCGACCTCTTCGGCGCCCGGGTGGAGGAGCTGCCCGCGATCTGGCGGCGGCTGGTCGACGCGGGCTTCGAGTCCGGTCACGCCTACGGCAAGGCGCTGCGGACCGTGAAGTCGTGCGTGGGCTCGACCTGGTGCCGCTACGGGGTGCAGGACTCCGTGCAGCTCGCGATCGACCTGGAGCTGCGCTACCGCGGGCTCCGCTCACCGCACAAGCTCAAGGGCGGGGTCAGCGGCTGCGCCCGGGAGTGCGCCGAGGCGCGCGGCAAGGACTTCGGCGTGATCGCGACCGAGAAGGGCTGGAACCTCTATGTCGGCGGCAACGGCGGCGCGACGCCGGTCCACGCCCGGCTGCTCGCCGGCGACCTCGACACCGAGACGCTGGTCCGCTACCTCGACCGCTTCCTCATGTACTACATCCGCACCGCCGACCGGCTGCAGCGCACCGCGCCGTGGGTCGAGTCGCTCGAGGGCGGGCTCGACCGGGTCCGGGAGGTGGTGGTCGAGGACGCGCTCGGTCTCGGCTCGGAGCTGGAGGCGGCGATGGCCCGGCACGTCGACGGCTACCGGGACGAGTGGGCGGCCACGCTCGAGGACCCCGACAAGCTGCGCCGGTTCGTCTCCTTCGTCAACGCACCCGACGTCCCCGACCCACACATCACGTTCCGCGCCGAGCGGGAGCAGTCGGTCCCGGGCGACGTCGCCGGTCCGGTGTCGCTGGGCACCACGGTCCCCGTGGGGTCGCCGCGATGACGGCCTCCCCGAGCGCAGGCGTGGGCGTGTCGACGTACACCCGCGTGTGCCGGCTCGACGACATCGACGTCGAGGGAGGTGTCGCAGGTCTCGTCGCCGGCGACGCCGTCGCCATCCTGCGGACACACGACGGAAACGTCTACGCAATCAGCAACTACGACCCTTTCTCCAACGCCTCGGTGCTCGCGCGCGGGATCGTCGGCTCCCGCTCCACGGCGGAGGGCGACGTGCCCTTCGTGGCCTCGCCGATGCACAAGCAGGCCTTCGACCTGCGCACCGGGCAGTGCCTCGACGACGCGGACGTCCGGATCCCCACGTACGACGTGCGCGTGCTCGACGGCGAGGTACTCGTCGGCCCACCTCAGGAGCACTAGTGAACCTTCCGCTCACCGGCTACCGGGTCGGCGTCACCGCCGCCCGGAAGGTCGACGAGCAGGTCGCGCTGCTGGAGCGCCGTGGAGCGGAGGTGGTCTGGGCGCCCGCGCTGTCGATGGACCCCAACCAGGTCGACGACGCCTCGCTGCGGGCGGCGACGCTCGACGTCCTGGCGCGCCCGGTCGACCTCTTCCTCGCCACCACGGGGATCGGGATGAAGGCCTGGTTCGCGGCGGCCGAGTCATGGGGTCTGCTCCCCGACCTGCTCGAGGCACTGGGGCGGGCCGAGATCCTGGCCCGCGGGCCCAAGAGCGTCGGCGCCCTGCGCCGGCAGGGTCTGCGCGAGCTGTGGGCACCGGACTCCGAGTGCTTCGACGACGTGCTCGCGCACCTGCGGGACCGGTCCCTCGACGGGTTGCGGATCGTCGTCCAGGAGCACGGCCAGTCGCTCTCGATGGTCGCCCACGCGTTACGCCGGCAGGGCGCCGACGTCACCACGGTCACGGTCTACCGGGTCGCCTCGGCCGAGGACCCGGAGCCGATGTTCCGGATGGTCGACCTGGTCGCCGACCGGGCGCTGCAGGCCGTCACCTTCACCTCCGCCCCGGCGGTCGCGGCGATGATGGAGGCGGCCGGCTCCACCGGCCGGCGCGACGACCTGATCGGCGCGTTCCAGGCCGACGTGGTCGCGTCCTGCGTCGGGCCGGTCACTGCGGCGGCGTTCGAGATGTGGGGCGTGCCCACGATCTTCCCGGAGCGCTCGCGGCTGGGGGCGATGGTCAAGCAGCTCGAGACCGAGCTGCCGTCGCGCACCTCCGGCACCACCCTCGAGGTCGCCGGCCACCTGCTGCTGGTGCACGGGGAGACGGTGCTGCTCGACGGCGTCGAGACGAAGCTCTCGCCCGCTCCGTTCGCCGTCCTGCAGAGCCTCATGGTCAACCCGGGGCACGTCGTCTCGCGGCGCGAGCTGCTGGCGGCGCTGCCGTCGGGCACCGCCGGGTCGGAGCACGCGGTCGAGATGGCGGTCGCCCGGCTGCGGGCGTCGATCGGCACCCGGTGCGTGCAGACGGTGGTCAAGCGCGGCTACCGGTTGGCGGTCCCGGCCTCATGAGGCTGGTGACGGTGGCGCACGGGACCCGGCACACCGCCGGCAACCAGGTGGCCCGCGACCTCACGGCGGCGGCCGGCGAGCTCCTCGGGGTCCCTGCCGCCGCGGCGTACGTCGAGCTGTGCGCACCCTCCCTGCCCGAGGCGCTCGCGGAGTCCGACGAGCCGACGGTGGTCGTCCCGCTGCTGCTGTCGACCGGGCACCACGTCCGGCACGACCTGCCCGAGGCGGTGTCCGCCGCCGGCGGCCCGGTCGCCCTCGGCCCGCCGCTCGGCCCGCACCGGCTCCTCGCGAAGGCCCAGGCCCACCGCCTGCTCCAGGCCGGGGCCCGGCCCGGACAGCCGGTCGTCATGGTGGCCGCGGGGTCGCGCGACCCGCTCGCGACCAGTGACCTGACCCGGGCGGCCGAGCTCCTCGCCGAGCTGTGGCGGGGGCCGGTCACGGTCGCCACCCTCGGCGGCATTGGGCACCGCCCCGAGGCCCTGGTCACCGGCGACTGCGCGGTCTCGCCCTACCTCCTGGCCGACGGCCACTTCGCCGACCGGGTGCGCGGGTCGTGCGCCGCCGCGGGCGCGGTGGCCGAGGTGCTCGGCCCGCACGGCGCCCTCCGAGACCTGGTCGTGCGCCGGTTCCGTGAGGCCGTGCGGGAGGTCTCACCCAGCGCGGTCGCCTGAGCGTCCCGGTCGCCGGCTGACTCCGCTGGATCAGCGGAAGTCGATGAGGAGCATGTCGGTCTCCGACCCGTCCGAGGTCTGCATCGGCTGGGTCTCCTCGGGGACCGACGAGGTCTCCGTGGTCCCGGAGTAGGACGCGGGGCGGTCGAGCACCGCGGTCCGGAAGCAGCGCGCGGCGTAGGGCAGCTGCATCCCGTCCATGCCGCGGCCGTACTCGCCGTAGAACGCCACGACCTCGGCGAGCTTGGCCTCGCGCCGGTCCGGAGGCAGGGTCGCCACGTTGGAGCGGGACAGCACCAGGTCCTTGATCGAGTGCTGGTCGATCTGCTGGCGGAACCGGAACTCCGCCTCCTCGACGTCGCCGAACAGGTGCGAACCGTCCAGCGCCGCCGCCGGCTCCCGGAGCTGCTCCTGCGTGCCGATGAGGGAGCCCAGCCGGCGCACCCAGGGGACCCGCTCGTCTCGCTGGTTCCAGACCAGGGACAGCCGGCCTCCGGGCTTGAGGACGCGCGCGATCTCGGGCAGCGCCTTGTCGAGGTCGAACCAGTGGAACGCCTGCGCGCACACCACGACGTCGTAGGAGCGGTCGCCCGCGGGGATCTCCTCGGCCGCCGACTGCGAGGTCCGGACCTCGGGCAGCCGCTCGGACAGCCTCGCCAGCATCGCGGCGTCCGGGTCCGTGGCATGCACGTCGTGGCCGAGCGCCACCAGCTGCTCGGTCAGCTTGCCGGTCCCGGCGCCGAGCTCGAGCACCGACACGGGCGCGTCCGCGGTCAGCCACGCGGCGGCCTCACGCGGGTACGTCGGCCGGCCGCGGTCGTAGGCGTCGGCCACCGCACCGAAGGAGAGGGCGAGGTCGGGGGTGTCGTGGCTCATCCCTGCCGAAAATACCCGGTGGGTAGCGTTCCGGCCGTGACCTCGCCCGCCGCGTCCTCCCTCAATACCTTGGCGGCGCTGGAAGGAGTGCCGTCGGCGTTCGCCGCGGCCCGCGACGGGATCGACGCGCTGCTGCGCGACCGGGGCCTCCGGCGCACCGCCCCGGAGCTGACCGCGGAGTCGCTGCTGCGGGGGGCGCACGCCAGCGCGGTCCTGGAGGGCTCCGGCTCGTCGCTGGAGGAGGTCCGGTCCGGCGCCGGTGACGAGATCGCCCAGGACGCGGTGCGGGTCACGACCGAGCTCCTGTCGTGGGGACCGACGCTGTCCCGGTCACCGCTGCAGGTGCTGGCGCGGCTGCACACGGTGGCGGCCGCCCGGTCGCTCCCCGACGACCGGCTGGGCCGGCCGCGCGACGCCGACGCCGCCGTCCGGCTGCGTGGCGTGGCCGACGTCCTCTCGGCCGGGACCGAGGTGCCCGCGATGCTGGTGGCCGCCGTGGCGCACGCCGAGCTGGCGGCGGCCACGCCGTTCGCGTCGCACAACGGCGTCGTCGCCCGCGCCGTCGAACGGCTCGTGCTGGTCTCCCGCGGGGTGGACGAGAAGGCGCTGGTGGTGCCCGAGATCGGCCACCTGGCCAACCGGGCGGCGTACGAGTCCAACCTCGGCGCCTACCGCGACGGCGGTCCGGCGGGCGTGCACGCGTGGCTCCTCTACGCGGCGGAGGCCTACGCCGCGGGCGCCGAGGCGAGCCCGCTCACCGACCCGTAGGAACCGCCCGCACATGCAGGTGGCACCCGAGCTCTCCAGGATCTCGAGTGCCACCGCTGACACGTGAGCCGCTGGCTACCAGGCGTGCAACATCTAACTACTGCCCCGGACAGGTTCCGGTGTGGCAAGCGCCCTCTTCGAGAGGGTAGATCGCCGCGTGGGTACCAGGCTCTCGTGCTGCTCTTGAGTTGTGCTGCTGGGTCGTACTGACTCATGTGTACGCCCCTTCGGGCGCGGAGACAAGGGCTTGATTCCCCTACCCGATGAGAGGATCTTGGGGCATGCGTACGGCCTTCTCCGTGCGGCGCCGGACCTCTGACGGGCGGTGACTAGGCCCCCGGGCGGCGCCTCCGGACGTTGGCCCAGAGCACGCCGCCGGCGGCGAGAACGCCCCCCACCGCGAGCACCGCGATGGTCTGCTTGGCGGGCGGCAGCGGCACCCGGCTGCGCAGCGCGACCGGCTTGGTGAAGACCAGCACCGGCCAGTCGTGCGAGGCCGCGGCCCGGCGCAGCTCCTTGTCCGGGTTGACCGCGAACGCGTGACCGACCGTCTCGAGCATGGGGATGTCGGTCGACGAGTCGCTGTAGGCGTAGGACTCGGCGAGGTCGTAGCCCCGCAGCTCGGCGAGCTCGACGATCGCGCGGGCCTTCTCCTCGGCGTAGGCGTAGTACTCGATGTGCCCGGTGTACTTGCCGTCCTCGACCTCGAGCCGCGACGCGACCACGATGTCGGCACCGAGCATCGCGCCGATCGGCTCGACCACCTCGGTGCCGCTGGTGGACACGATCACGATGTCGCGGCCGGCGGCCTTGTGCTGCTCGATCAGGTCGACCGCCTCGTCGTAGACCAGCGGGTCCACGATGTTGTGGAGCGTGTCGGCGACGATCTCGCGGACGGTGGCGACGTCCCAGCCGGCGACCAGGGTCGACATGAACGCGCGCATCTTCTCCATCTGGTCGTGGTCGGCCCCGCCGAGCACGTAGACGAACTGGGCGTACGACGAGCGCAGGACCGCGCGCCTGGAGATGAGTCCGCCCGCCTGGAACGGCTTGCTGAAGGCCATGGTGCTCGACCTGGCGATGATCGTCTTGTCGAGGTCGAAGAAGGCGGCCGTGGGCCGGGCGGACCGCGAAGAGTCCCCCGTCGCGGCCATGCCGTCCATCGTAGGGAGTGCGGCGGGACGCCGCACGAGGTCAGGGCCGGGCGGCCAGCTGCTTGGCCGCGCCGTACCCACCGGCGCCGGCCTTGGACAATGCCCGCACCCGGCACCGGTAGGCGCGCCCGGCGTCGAGGCCGGTCACGACCACGGTCCGGGTCTTGCTCCTGCCGGTGGCGGTCTCGCGCCCCGACGTGCACCTGGCCTCGTAGCCGGTGACCCTGGCCCCCCGGGACCTGGCCCTCTGCGCCTTGATCCTGGCCTTCCCCGTCGTCACCCGGTCCGTCGCGGCGACGCCCACCTTGGTGGGCGTGACGACGCCGCGCTTGACCGTGATGACCTTGGCGGACGCGCCCGGCGGCCGCTGCCGCAGCTCCCCGTCCGCGATCATCGCGTCCGGGAAGGTCATGCCGTCGATGAGCACCCGGATGGCGTCCCCGGCGGGGTCCTTGGTGACCGACACCGAGGCCCCGGCACCCGAGCCGGAGACGGTGAGGCTGCTGCCGGTCATCGACGACGGGTCCGTGATCCCGTAGCCGGCCCGCAGGAAGGAGTTCGGGATCCTCATCTCGGCGTGACCGTTGACCAGGGTGCTGAGGTCGTCGAGGTAGCGCCGGTTGGCGACCTCGATGACCAGCCGGGCCACCGAGTCGTCGGGGCCGGTGAACTCCACGCTGGGCGGGAGCGAGCTGGCCGCGAAGTTGTGGAAGTAGTCCAGCCCGTACAGCGCGGTCCGGACCGCCTTGTCGGCGATGAACCCGGCGTTGTAGACCCGCATCGACCACATGGCGTCCCACTGCACGTTGTTGAAGTACTCCGGGTCCTGGACGACGACGTCGGCCTCGGGGCAGCGCCACGGCCACTCGGACTGGTCGCACTGTCCGGACAGGAGGACCGGCCTCGCGGTGACGGTCACCAGGTAGCCGCCCCCGGTGCGCTGCCGGACCACGTCGGCGTCCCGGCCCGCCCCGGCCACGATGCTGGGACTCCAGGAGCCCATGTCCAGGGTCACGCTGAAGGTGTCGCTGCGCGCCGCGGCGCCGAGGTCGTAGCCCCCGCCGCCGTTCTTGTAGACGGAGAAGGAGACGTCGCGTCGGTCACCGTCCTCCGTCGCCACCCCCAGGACCTCGAGGTCCGCCGGCGGGGTGGTGCCGTTGCGCGTGAAGGAGACCACGCACGGCCGTGGGACCCCGGGGGCGCAGGCCTGGAGCTGGTGGGTCGCGGCCTGGGCCGGCGCCGTGAGGGCCACCACGGCGAGCCCCGAGGCACTGAGCAGGGTCGCGGCGATCAGGGCGAGAGGGCGGGAGGCACGCATGGACGACGAGTCTGTCTGCGCCGGGGCGCCCGTGTCAGTGACCCAGGAGGACTATCTTGCCGCGCCGACCGGCCACCGGCGGGCCACAGTCGGCCGAGCGGGTCCCCTGTCCACAGGCGCCGCCGGCCCGCGCGCACCCGGCCGGTGCGCCGGGCGAGGGTCGTCGCATGACAGCACCGGTGCTGGTCACCCGCGACCCCGCCCTGCTCGACGAGCTGCGCCGGCTCGCCGCGGCCGCGGGCGTGCCCCTGGAGACCGAGCGGCAGGTCGGCACCGCCCTGCGCCGGTGGACCTCGGCGCCGCTGGTGCTGGTGGGGACCGACGTCGGCGTCGAGCTCGCCGCGCTGTCACCGCCCCGTCGGGCGCAGGTGCTGCTGGTCGGTACGGCGCCCGTGCCCGACGCGGCGTTCCGCACCGCCGTCGCCCTCGGCGTGGACGAGGTCGTCGAGGTGCCCAGCCGGAGCGCGTGGCTGACCGAGCTGCTCACCGACCTCGGCGACGACGACCCCGTCCCGGGACGGGTGGTCGGCGTCGTGGCCGGGTCGGGCGGTGCCGGCGCCACGACCTTCGCGTGCGCACTCGCCCAGGTCGCGGCCCGCGACGGCACGGCGGTCGTGGTCGACACCGACCCGCTCGGGCCGGGGGCCGACCGGGTGCTCGGGCTCGACGGCTGCCCCGGTGTCCGCTGGGGCGACCTCGGTGAGACCTCCGGACGGCTCGGGGCGCGGTCCTTGCGGGACGCGCTGCCGTCGCGCGCCGGCCTCGCCGCGCTGACCTGGGAGACCGGGACGCTCGGGGAGCTCGCGCCGCAGGTCGTCCGCGAGTCCCTGTCCGCGGCCCGACGGGGACACGCGCTCGTCGTCGTCGACCTGGCCAGGAGTGCCGACCCGCTGGTCGCGGACGTCGCGCTGCGCTGCGACGCACTGGTCGTCGTGGCCCGGTCGACCGTCGCGTCGGCGGCCGCGACGGTGCGCGTCGTCGGCAGGTTCGCCGACCATCCCTCCGTCTCCCTGGTCGCCCGGGGAACGGAGACGGTGGCGGAGCAGGTCGCCTCGGTGGCCGGGCTGCCGCTGCTGGCGACGATGCGGGACCAGCGGGGACTGGTCGAGCGCGTCGACCTCGGCCTCGGCCCGGTCCGCGGCAGGCGAGGTCCGCTGGCGCGAGCGGCCAGGTGCGTGCTGGACCAGGTCGCCGGATGACCACGACGGCTCTCGGGGCGCTCGTGGACGTCGTACGGGAGCGCCTGGCTCGGGCACCCGGCGAGCTCACGCCGCACCGGGTCGCCGAGGCCCTGCGCGAGGCCGGGCGCCCGGTGGGCGACGCGACCGTGCTCGAGGTCTTCGAGAACCTGCGGCACGACGTGGTCGGTGCCGGTCCGCTCGAGCCCCTGCTGCGCGAGGACGGGGTGACCGACGTGCTCGTCAACGGTCCTCAGCACGTCTACGTCGACCGGGGTGGGGGGCTCGAGACGACCGCGGTCCGGTTCGCCGACGACGCCGCCGTGCGCCGGCTGGCCCAGCGGCTGGCGTCCCTCGGCGGGCGGCGCCTGGACGACGCGACACCCCACGTCGACGTCCGCCTCCCCGACGGCACCCGGCTGCACGCCGTCCTGTCGCCGGTGTCCCGGCCCGGCACGCTGATCTCCCTGCGGGTCCCGCGGGCCCGCGTCTTCACCCTCGACGAGCTGGTCGCGGCCGGCACGGTGTCCCGGGCCGGCGCGGAGCTGCTCCGGGCGCTGGTCGCGAGCCGCGCGGCGTTCCTGGTCAGCGGAGGCACGGGCTCGGGCAAGACCACTCTGCTCTCCTCGTTGCTCTCGCTGGTCGACCCGGCGGAGCGGGTGGTGCTCGTCGAGGACTCCTCCGAGCTGCGTCCCGACCACCCCCACGTCGTCGGTCTCGAGGCACGCACCGCCAACGTCGAGGGTGCCGGCGCCATCGAGCTCCGGACCCTGGTCCGGCAGGCCCTGCGGATGCGGCCGGACCGGCTGGTCGTCGGCGAGGTCCGCGGCGGGGAGGTGGTCGACCTGCTCGCAGCGCTCAACACCGGTCACGACGGCGGCTGCGGCACCCTGCACGCCAACTCGGCCGGCGACGTGCCCGCCCGGGTGGAGGCGCTGGCTCTCGCGGCGGGGCTCGACCGGCTCGCGGCGCACAGCCAGCTCGCGTCGGGGGTCGCGGCAGTGGTGCACCTGCGCCGTGGGCGCGACGGGGTACGCCGGCTGGCCGAGGTCGCCGTGCCCGTCCGTGACGCCCAGGGCTGGGTCGACATGACGGCGGCGGTCACGGCGGCACCTGACGGCCGGCTCCGTGAGGGAGCCGCCGCGGGCAGGTTGGCCGCGCTCCTGGACCGGAGCCGCCCGTGACCCCCGCCGGGGTGCTGGCCGTGCTCGCGGCGGTCGCCGCCGTCCAGGTCATGCTCGCGCCGGCCCAGCACCCCGGGCGCGGCTCGTCGGGTGGGGGCCGCGGGCTGCTGGTCCTCGCGGCGGGGTCCGGTGCCGGCCTGGTCCTGGTCACGGGTCGCGACCGCCTGGTGCCGGTGCTCGTCGTCGCGGCCGCCTCCTGGATCGGGCTGTCCCTC
>NZ_JAEMSS010000223.1 GCF_016462705.1 Nocardioides sp. | reverse complement strand
AGCAGGGCGGAGTCGGCAAGACCACGTCGACGGTCAACGTCGCCGCGGCGCTGGCCCAGTTCGGGCAGCGCGTCCTGGTGGTGGACCTCGACCCGCAGGGGAACGCCTCGACGGCGATGAGCGTCGAGCACCACCGCGGTGTCCCGTCGACCTACGACCTCCTGGTCGACGGGCTCCCCCTCGCCGACGTCGTGGCGTCCTGCCCCGACCTCGACAACCTGTTCGCCGTGCCCGCGACCATCGACCTGGCGGGCGCGGAGATCGAGCTGGTGAGCGTGGTGGCCCGCGAGCAGCGGCTCCAGAAGGCGCTGGGGGCGTCCCCGCTCATCGGGACCGCCGAGCAGGCGGGGGAGGACCGCTACGACTACGTCTTCATCGACTGCCCACCCTCGCTCGGCCTGCTCACGCTCAACGCGCTCGTCGCCGGCCAGGAGATGATGGTGCCGATCCAGGCCGAGTACTACGCCCTGGAGGGGCTCGGTCAGCTCCTGGCGACCGTCGACATGGTGCGCCAGCACCTCAACCCCGAGCTGGCGATCTCGGCGATCCTGATCACGATGTACGACGCCCGCACCAGGCTGGCCGCCGGTGTGGCCGACGAGGTCCGCGATCACTTCGGAGACCAGGTCCTGCGGACCTTCATCCCACGCTCGGTCCGGGTGTCCGAGGCGCCGTCGTACGGCCAGACCGTGATGACCTACGACCCGGGGTCGCCGGGTGCGATGAGCTACCTCGAGGCCGCGCGCGAGCTCGCCGGCAGAGCCGTCTCCTAGAAGGGTGTGACCGATGGCGGAGAGCAGGACACCACGCCGTGGCCTCGGCCGGGGGCTGGGCTCGCTCATCCAGAGCACCAGCACACCGGAGCCGTCGCCGGGCGTCGCCGGGGACGACGCGCCGCCGGCACCGAGCGCCGGGCCGGTCGGGAGTGCTCCGGTCGAGGCGACGCAGGTCGAGATGACCGTCGTGCCTGGGGCCTCGTTCGCCGAGCTCCCTGTCGACCTGATCCGTCCCAACGCGGCACAGCCCCGGCAGGTGTTCGACGAGGAGGCCATGGCCGAGCTCGTCCACTCGATCCGGGAGATCGGGCTGCTCCAGCCGGTCGTGGTGCGGCCCGTGGGTACCGACCCGGACGGGACGACCCGCTACGAGCTCGTCATGGGGGAGCGGCGCTGGCGGGCCACCAAGGCCGCCGGCCTCGACGTCATCCCGGCGATCGTGCGGGAGACCGAGGACACCGCGATGCTCCGCGACGCGCTGCTGGAGAACCTGCACCGCGCGCAGCTCAACCCGCTCGAGGAGGCCGCCGCCTACTCGCAGCTGCTCGAGGACTTCGAGTGCACCCACGACGAGCTCGCCCAGCGGATCGGCCGGTCCCGGCCGCAGATCTCCAACACGATCCGGCTGCTCCGGCTCTCACCCGCCGTCCAGCGGCGGGTGGCCGCGGGAGTGCTGTCCGCCGGCCATGCGCGATCCCTGCTGGCCGTGGAGGACCCCGAGCAGCAGGACCGGCTGGCACAGCGGGTCGTCGCCGAGGGGATCAGCGTCCGCGGTCTCGAGGAGATCGTGGCGGTCGGTCTCCAGGACAGCGGCACGGACCGGCGGCCCTCCCGCGCCCGGCCGACGGCACCGGGGCTGGCGGAGCTCGCCGACCGGCTGTCGGACCGCTTCGAGACCCGGGTCAAGGTCGACCTGGGGCGCGCGAAGGGCAAGATCACCGTCGAGTTCGCCAGCCTCGAGGACCTGCGCCGGATCGTCGACATCATGGAAGGTGGGTCATTACCCTCGTGAGTCTCGACCTCACGGGCAGGGCGACGCTCGCTGGCCTTCTACCCTCGTGAGCTTCGGCCCGTGGCCAGAGCGACGCTCGCTGCGCTCGCCGGCTTCGCCGTCGCCCTGGCCAGCGGGGCCGATCACGAGGCGCGCTCGCTCCGCTCGCGAGGCTCGCTGCGCTCGCTCCCGGCTGGCCTACCGACCCCTTGACCTGTAGAGCGATCAAATGTCGACAAAGAGACCTAGCGATATCGCGATATATTGCTAGATCTACTGAGAGTTCCTGGCGGCGCGGCGGCGGGCGCGTTCGACCTTCTCCTCGGCGTCCATCGCGGCCGCCTCCTCGAGAGAGGGTGCTGACCCGCCGTGGGTCTTGGGCACCCACCACGAGCCGGGTGGCTGCTCGTCGGCCGGATAGCTGCGGATCGCCTCGTCGAGCATCCCGGCCATGACCCGGCGCAGCTCGGCGGTCTCCGCCACCGGGTCGTCACCGGTGGGGTGCAAGGGCTCGCCGGCCCGGAGCAGGATGGTCTTGCCGCGGGACAGGTCGCGCGGGTGGTCCTTGGTGATCATCCGCTGCGTGCCCCACATGACGACCGGCACCAGGGGCACCCCGGCCGCGGCCGCGATCCGCACCGCCCCGGTCTTGAACTCCTTGAGCTCCATCGCCCGCGAGATCGTCGCCTCGGGGAAGATGCCCACCGCCTCACCGGCCCGCAGGTAGCCGAGGGCGGTGTCCAACGACGCGAGCCCTTCTCCGCGGTCGACCTCGATGTGGTGCATCGAGCGCATCAGGGGGCCGCTGAGCCTGTGGTCGAACAGCTCGCGCTTGGCCATGAAGCGGACCTTGCGGCCCGAGGGGTTGGCGGCCAGGCCGCCGTAGATGAAGTCGACGTAGCTGATGTGGTTGCAGGCCAGGAGCACGCCGCCCGTGCGCGGGACGTGCTCGGCGCCCTGGATGTCGATCTTCTGGCCGAGCAGCCGGAACCCGGTCTTGCACGCGAGGATGACCGGAGGGTAGGTGACGTCGATCAAGACAGGTCCGTGCTGGGGCCGTCGTAGGTCTGGTAGCCGAGCTCACGAGCGGGGGCCGAGGCCCCGAAGGTCGCCCGGAGCTCCATCTCCGCCTCGATGACGCCGGCGAGTCGCCGTACGCCCTCCCGGATCCGCTCCGGGGTCGGGTAGCAGAACGACAGCCGCATCGCCCCGGAGCCGAACCCGTCGGCGAAGAACGCGGTGCCGGGCACGTAGGCCACCCGGGCCGTGACGGCGCGCGGCAGCATCGCCTTGGCGTCGATGCCCGGCGGCAGGCTGAGCCAGACGTAGAAGCCCCCGTCGGGGACGTTCCACCGGCAGGAGGCGGGCATCATGTCGTGCAGTGCCTCGACCATCGCGTCGCGCCGTTCCCGGTACATCTCCCGGAACTGCTTGATCTGGCCCTGCCAGTCGTGGTTGGAGAGGTACGCCGACACCGCCATCTGCGAGAACTGCGGCGGACACAGGGTGGCGGACTCCTGGGCCAGCACCAGCTTCTCGCGGACCATGTGCGGTGCCAGCGCCCAGCCGACCCGGAACCCGGGTGCGAACGTCTTGGAGAACGACCCGAGGTAGATGACCCCCTCGGCCTCGTCGGCCCGCAGCGCGCGCAGCGGCTCGCCGTCGAACCCGAGGAGCCCGTAGGGGTTGTCCTCGAGGATCAACAGGTCCTCGGAGCGGCAGATGTCCAGGATCTCCGCGCGACGCTCGGCGGCGAGGGTCACGCCGGCCGGGTTGTGGAAGTTGGGGATCGTGTAGAGGAACTTCAGGGTCTTGCCGGCCGCCTTGACCGACGCGATCGCCTGGCGCAGGGCGTCGGGGACCAGGCCGTCGGCGTCCATCTCGGCGTGCACGACCTCGCACTGGTAGGCCTTGAACACGCCGAGGGCACCGACGTACGACGGCGCCTCGCAGATCACCACGTCGCCCGGGTCGCAGAACACCCGGGTGACCAGGTCGACGGCCTGCTGCGAGCCGACGGTCACCACGACGTCGTCGGGGTGTGCCTCGATGCCCTCGAGCCGCATCACCTCGGTGATCTGCTCGCGCAGCTCGGGGACGCCCTGCCCGGACCCGTACTGCATCGCGACCGGGCCCTGCATGGCCACCAGCTCCGCGATCGCGCCGCCCACGACGTCGAGCGGGAGTCCCGAGATGTTGGGCATCCCGCCTGCCAGCGACACCACCTCCGGCCGCGAGGCCACCGCGAACAGGGCGCGGATCTCGGAGGCCGTCATCCCCGCGGTGCGGGCCGCGTAGCGCTCGACGTAGGGGTCGAGTCGGCCATGCGGAGCGCGCGGGGAGAGGTCCATGATGGATCTAGTGTGCCGGTGACCCCACCGCTTGGCACACTGATAGCGGCACAGGGTGCGTCACATCAGGACGACGACGAGGAGGCCGGTCGTGTCACGCAAGGTCGTGCGCCTCACCCTCGACCACCTCGCCCTGCTCGACGAGGACCTGGACGCGCCGTGCACGACCTGCCTCTTCTGGCAGCTGGACCCCGTGAGCCGCGCCCGCGTCGCGCCGGACGAGGCGGCCGCCGAGAAGGAGGCCTGGGTCTCCGAGGTGCTGCGTGAGTGGGGCTCCTGCGGGCGGGTGGCGCTGGTCGACGACCGCAGGGTCGGCTACGTGATCTACGCGCCGCCGGCGTTCCTGCCCGGTGCCGGCGCGTTCCCCACCTCGCCGGCTTCACCGGACGCGGTGCTGCTGAGCACGGTGTGGGTGCACCCGGACCACCGCGCAGGCGGGCTGGGTCGGATGCTCGTGCAAGGCATGGCGCGCGACCTGGTCAAGCGCGGCGGGATCGCGGCCGTCGAGGCCTTCGGCGACACCCGCGGACCCGGGCGCCTCGGCCGGCTCACGGCGAGCGCCTGCGTCGTCCCCGCGGACTTCCTGGGAAGTGTGGGCTTCAAGACACATCGGCCGCACGGCACCACCCCGCGGATGCGGATGGACCTGCGCACCGCCCTGACCTGGCGGACCGAGGTCGAGGCTGCCCTGGAGCGTCTGGTGGGCGTCGTGCGGCCCAGCGCCCGCCCCAGCGCTCCGGCACCGGGCGAGGCGAGGACGCGCTAGCCGGCTGCCGCGACGGGCGCCGACGCGATCCCCGGCAACGCCCACGTCTCGGACGCACAGTGACCCGCACGCGCGTGGCGCGTGCGGGTCACTACTGGTTCGGTCCCAGCGTCGGCTGCTCGCTCAGATGAACTCGGCGAGCTCGTTGAGGAGCATCGCCTTGGGACGGGCGCCCACGATGGACTTCACGACCTCGCCGTCCTTGTAGACGTTGATGGTCGGGATGCCGGTGACCCGGTAGGAGGACGGGGTGACCGGGTTCTCGTCCACGTTCATCTTGAGGAACGTGATCTTGTCGCCGTGGGCGCCGGCGATCTCGTCGAGGATCGGTGCGACCTGCTTGCACGGTCCGCACCACTCCGCCCAGAAGTCCACGAGCACGGGCTTGTCGGACTTGAGGACCTGCGAGTCGAACTCCTCGTCGGTCACAGCACTGATGAGCGCCACGGTGTCACCTCTCCATGTCTGTTGCGTCGAACGGAACGTCTAACGCTGTCTCCAGTCAACAGCACCCCGCGGACGGATGTTCCCGGCAGTCGGTCGCGTGTCGAGACCGACCCTGGGGGCCCGGACCTGGTCTAGAGGAGCGCCTCGGCGTCGGCCCGGGCCTGGGCCTGGGCCGGGTCACCGACGTGCGCCAGCTCGGCGAGGTAGCGCTCGGCGTCGAGGGCGGCGGCACACCCCGTGCCGGCGGCCGTGATCGCCTGGCGGTAGTGGTGGTCGACGAGGTCGCCCGCGGCGAACACGCCGGTGAGGTTGGTGCGGGTCGAGGGGTGCTGGACCAGCACGTAGCCGTTGTCGTCGAGGTCCACCTGACCGGTGAGGAGCTCGGAGCGCGGGTCGTGTCCGATGGCGATGAAGAGGCCGGTCGCGTCGAGGTCGCGGGTCTCCCCGGTGACGGTGTCCTTGAGGGTCACCGACTCCAGCCGGTCCTCGCCGTTGATGGACTCCACCGCGGAGTTCCAGATGATGTCGAGCTTGGGGTCGGCGAACGCGCGCTCCTGCATGATCTTGGAGGCCCGGAGCTCGTCGCGGCGCACGATCATCGACACCTTGGAGCCGAAGCGGGTCAGGAAGGTGGCCTCCTCCACGGCGGAGTCGCCACCGCCCACGACCGCGATGTGCTGCTCGCGGAAGAAGAACCCGTCGCAGGTCGCGCACCACGAGACGCCGCGCCCGGACAGCGCCTCCTCGTTGG
>NZ_JAEMSS010000222.1 GCF_016462705.1 Nocardioides sp. | reverse complement strand
GGTGTCGACCGGCCGGCCGGTGCGGCCGGGGGAGCCGCGGCGGGGTCGCCGGTGCAGGCGGTCGTGAGCATGCCGAGCGCGGCCAACGCCGCCAGGGTGCTGCGGGGTGCGGGTGCAGGCATCGTCGTCAGCCTAGAGGCGTCTGTGTGGGCCGACCGCGCCGACGAGCAGGCGTGAAGCAGCTCAGAGCTTCTGGTCGAGCAGTCCGGTGTCGACGTCGTAGATGAACCCGCCGACGGCGACGCCCTCAGGGATGAGCGGGTGAGCGCGCACCTTGCGGACGTCGTCCTCGAGCGCCGAGAGCTGGTCGGTCACCACGCTGAAGAGCTGCCAGGACGGGTCCGTGCCCGCCGAGGCGCCGATCTTCTTGCGCAGCTCGTCCTCCGAGTTGGCCACCATGGCGCACCGGGTGTGCGGGACCACGAGGATCCGCTTCACGTTGAGCAGGTGGGTGCCCAGCACCAGCGCCTCGAGCGCTTGGGGGGTCACCCGCCCACCCGGGTTGCGGAAGATCTTGGCGTCGCCGAGACCGAGACCCAGCATCCGCAGCGGCTCGATGCGTGAGTCCATGCAGGTGATGACCGCGATGCCGGCGTGGGCGACACCGTCGAAGCCGCCCTGGTCGAACTCGGCGGCGTACTTCTCGTTCTCGGCCAGGAGGTCGTCGAAGTCGCTCACGGGCAGGACGGTAGTAGGTCGGTGTGCGGCGGTCGCGCTCAGCCCAGCGACCGGACCGCGTGGTGGGCGGCGACGGCCCGGGTCGCGGCGCCCCGGAACACGACGAGGGCGACGACGGCGGCGGCCAGGGCGCAGAAGGCGGCCCCGAGGAAGACGGTCTGCTCCTGGGCGACACCGGCGAGCTTCTGGAGGTCCCGGAAGTCCTGGCACATCTCCGCCTTGCCGCAGACCTCGGTCACCGTCGGCAACCCGTCCTGCTCGGCGTAGTAGCGGCGCAGGCCGATCGTGGTCAGGGCCGAGATTCCGACGAGCATGCCGACCATCCGGGCCACCACCACCATCGCCGACGCCAGCCCGTGCACCCCCGCGTCGGTGTGCGCGAGCACCGCGGCGTTCACCGGTGCCAGCGCGAGCCCGAACCCGAAGCCGCAGAGCACCAGCGCGATGTTGGACGTCGGGTCCTCGAGGCTGTCGATGCCCCACCGGGACATGAGGAAGAAGCCGGTGGCCGACATCGTCATGCCGACGGCGGTCACGGGTCCGGCTCCGCGGGTCCGGATGAGGTAGCCACCGACCACCGCACCGATCGGCAGTGCGACCAGGAACCGCACCAGCACCAGCGCGGCCATGAGCTGGGACGTGCGGTAGGTCGTCGTCCGCGCGTAGATCGGGATGTCGATGAGGGCGGCGATGAGCGCGGAGCCGACGAAGAAGCTCACCAGGATCGCGCCCCACGCGGGCCGCTGCCGCAGCGCGCCGGGCGGCACCAGCGGTGCCTGCGCGCTGCGCAGGTGCAGGACGAAGGCGACGGCCGCGACCGCGGCCGCGGCCAGGTACCAGAGGCCGCGGTCGGAGAAGACCTGCACCTGGGGATCGGCGGTGGCGAAGGCGAGGATCACGCCGCCGAGGGCGACGGCGAGGAGCAGCGCGCCCCTGAGGTCCGCCTCCCGGGAGGAGCGTGCCCAGCCGGCCAGGTCGAGCATCGGACGGCTGGCGGTCGCCGAGCGGACCAGGAAGAGCAGGAACGCGACGATGGTGACCAGGCCGACCGGCGTCAGCCAGCGCCCGTCACCGGCGAACGGGAGGAAGAGCTCTCCCCAGGTGATGTCGGTGACCAGCTCGTTGGGCTGCACGAAGACCAGCGCCCCGAAGCCCAGGGTGACCAGCAGCAGCAGCGGGCTGCCCCAGTCGAAGCGGCCCGGTGGTCCGGGGGACCGCTCGTCCCCGGGGGAGGCGCCCGCTGCGCCCGCTTCCCGGGTGTCCCGGGCGGCCCTCAGCGCGGCCGCCAGGACCAGCCCCACGGCCAGGTTGATGAGGAAGATCGTGCGCCAGTCGGCGACCGAGATCACGAGCGCGCCGAACAGCGGCCCGATGACCGAGCCGAGCTCCTGCACCGCCGACACGATCCCGAGCGGCACGCCGCGGCGCTCGACCGGGTAGAGGTCGGCGACCAGGGCGAGCGTCGCCGGGACCAGGCCGCCGCCGCCGACGCCCTGCAGGAACCGGCCGGTCACCATCGACGGCAGGTCGTAGGCCAGGGCGGTGACCAGCGACCCGGCCGCGAAGACGACGAGGGCCGCGACCAGGACCGGGAGCCGGCCGCGCAGGTCGGCGATCCGGCCGATCAGCGGCAGCATCGCGACGTACCCCAGCAGGAATCCCGACACGATCGGCGCGGCCCGCTGCAGCTGGTCGATGGGAATGCCGGTGGCACCCATCATCTCGGGCAGCGCGAGCACCACCACGTAGGTGTCGGCCGCCGCGAACGCGACAGCCACGGCGGCCAACCCCAGGAGCAACCGGGGAGAGCCAGTCCTGGTCACGGCGCGGTGATCTCCGCTTCCGTGCCGTAGTCGTCGAGCTCGAGCGTGTAGGTGAGGGCGTCGGCGTTCTCGTAGAACACCCCGGTGAGCTCGGCCCAGCGCAGCTCACCCTCGTCGCTGACCGTCAGCACCGCGTCGAAGTCGCCCTCGGCGGTGGGGATGAGGGCCTCGACCGCGGAGGACGGGATCGTGCCGGTGTACTCCGTGAAGATCTCCCGGTTGTCGTCCCCGCCGCGCACCGAGTCGCCCTCCTCGGCGTCGACGATGGCGGCGATCAGCCCCGAGAAGCCGTCGTCGGGCGCCATCAGCTGGGCCGGGTCGGGCGCGCCGTAGTCGCTCGGGTCGATGCTCGTCCAGTCGGGGAGCAGCAGCGAGTTCTTGGCGTAGGTGACCCCGTCGACGGCGATGACCTCGGCGGTCGCGGGGAGGCCGTTGACGCTCAGCTCGAACTCGCCCTCGAACGCCGCCGGGTGGGCCCCCACGCCCGTCGCAGACTTGATGCCGGTCACGCCGCTGGGGACCTCGTCGGTCTCGAGCGAGATCGTGACCGCGCTGGTCTCGTCGAGGGTGGTCTTGGCGAGCGCGAGGACCTCGTCGGGCGTCGGCGCGTCGTCGTCCCCGCCGCCGGCCTTCGCGTCGTCGCTGCAGCCTGCTCCGAGGAGGACCAGGGCCGCGACCAGGGCCAGCGCGGGCATGCGCCCGGGGTACGACGGAGCCATGCGGTCAGCCTTGCACAAGCCGCGCGAGACGCAGGCCGACGGGCCCCGCGGCCGCGGCGATGGGCTGCGACGCCGGCGTGCCGGAGCCGTCGCGCCGGCCGTTGGCCTCGGGCAGATCGACCGGTGCGCCGCTCGCCGCCGCCGCCCGCGCCGGCGCGTCACCGGCCCAGGCGAAGACCAGCGTGTCCTCGCCCTTGAGGAAGCGGTGGCAGCGCACGCCGCCCGTGGCCCGGCCCTTGGCGGGGTACTCCTCGAACGGCGTGACCTTGACCGCGCCCGGCTCGGTGCCGGGCAGCGCGGTGGTGGAGCCGGAGGCGGTGACGACGACGGAGGCCCCTGGGTCGACGGCGCCGAACCACGCGACCCGCTCCCCGGCGGCGACCCGGATGCCCTGCATGCCGCCCCCAGAACGGCCCTGCGGCCGCACGCCGTCGGCGCCGAAGTGCAGCAGCTGCGCGTCGGTGGTGATGAAGCAGAGCGTCTCGTGCCCGGTGGTCAGCTGCACGGCGCCGACGACCTCGTCGCCGTCCTTGAGGCCGATGACGTCCCACTCGTCCTTGCCGATGACCTCGGGGTTGACCCGCTTGATGATCCCGTCCTTGGTGCCGAGCGCGAGCCCGGGGCCGTCGGGGGTGAGGGTGCAGAGCGCCAGCGCCCGCTCACCCGGCTCGAGCGTCGCGATCTCGCTGACCGGGTAGCCGCCCTGGAGGTTGGGGTCGTTGGCCGACGCGGGCAGGCCCGGCAGGTCGAGGACGGAGAGCTTGACCAGCCGGCCCCGCGAGGTGAGCAGCCCGACCTCGCCGCGCGCCGTCGTCGCCACCGCCGACACGAGGACGTCGTGGTTGGTCCGGTCGCCGCCGGCTCCCACCGCCTCGGCCGAGGACGAGCGCGCGAGCAGCCCGCTGGAGGACAGGAAGGCGAAGCACGGGTCGTCGGCGACCTCGAGCGGCGCGGCCTGCGCCGCGACCGGCGTACCGGCGGTCTCGAGGAGGACCGTGCGCCGCGGGGTGCCGAAGGTCTTGGACACCTCGAGCAGCTCGTCGGAGACGACCTTCTTGAGCAGGTCCTCGTCGGCGAGGATCGCCTCGAGCTCCTCGATCTCGCGGCGCAGGGTCTCCTGCTCCTTCTCCAGCTCGATCCGGCTGAAGCGGGTGAGCCGGCCCAGCTGCATCTCGAGGATGTAGTCGGCCTGCGCCTGGCTGAGGTCGAACACGCTGATCAGGCGCTCGCGCGCCGCGGGACGGTCGTCGCTGGTGCGGATCACCTGGATGACCTCGTCGATGTCGAGCAGCGCGATGAGCAGGCCGTCGACGAGGTGCAGGCGCTCGGCCTTCTTGTCGCGGCGGAACTGCGAGCGGCGGCGTACGACGGTGTAGCGGTGCTCGAGGAAGACCTCGAGGAGCTCCTTGAGGCCGAGCGTGCGCGGCTGGCCGTCGACGAGGCAGACGTTGTTGATGCCGAAGGACTCCTCCATCGGCGTCTGGCGGTAGAGCTGCTCGAGGATCGCCTCCGGGTGGAAGCCGTTCTTGATCTCGATGACCAGGCGGGTGCCGTTGGCCATGTCGGTGAGGTCCTTGATGTCGGCGATGCCCTGCAGCTTCTTGGACTGCACGAGGACCTTGATCCGCTCGACGACCTTCTCGATGCCCACCGTGTAGGGCAGCTCGGTGACCACGATGCCCTTGCGCCGGCCGATGGTCTCGACCCGGGCGGTGGCCCGCATCCGGAACGACCCGCGGCCGGTCTCGTAGGCGTCCTTGATGCCGTCGAGCCCGACGATCTTGCCGCCGGTCGGCAGGTCCGGGCCGGGGATGAAGCGCATCAGGCTGTCGAGCCGGGCACCGGGGTGGGTGATGAGGTGCCGCAGCGCCTGGACGACCTCGACGAGGTTGTGCGGCGCCATGTTGGTGGCCATGCCCACGGCGATGCCGGTGGAGCCGTTGACGACCAGGTTGGGGATCGCGCTCGGCAGGACCGTCGGCTCGTGCTCGCGGCTGTCGTAGTTGGGCTTGAAGTCGACGGTGTCCTCGTCGATCGAGGCGGTCATGGCCACCGCGGCGGGCGCCATCCGGCACTCGGTGTAGCGCATGGCCGCGGGCGGGTCGTCGCCGCCGGGGGAGCCGAAGTTGCCGTGCCCGTCGACCATCGGCAGCCGCATCGACCACGGCTGCGCCAGGCGGACCAGGGCGTCGTAGATCGCCCCGTCGCCGTGCGGGTGCAGCCGGCCCATGACCTCGCCGACGACGCGGGCGCTCTTGATGTGGCCGCGGTCGGGCATCAGCCGCATGTCGTTCATCGTGTAGAGGATCCGGCGCTGGACGGGCTTGAGGCCGTCGCGGGCGTCGGGCAGCGCCCGGGAGTAGATGACGGAGTAGGCGTACTCCAGGAACGACGAGCGCATCTCGTCACCGACATCGGTGTCGATGATGTGCTCCTCGAAGTCGTCGGGGAGGGGTTGGTCGGTCCTACGCCTTGCCATGCCCGCATTCTTCCCTGCGGCGTCTGTTCACCCGACGGTGGCACGCCGCCCAGGTCGGACGGGATAGATTGCAGAGCGTGACCGCCGAGGCTTCCCCCCAGCCCGACGAGCCCCCCACCGCGCCGCGGCACTGGGAGGCCGACGTCCTGCTGCGCGACGGGCGCACGGCCCACATCCGGCCGATCGCTCCCAACGACGCCGAGCTGCTCGTCGAGTTCTCCGCGCGGGTGAGCGACCAGTCGAAGTACTACCGGTTCTTCAGCCCCATGCCCAAGCTCTCCGAGCGCGACGTGGCCCGCTTCACCCAGGTCGACCACCAGGACCGCGTCGCCTTCGTGCTGCTGCTCCAGGGCCACATGATCGCGGTGGGTCGCTTCGACGTGGT
>NZ_JAEMSS010000221.1 GCF_016462705.1 Nocardioides sp. | reverse complement strand
GGGCGGAAGCCGGGTGTGAAGTCGGGGGAGGCGCCCTTCGACGGGGCGGTGGTGGTGCTCATGGATGTTCCGTTCGGTGAGGGTGAGCGATGGGTGTGATCAGAGAAGGGCGGGGACCGCGCGGGCGGCGGTGTAGACGGCGACGCCGAGGACCAGGACGGCGAAGGCCGCCTGGAGGCGGTGGGTGCCGACACGGTCGGCGAGGCGGGCCCCTGCGACGGCTGCTGCCGCTGACGTCGCGGTGAGGACGGCGACGGACGTCCAGTCCGGCGTGGCGCCAGCACCGGCCCGGACTGCCAGCGCTGCGGCGCTGGTGATGGTGATGACCACGAGTGACGTGCCTGCGGCGTACTCCATCGGCAGCGCGAGGGCGAGCAGGAGGGCGGGGACGACGAGGAAGCCGCCGCCGACGCCCAGGAAGCCGGTCAGTGCCCCGACGACGGTGGCGGTCAGCAGCACCTTGAGGGCCCGGGGGCACTGGCAGGCGAACGTCGGGCTGAACGTGATGATCGGGTCGTCCAGGGTGGGCCGTGCGGCGTGCCGAGCGTCGTCTCCGCGGCGGTGGCGTAGCTGGCGCCAGGCCAGCGTCCCGCCGACCAGCAGCATCAGGGCGGCGAAGGCGGCCAACAGGACCTCCTCGGAGACCCGATCGGACGCCTCCGCTCCCGCCACCGCCCCGCCGATCGCGACCAGGCCGAAGACCAGGCCGCGGCCGAGCAGCACGTTGCCCGCGCGGTGTGCGGCGATCGCCCCGATCAGGGAGGTGACGCCGACGACCACCAGCGACCCGGTCGTCGCCTGGGAGGCGGACTGGTCGAGCAGGTACACCAGCACCGGCACGGCCAGGATCGAGCCGCCGCCACCGAGTGCCCCCAGGGACAGGCCGATGAGCGCGCCGGCGGCGACGGCGAGGAGCAGTGTCATCTCAGGCGTCGGGCCCGTCGGCGCCGTCGGTCGTGTCGGTGCTGTCGTCTTCGGGGCTCACCAGGTGCAGACCGACCTTCTCGGCGTTCTCGAAGGAGTCGTCGACTGCGACGGGGGTCCGGCCGGCGGCGGCGACGAACGAGGCAGCGACCGAGGCGCGGTAGCCGCTGGCGCAGTGCACCCACACCTCACCGGCGGGCACCTCGCCGACGCGACGGGGCAGCTCGTGGATCGGGATGTTGACCGCCCCGGCAATCGCTGCACCCTCGTACTCGTCGGCGCGGCGCACATCCAGTACGACGACGTCGCGGTGGTGACGCACCTGCGCCAAATCGGCGAAGGTGGCGGTCGGGAAGCTACCGAGGTCGCCGTCGCTCCAGTTTTGTGGTCCTCCGGTGGCCTGGGCTGCGGGCCGGTCGATGCCGATCCGGACCAGCTCGCGCTGGGCGGTGGCCACGTCCTCGGCGGTCTCGCCGAGCAGGGTCACGGCGGTGCCCCACTCGATCAGCCAGCCCAAGTAGGTAGAGAAAGCACCGTCGAGGCCGAAGTTGAAGGTGCCGGGGGCATGCCCCGCGGCGAAGGCCTTGCGATTGCGCAGGTCCACCACCCACTCACCTGCCTCGATCCGGCGCCGCAGCTCGGTCGCGTCGGCCTCCTGCACCGGGGAGAGGTCGGGCGCGGAGGGACCGGCGGCGTTGGCGGGTCCCATGTGCGCGTAGTACGCCGGCCAGGCACCGAGGCCGTCCAGCAGTTCGCGGACGTAGGTCTCCTCGTCCTGGGTCAGGACCGGGTTCGAGCGCTTCTCGTCACCGATCGTCGAGGCAGTGGCGTCGGACTGCGTGGCCGAGCAGAAGGACCCGAACCCGTGGGTCGGGTAGACCTCGGCCCCGTCGGGGAGCTGCTCGGCGAGCCTGTGCGCGGAGGCGTGCTGGTGGCGCACCAGCGCGTCGGTGTGCTCCTCGCCGAGCAGGTCGGGTCGGCCGGTGGCGCCGTAGAGCAGCGAGCCGCCTGTGAACACGGCGTACGGCTCCTCGCCGTCGGGGCCGTCGACCGAGAGCGCGTAGGAGAGGTGGGTGAAGGTGTGGCCGGGGGTGGCGATCGCGCGGACGCGCATGCGGTCGCCGACCTCGACGACCTCGCCGTCGGCGATCGGGGTGCGGTCGAAGGACACGTCGTCCTCGCCGTTGACCAGGTAGGCCGCTCCGGTTGTCTGCGCGAGCGCCAGGCCACCGGTGACGTAGTCGTTGTGGATGTGGGTCTCAAAGACGTGGGTCAATCGGACCCCGTCGGCCTCGAGCACCTCCAGCACCCGGTCGATGTCGCGCTGCGGGTCGATCACGAGGGCGACTTCACAGTCGTGGACCACGTAGGTGCGGTCGCCGAGGGACGGCGTCTCCAGGGTCCGGACGGTCAGCCCGTCGGCTGGCCGCTGCTGCGCCTCCTCGGTCGCCGAGGCCGGCGCGGGTGTCTCGGTGGTGGTGTCGTCAGTCATATGTTCGCCTCACTTCTCGATCGGTCGCCCGGAGCGGATCCAGGCTCTGGTGCCACCGGCGACATTCATCGCGTCGAAGCCGTTGGCGGTCAGGACGTCGGCCATCGCGCTGCTGCGATTGCCCGAGGCGCACACCACGTGCACCGGTCGGTTCCGGTCAATCTCGCCCAGGCGGGCGGTCAGCTGGCCAATCGGGATGTTGGTCGCACCGGGCACGTGGCCCTCGCGGAACTCCGCAGGCTCGCGGACGTCGATGACAGGCGCGCCCTGATCGAGCGCTGCAGCGAGCTGGTCGACGGTGGTCTCACACATGGAGGGACTCCTTCACTGGCTGATCGAACCTGGTTACAACACAACCCCCGGGGGGGTTCGAGACGCAAGTTAGCACAACCCCCGGGGGGGTTGTACAGTTGGCGGACGAGGCCCCTGGAAGGCCACCAAGAGACCAACGAAAGGCAGGACGATGGCCGACTACACGCTCGCGATCACCACGGAGCGCACCTACGAGGAGACGGTGGCTGCCGTGCGCGAGCAGCTCGCCGAGGCAGGCTTCGGCGTGCTCACCGAGATCGACCTGAAGTCGACCCTCAAGACCAAGCTCGACGTCGACGTCGCCCCCCAGGTCATCCTCGGCGCCTGCCGCCCGCAGCTCGCCCACCAGGCACTGCAGGCTGAGCCGTCCATCGCGGCGCTGCTGCCGTGCAACGTCGTTGTCCGCTCGGTGGGAGAGAAGGCCACGGTTGTCGAGGCCTTCGACCCGGCGATGATGACGTCGTTCGTCGCCGAGCCGAGCGAAGCGCTGCGTGCCGTCTCCGAGGACGCACGGGCGCGACTCCTTACGGCGCTGTCGGCCGTCGCCGCTGGCCCTATTGCTTCTACCCAGAACGGAGGGCAGGCCTGATGGACCTCGAGCCCACCGAGATCAAGGCGATCATCACCCGTATGAAGCGCGCCAACGGCCACCTCGCCCACGTGATCCGCATGATGGAGGAAGGCTCCGATTGCGAGTCTGTCCTTACCCAACTCGCCGCGGTCAACAAGGCCCTCTCCCGTGCTGGCTACGCCATCGTTGCCACCGGGCTGCAGCACTGCCTCGCCGAGTCCAACGAGGGTCTCGACGGCGTGGACGTCAAGAAGATGGAGAAGCTCTTCCTCGCCCTGGCCTGAGGCGGTCCATCCGCGGAGCTCACGACCCGGTGCCGGTGTTCTTCTTCGTCATGATCTTCGTGATCGCGATGGACTACACCGTCTTCCTGCTCGCCCCCGGCAAGGAGCACTACGAGCGGTACGGGAACCCGACGGACGCATCGTCGGTTCCCTGGCCCATCCCGAGCGCGTGATCTTCGCCGCCGGTGCCGTCATGGTCGCGGTGATCTTCACCTTCGCACCGGCTGAACCCACACCTCGTCGCACCACCGACCCTCGAGAACCGGAGCACACCATGCGCCTTGCCACGACATGCCGTACCTGCGGCAGGTCCACCTGGACAGGCTGCGGCCAACACGCCAACCAGGTGCGGACCTCCTCCCCAGACCAGTGGTGCCCCGCCACCCACAACCGGACCGGAAGGCCAGCTGGCTCACTCGCGTCCTCAATGGGTGAGCGGACATGACCAAACGTCTTATGGAGCACGCCGATCCGGACGGAGTGACAACTTTGGCGCCCCGGCCGACGCGCCCCGCACCTACCGTCTATCGGGGCGGCCATCCCGTCGCGCCGGCTCGCGGCTCGGCGCATAGAGTTCGGTCGTCACTGGCGCCGTCGGATGCAGGCAAAGACGCGCCGAGACCCGAACCCGGGGCCCTTTCAACGCGCCCGCCGGCCAAGAAGCCCGTCCGTCCCACCCTCGGACGATCAGGGCCAGGACCATGCCCGAGTGGGACCGCTGCGGTCGTCGCCCGCGAATCGCAACTCGGGTTCATCGACTGCACCCGCCGGTCGGCCCGCGCCAAGCAGCAGAAGCGGCCGTCAACTATCCAGCGGGACGAACACAACACACAAGAAGGGTTCCGATGATTGAGCCACTCAACGTTTTCACCGCCGCCGCGCCGGGCGGCCTTGTCTCGGTGGGTCCCGGCTGGCCGAGTCCAACCGCCTGGGCGATAGCCGGCCTCGCGATCGCCGTGCTCGCTTTGATCGCTAGATGGGCCACCGGCCGCCGGCGCCGAAGGGTAGACGCGCATGTCCCGACCCCAGGAGTCGGGGGACTGCCACATTGGCGGGCAACGACACAACGAGGTCTGACACAGACGGAGAAGCCAGAGAAGGAGCGATGATGATGGGTTCTGGCATGGGCTGGGGATGGATGTTCGGACCACTGGTCATGGTCGGGGTGGTGTTGTTGATCGTCCTCGCCGTGCGCGCCATCGGTGGAGGCGTGTCGCCTCGCTCTTCGGCGCCGGGAACGCCGACGGATGCGCCACCTGGTCCAGGCCGAGCCCGGGAGGTGCTCGATGAGCGCTACGCCCGCGGCGAACTAACTACCGAGGAGTACCAGGAACGGCTACGCGCGCTGGGGGAAGGCCGGTAGTGCGGCCCATCACCCGCCGCCACGCCCTCCAGCTGGGCGGCCTCGGCGTCGCCAGCCTCGCGATCGGAACCACAGGCTTGGTGTGGCAGCGCGGCTCACGCCTGGTCCCAGTGACGGGTTCGGACCTGACCGAGCCGGAAGTGCTCCGCAGCCGCGGCGGCCTCCTACAGGTGCGGCTGGAGGCCGCTGAGAGCCGGATCAGCGTCGCCGGTCGCAACGCGACTGTGTACGGCTACAACGCCAGTCTGCCCGGCCCCACGCTACGGCTGCGCCCCGGGGACCGACTGCAGGTGCGGCTGGTCAACCGGCTTGAGACGACGACGAACCTGCATGTCCACGGGCTCCATGTCTCCCCGCAGGGCAACAGCGACAACGTCTTCATCAGCGTCGAGCCCGGCGAGTCCTTCGACTACGACTACCAGCTGCCCGAGGACCACCCGCCCGGGGTGTACTGGTATCACCCCCACCACCACGGCATGGTCGCCGACCAAGTCTCCAGGGGCCTCTACGGCGCAATCATCGTCGAGGACCCCGACCCCATCGCCGTCACCCGCGAGCGTGTGCTCGTGATCTCCGACATCACCCTCGACGGGTCCGGGCAGGTCGTGGCGCCGTCCACGATGAGCCGCATGGCGGGCAGGGAAGGCGACCTGGTCCTAGTCAACGGACACGCGACGCCGAGACTGAGCGCCCGCCCGGGTGAGCGGGAACGGTGGCGCATCATCAACGCCTGTTCCGCCCGCTACCTGCGCCTGCGGCTCGACGGTCAGGACTCCGAGCTCCTCGGCATCGATTCCGGCCGGTTCCCCGAGCCTCAACCGGTCGACGAGCTCGTGCTGGCCCCCGGCAACCGAGCTGACCTTCTCGTCACGACCCGTGCCGGGTCAGCATCGTGGGAGACCGGGTCTGTCGACCGCGGTGGGATGGGCATGATGAGCTCCCTCGGCGACCTGTCCGGCGGTGTCGGGGCACTTGCGACACTCCGGGTGGAGGGCGACACCGCGCCCGCGTTGGCTGCGGTTCCGGTTCAACCGACGCCGGAGGACCTGCGCGCCGTCGAGCCTGCAAGGCGGCGACGGATCACCTTCGGCATGGGCATGGGCATGGGCATGGGCATGGGCGGCGACATGAGCGGCGG
>NZ_JAEMSS010000220.1 GCF_016462705.1 Nocardioides sp. | reverse complement strand
CGGGTACGCCGGCGCCTCGGGCAAGAAGAGGCCCCCCGCGCACCCGGCAGAGCTCACTTACCCTTGCTGTCTTCCGACCCTGGGGGATTGGGCGAGGTGCCGCCACGCGGGGGGTTGCCACCAACTCTAGGCGATTCGGTGCAGCGGCAGGTGGCCGGTAACCTCCTCCGCGGAGGATTCGCCTAGTGGCCTATGGCGCTCGCTTGGAAAGCGGGTTGGGTTAACAGCCCTCAGGGGTTCGAATCCCCTATCCTCCGCCAGATTTCGCTCCGCACAGGTTGCGTGGCGGACAGCGGTGAGCCAGGCACCGAACCCAGCGACGGAAACGGCTCCTGCTCACCGCTCACCCGGGCGACAGGAGCCAGGGGGCTACCTCGTACGCCGGCGCGCGAGCACCGGCCGCAGCACCAGCGCCAGCAACAGCGCGCCGCCACCGAGCAGGCCCCACCACACCGCGTCGCGCCGGGTGGACGCGAGGACGTCGGGCTCCGGCTCCGGAGCGGCGTAGACCTGGGTGTCCGGCTCGGGCCGGGTCTGCTCCGCGGCGCCCGACTCGTCCAGGGCCAGCGGACGGGTGAGGGCGTCGTAGACCTGCACGTCGCCGGCGCCGGCGAGGCGGTCCGGGATGTCGGCCCGCCCGTCGGCGGTGAGGAGCAGCCGGCTGACCGCCATCGCCGGGGTGTCGTCGGGGAAGTGCGCGAAGAGCAGCGCCAGCACGCCGCTCACCTCGGCCGCGGCCCAGGAGGTCGCCGGGGTGCTGAGCAGGCAGGTGCCGCCGTTGACGGTGTAGGACACCGCGCCGGCGGTGGGGGCGGCGACGTCAGTGGCCGAGTTCTCCAGGACGAACTCGTGCGGGTCGGCACCGCTGAGACCCGCCATCGAGGCGTTGACCCCGAGCGCCGGGTCGTACGCCGCCGGGTGCACGACGTCCCGCGCGTCCTCGCCGGGCCGGAACTGCTCGAACTGCTCGTCGGGCACCAGGGCGGACCCGGTGTCGCCTGGGTCGTTGCGCGGCCGGTTGCCGGTGCCGGCCACCGTCACCACGCCGGCGTCCCACAGCTGCTGGACCCGCTGGGCCAGGGCCTCGTCCGGCGCCACGTTGAGGGAGATGTTCACGACCCTGACGTTCATCCCGGCTGCGCGGCGGGCGAGGACGACGTCGAGGGCCGCCACGACGTTGGCCGTGAGGATCGGCGTCCCGTTGTCGCCGGTCGGGTCGTCGAAGACCTGGAGGTCCAGGATCTGCGCGTCCGGCGCGATGCCGACCGGGCCACCGGCGTCCCCCTGGCGGGGGGAACCGGCGACCAGCCCGGCGACCGCGGTGCCGTGGTAGTGGTCCCGCTCCAGGCCGGGCACCACGACGGGCTGCTCCACGACGTCCACGCCGGCGGTGGCGCCGACACCGGAGTCGACCACCGCCACGACGACGCCCGCACCGAGCCCCTGCCCGCGGCGGGCCAGCCAGTCGTGTGCCCGGTCGACGTCCATCTCGGCCAGGGGTCCGCTGTCCCGGGTGGTCGCGAACGTCTCGTCGAGCGTCGTCTGGTCGCACTCGGCGTCGTCGACGGCGTGCGCGGCCGGAGCCGTCGCGACCAGGCCACCGGCCACCAGCGCGACGGCGACGAGGAACCACCGCACCCAGGTCAACTCGGCAGCTCCCGGCACTCCCGGTCCCCGACCGGGTCGGGGGAGGGCGGGCACAGCGCGTCGGCCGTCGAGAGGTCCACGCCCTGGCCGAACAGCTCCACCCAGCTGTCCGGCACGAGCGGGGCAGGGACCTCGTCGTAGCGCAGCTTCTCGACGGTCTGCGCGTCGCGCAGCGAGTACGCCGTGCCGCGGGGGTCGACGACGTAGGAGCGCAGGCCGCTCACGTCGTCCCAGTCACCCGACTGGACGTAGGCTCCACGGCCGTCCTCGATGGAGTAGTCGATCACCAGCGGGTCGCCGAGCGGAGCGGCCGACAGCTCGTCGCCGGGGTTCTGCACCAGCTCGACCCCGGGGACCCCGCCGGGGTCGGTGACCAGCAGCGCGCACGGGTCGTAGGTCAGCTGCTCGAGCGGCTCGTCCGGCCAGCTCGCGTCCAGGTAGGTGCGGGTCTGCTCGCTCAGCAGCGGCGGCTCGCCCTCCAGCAGCCGCGGGAGGCGTCCCGGCCTGCCGGGCTTCTTCGCGGGGATCGGGCTGTAGCGGTAGACCTGCAGCGCGAAGGCGGACAGACGCATGGGCCCGGACCCCGTGAGCACGAGTCCCTCCTCGCCGTCGATCCAGTAGTCCCCGACCTTGGCGCCGGGAGGGTACGGCGCCGGGTCGAGTGGGGGCTTGCCGGCACCGTCGACCTGGAACGTCTCCCACGCCAGCTCCCCGCCGGTGGGGAACAGCTGCAGCCAGTCCTCGGGCACGGCGACCGCCTCGGCGCGCTCCCGCAGCCCGAGCTCGTTGAGCATCGCGTCCACGGAGTCGGTGCCGTCGCCGGGTGCCGGCAGCGGGTAGATCATCGCCCGCTGCACGTCCGCGAGGTCGCCGGCCCGGGCGACGAGGTAGTCGCGCCCCTGGTTGGTCACGACCAGGCCGCCCCGGTCGACCGCGTCGACGTCCGGGTCGGTCCGCAGCCCGAGCATGATCCCGCGGCCGTCGCCGGTGCACGCCGTCCAGCCGTCCTCGATGAACCGGTCCGGCCGCGGCAGCGTCTGCGGTGCCCCGAAGATCCCGATCGTCTCGCCGGGCGTCTGCTGCTCGATGACGTCCTGCTCGACGTACGTCGGCTCCACGTCGGCGCCCAGGATGAGCTGGGCGGAGGTGATGTTGAGGATCGGGATGAGCTCGGGGTCGTCCTCGTCCTCGAGGATGACGTACGGCGCCGCCTCCTCGCGGCTCACGACCAGGCCGACCTTGTTCCAGTCCTCCTCGGTCTTCGAGGCGAGCACCGACGCGATCGCTGCGGCAGCGATGAGGAGCACCGACAGGGCGAGGCCGCCGACGATGGTGCGACCGGGACGGGCCGGCTCCACCTCGCGGCCACCGGGCGCCCCGGAGAGGAACGCGGTCACCAGGCGGCGACGGCTGAACGCGTGCGCCTCGACGAGGTCCTTCTTGGTCGCCACGCGCTAGGACCGGATGGAGGAGTAGATGCCGGCGGCCAGGACCAGCAGCGGCAGCAGCCCCAGCAGGCACACGGTCTCGGCGATGTCGCCGAGGCGGCCGCGGCGCAGCGACGGTACGCCGGGGAGCAGGGTGAAGGCGAGCAGCACGGCCCCCGTCGCCGCGAGGGTCACGGCCGCGGTGGGCCGCCACTCGTCGTGCAGCCACAGCAAGGAGAGGGCGACCGACGCCAGCCCCAGGATCCCTGACGTCAGCCCCACCAGGACCTCCGTGCCGGTGCGGTACTGCCGGGTCCGGAGCATGACCACGAGGCACGCGTCGACGGCGAGCAGGGTGCCCGACAGCCCGAGGCCGACGGCCAGCGGGGCGACGAGCACGAGGAGGATGCCGACCGTGGCGGAGCTGGCCACCAGGATCTGGTGGGCGATCTGGGCGTCGGAGCCGACCCGGTCCGGGTCGATCTGGTCGGGGTCGGCGGTGATGTCGGCCTGGGTGAAGAGCTGGTCCACGGTCGTGCCGGTGACCCCGAGCGCGAGCCAGGGGAAGACGCTCCCGGCCAGCACCACCAGGACGAGCGTCGTCGTCAGCAGCACGCCGGCGTCGACGTCGAACGAGTGCAGGACCAGACCCGTCGCGAGGGCGATCGCCCCGACGACCGCCGGCGGGATCGTGAGCACGCGGCCGTCGCCGAGCCCGACGACGCAGACGAGTCCGGCCCCGAGGGCGCCCGCGCCGGCGTACGCCAGGGCGGCCCCGAGCAGCGGCTGGCCGTCGCGCAGCGCGAGCATCAGCGGGCCCAGCGCGGCGTAGCCGGCCCCCATCCAGGCGACCGCGACGGCGGCCTCCGGCTCGCGCTGGGCCCGGGAGAGCACGACCGCGCCGGCGACCAGGACCACCGCGACCACGCCCGCCGCGACACCGGCCAGGAGCGAGTCGTACTGGATGAAGAGGGCGACCCCGCCCAGCGCCATCAGCAGTCCGGCAGCGCTCAGCGCCGTCCGGCGTCCGGACGCGGGAGACCAGGGCTCGAGGTCGCGCTCGACCACGTCGGTCATCGCCTCGACGATGTCGTCGTAGATGCGGGGTGGCGGCTCGTCGACGCCCGCCGTGACCGTGAGGAGCCCGCCGTCCTCGACGCCCTGGACGATCAGGCCGCTCTCGCCGGACAGCTCACGACCCGAGGCCGTGACGACGCGGTAGCCGCCGTAGACGGTGGCGGCGTCGAGCAGCCCGACGCTGCGGGCCAGCTCGGGCACCAGCTCCGCGACGGGCACCGAGCCGGGCAGCACCAGGTCGACCCGCCGCGCCCCCGAGGAGACGGACACGCGCACCAGGCCGGACGCGCCGATCGACGGCCCCAGTGGCGTCTGCGTCATCGTTCCTCCCGAGTGGTGTCCGACGTCCGCCTGCGGATGCTATCCGGACGGACCCGCGATGGGGCGCGCGAAGGGGCCGGCACCTGGGCGCCGGCCCCTTCTCCCGAGACGTACGGGTGTGCGTGGCTCAGTACTGGAACGAGGCCGCGCCACGCTGGTCGGCCGAGATGTAGTCGTTGTTGGACTGCGAGACGCTGGTGCTGGTCTGCCCGAGCACGGTGAGCATCTCGTAGATGGCGGTGTTCCACCGCTGCTTGGAGATCGCGTACTGGTCCTTGGCGCGACCGGTCCAGTCGCTCTGCAGCGGCCGCAGCTCCTCCTCGAGCTGGTTCATCCGGCCGTCGATGTCGCGCACCGCGTTGGAGAGGTCCAGGGCGGCCTGGTCGAGCGCCGCGTGGTCTACGAGGAGTCCGTCGAATCCGGTCATTGCTGTGCTCCTGCTCTGAGGTGGTCTGGGTGGTGGTCGCTGGTCAGAGGGACGTCGAGACGCCGTCGAGGCGACCGAGGTTGGTCCCCGCCACCTGGGCCTGCGCGTCGTCGGTCGAGGTGAAGTCGCGGTCAGTGACGACCAGCGACTGCTCGAAGTCGTTGAGCGCCCGCATGATCGTGGTCTGCTTCTCCTGCCAGGCCCGCTGGAGGTTCTGGAAGGCCAGGCCTCCCGAGCCCTGCCAGCGCATCGCCATGCCGGCGATCTGGTCGTTGAGGGCCGCGGCCCGCCGGTCGAAGTCCACCTTGGCGGTGGCGACCATGCCGGCCGCGCGGGTGAGGGCCTGGTCCGCTGCGCTGGTCTCGTTGGGTGCTGAGCTCATCTGCCGTTCCTTTCTCTGCGGCGGCATGAGCCACCCGAGTGGTCCGATCCCGGCTGGTCGCCGGACAACCCCGGATCTACCCGCGCCCCGGGCCGCTAAACCCGGAACTTGATTTCCCACAGGGTCCGGAAGAGCCCGGACGAGACCACCAGTGCGGCGATCGCGCCGGCACCGGCCAGACCTTCGGCCACCTCCGCCCGGCGCGACCACCACGCCGAGCGCCAGCCCCGTCCGTTGGCCACGGCGACGACCACGAGCAGCGCCGCGAGCACGATGACCACGACCGCCAGGGTGAACCGTCGCTCGTCGCCGAGCAGCCCGAGCACCACCACCAGCAGCGCCGCCCAGCAGGTGAGTCCGGCGGCCCGCAGCATCGCCCGGGCGCCACGATGGCGGTAGCTGCGCGAGGTCAGCAGCAGCGCCGCCCCGGCCAGGCCGACGAGGACCCGCGCACCGACCCGGTCGACCGGGAGGGTCGCCGTCGCCAGCAGCATCGGGGCGGAGATCGCGGCGACCGCCCAGACCGCGCAGGCGGCGGCGGTGACGGTGCGGGATGCCCGGGCCGCCACCATGGCGACGTCCTCGGGACGTACGACGGTGCGCCCCCGCCGGCCCCGCGGCCGGTCCCGCGCCGACCAGGCGGTGACGGCCAGCCGCTCGATGTCGATGAGGTACTGGTCGGGGACGTCGACCGCGAGGCCCGGCACGAAGCGCGCCGCCAGCATCGCGAGCACCAGCAGGGCGCCCCACACCACCTCGGGCGCCGCCCCGACGAGCGCACCCGCTCCGGTGAGGACGAAGAGCC
>NZ_JAEMSS010000219.1 GCF_016462705.1 Nocardioides sp. | reverse complement strand
GTCTCTGGCATCGATCCTCATTCTCGACGCCTCCACGGTTCTGGGGGAACCTCAGATCGCGGGGCGCGCTCGCTGCGCTCGCCATCGCTCGCCTCGGTCGCTGCGCTCCCTCGCTCGCCCTTCGACGGATCGGCCTGGAGGGCTCGCCTCCGGGGGCTACTCGGGAATCGGGGGACCCACGACCGTCATGCCGTAGCGCGGGGCGGCCTCGACCCACTTCGGGATCTCGACCTCCGGCGTGAGCCCGTCGGCGCCCGGGAGCCGGCGCTCCGTCGCCGGGATGCCGACCTCGTCGTAGAGGTGCAGCAGCCCCGCGGGCGCGGTCAGGGCCAGGAACCTGGCCGGGGAGTCGCCCCGGATCCGGAACGCGTGCGGCACCTGCGCGGGGAGGTGGATGAAGCAGCCCGCGTACAGCTCGAACAGCTCGTCGCCGGCCTGGTAGTCGAGCCGGCCGTCGAGGACGTAGAACGCCTCCGCCTCCCGGTCGTGGCGATGCAGGGGCGTGGCGACGCCGGGCGGCTGGGTCACCAGCGCGACGCCGAGCTCCGCGCTCTCGTGCGGCTCGAGGAGGTGCTCGAACAACGACTGCATCGCCCATGTCGCCCGGCCGGTCCCCGGCTCGCGCATCACGACCTCGGACACTCGGACCACCTCGCTCGTGCGTCGCACCTAATTGATCCGAAAGACCTTCGGATGATTGCTAACGTAGGCCTCGTGTCCGGCCCGGTCAAGCGTCCGTACGACGCCTCGCGGCGGCGGGCCGCGGCTGAGCGCACGCGGTGGGGGATCCTGGCGGCCGCGCGCGACCTGTTCGAGGAGGCGGGCTACGGCGGCACCTCGGTCCAGGCGGTCGCTCGGCGGGCGGGCGTCTCCGTCGACACGGTCTACGCCAGCGTCGGCCGCAAGCCGGAGCTGCTGCTGGCGGTGCACGACATGGCGCTCGCCGAGGGCGACGCGCCGGTGCCCGCCGAGCAGCGGGACTGGGTCGGCGCGATCCGGTCGGCTCCGACCCTCGCCGCCAAGATCGAGACGTACACCGCTGCCCTGTCCCGGTTCCTGCCCCGGACGGTGCCGATCATGAACGCCCTGCGGGAGGCCGGGGCCACCGAGCCGGCGTGCGCGGCCCTGCACCGGGAACTCAGCGAGCGCCGGGCGGCCAACATGCGCCTGTTCGCGGCGGACCTCCGCTCGACCGGTGAGCTGCGCGCGGACCTCACCGACGACGACGTCGCCGACCTGGTCTGGATGCTGAACAGCCCGGAGGTCTTCGGGCTGTCCGCGTCCCGTGGCCACACCGCCGAGGAGTACGCCGCCCTGCTCGCCGACGTACTGGTGCGCACCCTCACCGCCGGGGGTGCCCGCCCGTAGGGTTGAGCCCGCGATGAGACACCCCACGAGCTCGCACGCCTCCGCCGCTGCGCTCCTCCGGCGCACGAGTCCGCGGGGACCCCGAGAACCATGACGACCGACGCGATCCCCGGCCTCGAGGGCCTCGAGCCACCCCCGGCCACGCGGGGCGGACCGTCCCGCGACCAGCTGCTCGAGGGGCTCAACGAGCCGCAGCGGGCCGCGGTCGTGCACGAGGGCGCGCCGCTGCTGGTGGTGGCCGGCGCCGGGTCGGGCAAGACCCGGGTGCTCACCCGGCGGATCGCCTGGATCGTCTCCGAGCGCGGCGCCCATCCCGGCTCGGTCCTGGCGATCACCTTCACCAACAAGGCCGCCGCCGAGATGAAGGAACGGGTCGAGGACCTCGTCGGCCGGCGGGCCCGGTTGATGTGGGTCTCGACGTTCCACTCCGCCTGCGTCCGCATCCTGCGCAAGGAGATCGAGCGGCTGGGCTACGGCAAGTCGTTCTCCATCTACGACGCCGCCGACCAGAAGCGGCTGATGGCGCTGGTCGCCGGCGACCTCGACCTCGACGCCAAGAAGTTCCCCGCGGGGGCTCTCCTGCACTGGGTCTCCAACCACAAGAACGAGCTGCGCGACGCCGAGGACGCCGCCGAGGAGGCGCGGACCAAGCTCGACGAGGCCTACGCCGCGGCGTACGCGCTCTACCAACGGCGCCTGCGCGAGGCCAACGCGCTCGACTTCGACGACCTGATCATGCTCACCGTGCACCTGTTCGCCGAGTACCCCGACGTCCTGGAGACCTACCGGCGCCGGTTCCGGCACGTGCTCGTCGACGAGTACCAGGACACCAACCACGCGCAGTACGCACTGATCCACCAGCTCTGCGCCGCCGACCTGGAGGAGCGGGAGGGTCCGCGCGCCGAGCCCGCCGAGCTGATGGTGGTCGGCGACGCCGACCAGTCGATCTACGCCTTCCGGGGCGCCAGTATCCGCAACATCCTCGACTTCGAGGACGACTTCCCCAACGCCCGGACGATCCTGCTCGAGCAGAACTACCGGTCCACCCAGACGATCCTCACCGCCGCCAACGCGGTGATCAGCCGCAACGAGGGCCGCAAGGACAAGACGCTCTGGTCCGACGCCGGCGACGGCGAGCGGATCGTCGGCTACGTCGCCGACGACGAGCACGACGAGGCCCGGTTCGTGGCCGGCGAGATCACCACGCTCGGCAAGGAGGCGGAGGTCCGGGCCGCCGACGTGGCCGTCTTCTACCGCACCAACGCGCAGTCCCGGGTGTTCGAGGAGACGTTCATCAGGACCGGCCAGCCCTACCGCGTGGTCGGCGGCGTCCGGTTCTACGAGCGGCGCGAGATCCGCGATGCCCTGGCCTACCTCCGGCTGCTCGCCAACCCCGCCGACGAGATCTCGCTGCGCCGGATCATCAACGTCCCCAAGCGTGGCATCGGCGACCGCGCGATCGCCGGCGTGCAGGTGTTCGCCGAGCAGGAGCGGCTGACCTTCTGGGAGGCGCTGCGCCGGTCCGACGAGGCGCCCGGGATCGCCACCCGGTCGCTGGTCCAGATGCAGGGCTTCGTGGCCATGATCGAGGAGCTCCAGTCGATGGTCGACGCGGGCGAGCGGGCCGACGTCGTCCTGGAGACCGTCCTCGAGCGCTCCGGCTACCTCAAGGCGCTGGAGGAGTCCACCGACCCCCAGGACGAGACCCGGCAGGAGAACCTCGCCGAGCTGGTCGCCGTCGCCCGCGAGTTCAGCGAGGACCCGGTGGCGGGGCCGTCGGCCGACCCGACCGACGTGGACGCCGGGCTGGTCGAGCCGGGCCTCGCGGACTTCCTCGAGCGGGTGTCGCTGGTCGCCGACACCGACCAGATCCCGGACGACGAGGACGGGGTCGTCACGCTGATGACCCTGCACACCGCCAAGGGGCTGGAGTTCCCCGTCGTGTTCCTCACCGGCCTCGAGGACGGGATCTTCCCGCACTCCCGCTCGCTCGGCGACCGTCCCGAGCTCGAGGAGGAGCGCCGGCTCGCCTACGTCGGGCTGACCCGGGCCCGCGAGCGGCTCTACGTGTCGCGGGCGCTGGTCCGGTCCGCCTGGGGCGCGCCGTCGCACAACCCGGCGTCCCGCTTCCTCGACGAGCTGCCCGTCGACCTGGTCGACTGGCGGCGTACCGAGGCGGAGCAGACGGTCTGGGAGCGGCCGGGCTGGTCCGGGGGTGGTGGTGACTCCTACCGCCGTCCGGCACTGGGGACCCCGACCGCGGGAGGCCGCCGCAACTTCTCGGCGGCAGCCGCGCGGGCCGACGCCCAGCGCAAGGCCAAGGCGTCCCGCCCGATCCCCGTGCTCGCGGCCGGTGACCGGGTCCAGCACGACACGTTCGGCCTCGGCACCGTGGTCGCGACCGAGGGGGAGGGGGAGAAGGCCGTGGCCTCCATCGACTTCGGCAGCGAGGGCGTCAAGCGGCTGCTGCTGCGCTACGCCCCGGTCGAGAAGCTCTAGCAGCGGTCCGGTTGACAACCTGACGCTCGTTGGCAATATCATCGCCGTATGGCGATGAATGTCTCGGACGACGGGCTCCTGCCCGCGGCGGCGCTGTTCCACGGCTTCAGCGACCCGAACCGGATCGCCATCCTGCGTCACCTCGCCCTCGGGGAGCACCGGGTCGTCGACCTGACCGCCCACCTCGGCCTGGCGCAGAGCACCGTGTCCAAGCACCTCGCCTGCCTCAAGGACTGCGGCCTGGTCGACTCCCGCGCCGAGGGCCGGGCGTCGGTCTACTCGCTCAGCCATGCCGACGCACTCATGGCGGTGTGGTCCGCCGCCGAGCGGCTGCTCGAGCTCACCGGCGACGCGGTCGTGCTGTGCCCGACCTACGGCGTCGACACCCTGGTGCCGGCCTCGTGAGCGTCTCGGCCGCCGCGGCGCTGACCCCTGATGCCGGGCGCCGTCGGCTGCTCGGCCGCCGGGCGCAGCTGCTGGCCGCGGCCTCGGTGTCCTACAACGTCGTCGAGGCCGTCATCGCGATCAGCGCCGGCATCGTCGCCGGCTCGGTGGCGCTGGTCGGGTTCGGGCTCGACTCGACGGTCGAGGTGTCGAGCGGGCTCGTGGTCCTGTGGCAGTTCCGCCACCCGATGCCCGAGTCGCGCGAGCGCCGAGCGCTGCGCCTGATGGCCGTCTCGTTTTTCGTGCTCGCCGGCTACGTCGCGTTCGAGTCGGCGCGGGCGCTGGTGGGCGGTCACGACCCGGAGCCGTCGACGGTCGGCATCGCGCTGGCCGCCGCGTCGCTCGTGGTCATGCCGTTCCTGTCCTGGGCCCAACGGCGGACAGGTCGTGAGCTCGGGTCGGGTGCGGTCGTCGCCGACTCGACCCAGACCCTCTTGTGCACCTACCTCTCCGCCGCGCTGCTGGTGGGGCTGCTGCTCAACGCGACGCTGGGGTGGACCTGGGCCGACCCGCTGGCCGGCCTGGTGATCGCGGGGGTCGCGCTGAGGGAGGGGCTCGGCGCCTGGCGCGGTGACGCCTGCTGCGGTCCCGTCGCCGGCCCCTCACCGGACGCCGGTGCGGACGACGCGGGTGAGGACGGCTGCTGTGGGCGCTGACCACGGGCACTCCCACGCCGGGCCGGCCGACCACCGCGGCCGGCTCGCGGTCGTCCTCGCGATCACGGTGTCGGTGCTGGTCGTCGAGGTCGTCGGTGCGGTCGTCTCCGGCAGCCTCGCGCTGCTCGCCGATGCCGCCCACATGCTCACCGACGTGGCCGGCCTGACCCTGGGCCTGGTCGCGGCGGCCCTCGCCCGCCGCCCGCCGACCGCCGTGCGCACCTGGGGCTACCGCCGCGCCGAGATCCTGGGAGCCGCGGCCCAGGCCGCACTGCTGCTCGGGGTGGGCGTCTACGTGCTCGTCGAGGGCGTGCAGCGGCTGTTCACCCCTCCCGAGGTGGCCTCGACCGCCATGGTGGTCTTCGGGGTCGTCGGCCTGGCCGGCAACCTGGTCGGTCTCGCCGTGCTGGCGGGCGGTCGCTCCGACAACATGAACATGCGGGCGGCGTTCCTGGAGGTCGCCAACGACGCGCTGGGCTCGGTGGCGGTGCTGGTGGCCGCGGTCGTCATCGCCACGACCGGCTGGCTGCGCGCGGACGCCCTCGCGTCGCTGCTGATCGGTGTCCTGATCGTCCCCCGCACGGTCCGGCTGCTGCGGGACACCGCGCACGTCCTGCTCGAGTCGACCCCGCCGGGCCTCGACCTCGACGCGGTGCGGGCCCGGCTGCTCACCGCCGAGCACGTGCACGAGGTGCACGACCTGCACGCGTCGCAGGTGGCGACCGGCCTCCCCGTGCTCACCGCGCACGTGGTCGTCGACGACTCGTGCTTCCACGACGGGCACCTGGCCCGGATGCTCGACGAGATCCAGGCGTGCCTGGCCGACGAGTTCGACGTCGAGCACTCGACGATCCAGTTCGAGGCCGTGTCGCACGCTGCCCACGAGCACGGCACCCACGCCTAGACCACCCCGAGTCGTCGTTACCGACGGGCAGTAGAGCCGAGTCGTCGATGTGCGCGCTGTCGAGTCGTCGTTACTGACGGGCAGCAGGGCCGACTGGGCGTCCGGGCGCTGGTCAGCGGAAGAGGCCGTGCTGCTGCATCGCGGCGTAGGGGTCGACCGGGTCGCCGCCGCCGGGGCGGACCTCGAGGTGCAGGTGCGAGCCGGTCACGTTGCCGGTCGCGCCGACCGTGCCGATGACCTCGCCG
>NZ_JAEMSS010000056.1 GCF_016462705.1 Nocardioides sp. | reverse complement strand
GCGGGGAGGGACTCGGGCGGGTAGACGACCCGGGTGCCGAGTGGGAACTTGTCCTCCAGCCGGAAGCCGAGCCCCTCGTGCACGACGAGCGGGGGCGTGCGGTCGTCGACCTCCAACACAAAACCTGGGCGACTCACTGTGAACTCCTGGGATCGAAGGCGACCTTGATTGTTCCGAGCCCGCCGGCGGAGTGCGCGTGGTCGAGCGCCTCCCGCCAGCGGTGCAACGGATAGCTGGCGACGGACTTGGCGATCCGGGCGACGGCGTCGTGCGCGACGAGCTCGAGCGCCCGGGGGAACGCGTCGCCGGACGAGGCATACGTCCCGACGAGCTCGAGCTCGCGGAACCACGCCGCGGACAGGTCGGCGGGCGCGGGCATCCCGGACATGACCACCCGGCCACCGGCGCGGGTGGCGTGCAGCGCGGTCTCGAGCGACTGCTTGCTGCCGACCGCGTCGACGGCCACGTCGACGCCGCCGAGGAGGTAGGGCGAGGAGAACTCCGGCTTGAGCTGGAACGCGCCCGTCGAGCGGCGTACCCGGCGCAGCACCTCCCCGGGCGCCACGACCTCGGTGGCGCCCAGCTCGAGCGCGAGCTCGCGCTGGTGGCCGTGCTTGGCGACCACGATGATCTCCCCGGCGGGCGTCAGCTCACGGAGGGCGAGCGTGGCGAACAGCCCGACCGACCCCGCGCCGCTGACGAGGACCCGGTCGTTGGGCTGCACGCCGGCCCGCAGGGCGGTGTGGACCGCGCAGGCGACCGGCTCCACCAGCAGGGCCTGCTCGTCGGAGCAGCCCTCGGGCACGACGTGCATCTGGCTGCGGTGCGCGGCCAGCTGCTGACCCCAGCCGCCGCCGGTGTCCTTGCAGAAGCCGGTCTGCAGGCCCGGCGACAGGTGACCCACGGTGATCCGGCTGCAGCGGTTGGTGGCGCCGAGCGCGCAGTTCTCGCACGGCTCGACACCGCGCACGGCGCAGGTGAGGACCGGGTCGAGCACGACCCGGGTGCCCGCGGGCAGGTCCTCGCAGTCGTCGAGGAGCTCGCCGACCACCTCGTGGCCGGGGACGAAGGGCAGTGACACCACGGCCGAGAAGTAGAGGCTGGTCTTGCCGGACAGCGCACCCAGGTCGGAGCCGCAGATGCCCGACAGCCGGGTGCGGACCCGGGCCCAGCCGGGCCGGTCGGCCTTGGGCGGGTCGATGGTCACCAGGCGCAGCGGCGCGGCGTAGCCGGACAGCAGGCCGGGCATCCGGGCCCCCATCGCCTTGCCGGCGACCGTGCGCGGCAGGGAGCGGAACATCTCGAGGGCGAGCATCATGGTCATCGCCTCGCCGGGTCCAGGCCACGGGTGGCGCCGGTGGGGCTGGCCCAGTCGGCGACGTCCCAGTGCGCGCGCCGGGCATGTCGGTAGAGCGGGATGTCCGGCCGGACCGCGACCGGGTTGCCGATCGCCTCGAGCAGCGGCAGGTCGGAGTGCGAGTCGGCGTAGCCGTAGGACGCCTGCATGTCGATCCCGTGCTCGGCGGCGTAGGACCTCATCCAGGCAGCCCGGGACTCCCCGACCAGCGGGGACGAGGCCAGGTGGCCGGTGCAGATGCCGCGGGAGTCCACGGCGAGGTCGGCGGCCTCGATGTGGTCGAAGAGCGGGCGCAGCGGCCGGGTGAGCGGCCGGATCGCGCCGGTGATCAGCACCGTGTGGTGCCCGGCCGCGCGGTGCTCGCGGATCCGGCGTACGGCGTCGGGCGAGAGCCGCGACAGCACGTGGTCGGTCAGGAAGTCGTCGGCGACGGCGTTGAGGTCGGCGAGCCGGGCGCCCTGGTACTCGCGGTAGATCCCGCGCAGGAAGTCGCTGCGGGAGCGCCGCTCGGCCTGCACCAGGCTGGGCACCTTGGACGCGATCCGGCTCAGCTCGGCCAGCCGCTCCGTGCCGTCGAGCTCCCGCAGCCGGACCCACAGGTAGGTCTCGATCACGTTGGACGAGAGCAGCGTCCCGTCCATGTCGAAGAACGCCGCCACCTGAGGGGCGCCGCCTGCGGCGGACCCCTCGGCTGCGGTCTTCACGCCCCGCAGACCGCTCGAGGTGGACCGCTTGCGCAGCGCCCGGAGCTCGTCGAGGCGCCGCACCGGCGCGGTCACCGCCGGGCAGTGCACCTCGATGAAGTAGTGCGGCCAGTCGATGACCGAGGTGTCGAAGGCGAACGTCGACCGGTCCTCCTCCGACAGCGAGTCGAACAGGGCCATCGTCTGCTTGTCGGAGAACCGCAGCTCGGCGGTGGCGTACTCCATGTAGAGGTCGAGGTAGCGCCGCAGGAACTCCAGCCGGCGGCCCTGCTGGTGCAGCTTGCGCGCCAGCTCGCGAGCCCGGTCGCTGCGCGGCGCGTGCCCCATCGCGTAGTCGGCGACCTTCCAGGCCTTCTCGCTGGTCGACAGCAACCGCTCCACCGAGCGGGCGCCGGGGAACCGCCACTCGGGCAGCCGCGCCGCCCCGCGGTCCCCGGCGGTGAAGGGGTGTCGGTCGAAGTAGGTGCGCACCGAGCTGTAGAGCGTGTTGAAGGTCAGCGGGTTGCGGTCGCCGCTGGACACGTGGAAGTAGCCGACCTCCCCGGGCCGCGGCGGGTGCGCCAGCACCCCGACGATCGCGGCGACGACGTGGTCGACCGGCACGATGTCGACGATGGTGTCCGGCGAGGCGGGGAACTCGGGGAGCTCGCCGCGACCGTAGGCCAGGATCAGCGGCTCGGCCATCTTGAAGCCCTCGATCCAGCCGATGTGCGGCTTCTCGAGCGCGGACTCGATGATGCTCGGCCGGACGATCGAGGCCGTCCGCGGGCCGCTGTACTCGCTCCCTGGCGAATCGGCGGCCCAGCGCTCGACGACCCGCTCCCCCATGGCCTTGGTGAAGGTGTAGCAGTCGGTCCACCCCAGGCTGCGCGCGCGCTCCGTGCCGATCCGCACGAGCTCGTCCTTGACCCACTGCTTCCGGGCCGCCTCGGTGGCGCGGGCGGCGGTGAGGAGGCCGGCCCGGCTGTGCTCCTTCTCCGCCTTCTTGCGCTCCTTGGTGAGCAGGTCGGCGCCGCGGGACCGGTCCTCGACGGCCCGGCGCTGGCCCAGCCCCCAGGCGAGCTCCGTCTCCAGGTCGACGTCGTGGTCGACCGGGGCCTCCGGGATGCTGCCCCGGCGGCGGCCGGCGACGTACGCCGTGGAGATGTGGACGTAGTGGACGTCCTTGCCCGACGCCTCGCGCGCCTGGTCGATGCGGGCGAGCAGGTCCCGCACACCGATCACGTTGGTCGTGAACCCCTCGTCGACGGGCGGGTCGAACGACACGTCCCCCGCGCAGTGCACGACCGCGTCGATGTCCGCGGGCAGCTCCGGCACGTCGGCCAGGTCGCCCTCGACGACCGCGACCCGGTCGCGCATCAGGGCCTCGACGCCACCCGCCGCCTCGACGAGGTCGGCGAAGACCGGCTTCTCGAGCAGCTTCGCCGTCCGGTCGGCGCCGCGGGTCGATCCCTTGGGCCGCACCAGGACGCTGGTGCGCAGGCCGGGCACGTCGCTCAGGATCAGGTGCAGCAGAGCCTCCCCGACGAAGCCGGTCACGCCGGTGAGCAGCACGTGCTGGCCGTCCAGCCGTTGCGCGATAGACCCCTCTGTCACCTGCGCGATGCTGCCACATGCCGTGCCGGTGGTTGAGCCCGGAGCCGCGTCAGCCCCGACCTGGTCGACACCACTCCACGCGCTGGCTGCACTCGCGGCTCAGCCATCGACGGGCCGATGCTTGGTCGCTTCCTTCCGCGACAGCCTCGACAGCCGGTCGCCCAGCCGGTCGACCTGGGCCCAGACCCAGTCGGGGTCGGTCCGCGCGTAGTCGCGAAGGCCCCAGCCGATCCCCTTGCGCAGCCAGAACGACGGGTCCTCCAGGTTGGCCTCGACCGAGCGCAGCAGGAGGTCGCGGTCGGTGTCCGCGCCCCGGCCGACCTGGCAGATCACGGAGGTCCGCCGCAGCCAGACGTCGTCGTCGACCGACCAGGCGTCGATGACCGGGGTCACGACCCCGGGGTGGCCGGCCAGCGTGTCCCGCACCAGGTGGGTCGCGGTCTCGTCGACGACGTCCCACCAGGCGCCGGTCACGACCAGGTGCCGCCAGAGCGGGAGGGACTCCGGGTCGAGCCAGGCCCGGGCCGATCTGTGCCGGGCGACCGCGAGGGCGGCGTACCACTCCTCGCGGTGCGTCGCCCGGTCCCACAGGTCGAGCACCGTCGACTCCCAGTCGGCGCGCGAGCCGGGCTCGTAGGCCCGGAGCAGCGGCCGGAGCAGCAACCGGAGCTCCGGCGAGGTCAGCCCCCGGTAGGGCATGGCGGACTTCATGTAGCGCTGCTGGCCCTCGGCCCGGACCGGGTCTCCCGCGCCCGCGAGTGCGGAGCGGATCCGGTCGGCGAGGTCCGCGCCGGCGTCTGGAGGTGCGGGGGGCGTCACCACCCCCCGCACCCTATTCAGCCAGCCTCCCCCGGCACTCCCCGTGGTCGCCGACCCCTGACGGGCCGACGCCGGCCGTACGGCAGGCGTCGGGTTCCGGTGGGCGGTGCCCGCGTCGGGCCGCCCGTACACGGGGGCGTGAGCGCCGACACGTGGTTTCGCTCGGGGGTGGGTCCTCGCGTGGGCGCAGAGGGGATCGAACCCCCGACCACCTCCTTGTAAGGGAGGTGCTCTACCGCTGAGCTATACGCCCGCTCGGGCGCCGGGACGGCGCCGCGCACACGATACGGCGAGTCGGTCCGGAAGGGCGTACCACCGTGGTCAGAAATGAGTTGAGCCGCTGGCGTCTCGGGTCACCAGCGGCTCAACTCGGGTTACCGTAGCCGCCGCCGAGGGGCCGGACAATCCGAAACACCGCAACTTCGAGCGATGGTCCAGACCATGAAATCGTGGCTTTCCCGGCCTGTTGCCAGGGCGTGGATCACGCGTGGATCAGGCGTACTTCTGGAGCTGCCGGACGTGCTCGTCGAGGTCCCTGGCGGGCCCGTCGCTGTGCACGGACCAGCGCACGACGCCGTCCCGGTCGACGACGTACGACGAGCGGCGCGGGGCGCCGCGGTCCTCGTTGAACACCCCGTAGGCGCGGCTCACCTCGCCGTGCGGCCAGAAGTCCGAGAGCAGCGGGAAGTTGAGCCCGTCGGCGTCGGCGAACGCGCGCAGCGAGTAGACCGGGTCGCAGGAGATCGCGAGCACCTCGGAGCCGAAGGTCATCAGCTCGGCGAGCCGGTCCCGGAGCCCCGCCATCTCGCCGGTGCACACCCCCGAGAAGGCGTAGGGGTAGAAGACGAGCGCGACCGCCTTCTCGCCGCGGTACGCCGCCAGGCTGACGTCCTGGCCGAACTGGTCGCGCAGCGTGAAGTCCGGTGCCACCGAGCCGATCTCGAGCCCGGTCACGCGTCCTGGTCCCCGTCCTGGTCCCCGTCCTGGTCCCCGTCCTGGTCCCCGGCGTTCTCCTCGTCGTGCCGGGCGAGGTCGCGCTTGAGCACCTTGCCGGTCGCGTTGCGAGGCAGCTCGTCGAGGATCACGATGTCGCGGGGCACCTTGAAGCGGGCCAGGTTGTCCTTGACGTGGGACCTGAGCTCGTCCTCCGAGGCGTTCATGCCGTCGCGGAACACGACGAACGCCCGCAGCCGCTTGCCGAAGTCGTCGTCGTCGACCCCCACGGCGGCCACGTCCGCCACGGCCTCGTGCCGGGCGAGACAGTCCTCGACCTCCTTGGGGAAGACGTTCTCGCCACCGGACACGATCATCTCGTCGTCACGGCCCTCGACGTACAGGAGACCGTCCTCGTCGAACCGGCCGACGTCGCCCGACGACATCAGCCCGTCGATCATGTCCTTGTTCCCGCCGCCGGTGTAGCCCTCGAACAGCAGGCTGTTGCCGACGAAGATCCGGCCGGACTCACCCTGTGGCAGCTCCCGGTCGGACTTCTCGTCGAAGATCTTCACGACCGTGGCCCAGGGCGGCTTCCCGGCCGTCGTGGGTGACTTGCGCATGTCGGCGGGCGTCGCGATCGAGGCGTAGGCCACCTCGGTCGAGCCGTAGGTGTTGTAGAGGTTGTCGCCGAAGCGGTCCATCCACGAGATCGCCAGGTCGCCCGGCAGGGCGGAGCCCGACGCGGCCACGACCTCGACCGTGTCGAGCGAGTACTTGTCCAGGGTCTCGTCCGGCAGCGCCAGGATGCGCTGCAGCATCACCGGGATGACCACCATCCCGGAGCACTTGTGCTCGTCGACGGCCGCGAGGGCGGCCTCCGGGTCGAACTTGCGGCGCAGCACCATCGTGTGGCCGAGCAGCAGGGACAGCATCATGTGCGCGAAGCCCCAGGTGTGGAACAGCGGTGCCGCGATGTGCACCGTCCACCCTTGGCGCAGCGGCATCCGGGACAGGAGCGAGATCGCCGCGTCGATGCCGGCCTCGTTGCGGGGAGCGCCCTTCGGCGTCCCGGTCGTCCCCGAGGTCAGGATGATGATCCGGGTGTGGTGGTCCGGCGCCTCGAGCGGTGAGTCGTCCCGCTCGGCCTCGATCAGCGCGTCGAGGGTGTTCTCCGCCGCGCCGTCGGAGTAGGACAGGACCCGCTTGTCGACGTCCGCCTTGTCGAGCATCCCGGTGAACTCCTCGTCGTGGATGACGACGGTGGGGTCCTCCCGCTCCAGCACGTCGACCAGCTGCGGGCCGGAGAACGCGGTGTTGAGGTAGATCAGGTCGGCGCCCAGCTTGGCCGCCGCCACGGTGGCCTCGACGAACCCGCGGTGGTTGCGGGCCATCAGGGCGATGGCATCGCCCTCGCCGACGCCCTGCTTCTGCAGCGCGCGGGCCAGGGCGTTGGTCCGGCGGTCGACCTCGCTGAAGGTGAGGTCACCTCGCTCGTCCACGACCCAGACCTTGTGGGGCACCAGGGTCGCCATCGCGAGGAACCCACCGGCGGGTCCGGTCCCGTACGACTTCAGCAGCGCGGCCGCCTTGGCCAGGGCGACCGGCGAGTAGGGCCGGATGATCCCCGAGCCGGCCAGGACCTTCAGTCCGTAGCCGGCGGACGAGGCGCGGGTCGTCAGCTTGTCGAGCACCGAGGGCAGCACGGTGTGAAGGATGCCACGCGAGGTGGTCGAGGTCAGGAGACGGTCTTGGGGGCGATCAGCCGGGTCGCCGCCCAGTCCTTGCTCACCGCGGCCGTGGTCGTCTGCGCCAGGCCGGCGATCGGGGCCGCCTCGGAGATGTCCGCCGGGTCGACCGAGTTGGGCCGGCCGACCTTGGGAGTGAGCAGCCAGATGGAGCCGCCGCCCACCAGGTCGGTGAGCGCCTCGACGAGGCCGTCGACCAGGTCGCCGTCCTCGTCACGCCACCACAGCAGCACCGCGTCGACGACGTTGCCGTAGTCACCGTCGACCATGTCGGCGTCGATCGCGTCCTCGATCGAGATGCGCAGCTCGTCGTCGGTGTCGTTGTCCCAGCCCAGCTCCTGGACGACCATGCCCGCCGTGAGTCCCAGGCGATCGGCCGCGTTCGCCGCGGCGCCCGTCTGGCTCACTGCGGTTCCCCCTACTCGGTCTCCCGCCCGCGGACCGGGCGGATCTGGGCGATAGTCCATCGGAAGTCCACCCCGCATGCAAGCCGGACCTGCCGTCACACCCCCTCGAAGGGACCCGGTCGGGCTACTTGTCGGTAGGTCGTCGCCCTTCACGGGGAGTGACAGGATGGACGGGTGAGTGATCCTTCCACCCCGTCTTCCCCCACGCGCAGCGTCCCGGTCCCGACTGTGATCCACGAGGGACTCCCGACCCAGCTGCCCGACATCGACCCGGACGAGACCACCGACTGGCTCGACTCGTTCAACCAGCTGATCGACGAGCGGGGCCGCGACCGGGCCCGCTACGTGATGCTCCGGCTGCTCGAGCGGGCCCGCGAGATGAACGTCGGCGTGCCCGCCCTGCGCAGCACCGACTACATCAACACGATCCCGCCCGAGCGCGAGCCCTGGTTCCCCGGTGACGAGGAGATCGAGCGCCGGATCCGGGCCTTCATCAGGTGGAACGCCGCGGTGATGGTGTCCGACGCCAACCGGCCCGGCCTGGAGGTCGGCGGCCACATCGCGACGTACCAGTCGGCGGCGAGCCTCTACGAGGTCGGCTTCAACCACTTCTTCCGCGGCAAGGACCACCCCGGCGGCGGCGACCAGATCTACATCCAGGGCCACGGCTCGCCGGGCATCTACGCCCGCGCGTTCCTGGAGGGGCGGCTCACCGAGGAGCAGCTGCTGCGGTTCCGCCAGGAGGTCCAGCACGGCGTCGGCAAGGGCCTGTCGTCGTACCCGCACCCGCGGCTGATGCCGGAGTTCTGGGAGTTCCCGACGGTCTCCATGGGCCTCACGGGCATCAACTCGATCTACCAGGCGCGGTTCAACCGCTACCTGCAGAACCGCGGCATCAAGGACACCTCGCAGCAGACCGTCTACGCGTTCCTCGGGGACGGCGAGATGGCCGAGCCCGAGTCGCTCGGGGCGATCCGGATCGCGGCCCGCGAGGAGCTCGACAACCTCACCTGGATCATCAACTGCAACCTGCAGCAGCTCGACGGACCGGTCACCGGCAACGGCAAGATCATCCAGGAGCTCGAGGCCAACTTCCGCGGCGCCGGCTGGAACGTCATCAAGGTGATCTGGGGCCGGGAGTGGGACGAGCTGCTCGCCCGTGACGTCGACGGCGTGCTGGTCAACCAGATGAACAAGACGCCCGACGGCGCCTTCCAGACCTACTCGGTCGAGGACGGCGCCTACAACCGCGAGCACTTCTTCGGCGCCGACCCCCGGCTGCGCAAGATGGTCGAGCACATGAGCGACCGGCAGATCGAGAAGCTGCCGCGTGGCGGCCACGACTACCGCAAGGTGTACGCCGCTTTCGACGCCGCGGCCAAGCACACTGGTCAGCCGACCGTGATCCTGGCGCACACCATCAAGGGCTGGACGATCGAGGCGCTCGAGGGCCGCAACGCCACCCACCAGATGAAGAAGCTCAAGCTCGACGACCTCAAGAAGTTCCGCGACCGGCTCTACCTCCCGATGAGCGACCGCGACATCGAGGAGGCCTACGAGTCCTCCGGCACCGCGCCGTTCTTCCACCCGGGTGCGGACTCCCCCGAGATCGACTACATGATGGAGCGCCGCCGTCAGCTGGGCGGGTCGCTCCCCAAGCGGGTGCTCCGGGCCAAGCCGCTCAACCTCCCCGGCTCGTCGATGTACGACGAGCTCAAGCAGGGCTCGGGCAAGAACAAGATCGCCACGACCATGGCGACGGTCCGCCTGCTGAAGGACTGGATGAAGGACCCCGACATCGGGCAGCGGATCGTGCCGATCGCGCCGGACGAGTACCGCACGTTCGGCATGGACTCGATGTTCCCGAGCGCCAAGGTCTACAACCCGGCCGGACAGCTCTACGAGCCGGTCGACCGCAAGCTGCTGCTGTCCTACAAGGAGTCCGCGCAGGGGCAGATGCTGCACGAGGGCATCTCCGAGGCGGGCGCGATGGCCTCCGCGACCGCCGCCGGCTCGGCGTACTCCACGCACGGCGAGCACATGATCCCGTTCTACATCTTCTACTCGATGTTCGGGTTCCAGCGGACCGGCGACTCGATCTGGGCGATGGCCGACCAGCTGGCCCGCGGTTTCCTGATCGGCGCCACCGCCGGGCGCACGACCCTGACCGGCGAGGGCCTGCAGCACGCGGACGGCCACTCGCCGCTGCTGGCAGCGACCAACCCGGCGGTCGTGCACTACGACCCGGCGTTCGCCTACGAGATCGCGCACATCATGGAGTCGGGCCTGGACCGGATGTACGGCGGCAACGAGGCGCACCCGCACGGCGAGGACGTCATCTTCTACCTCACCGTCTACAACGAGCCGGTCCCGCAGCCCAAGGAGCCCGCCGAGGTCGACGTCGAGGGGATCCTCCGTGGCATCCACCAGGTCGCGTCCGCCGAGGGCGACGGGCCGAAGGTGACCCTGATGGCCTCCGGCGTCGGCTTCCCGTGGGTCGAGGAGGCCGCCCGCATCCTGCGCGAGGACTGGGGCGTCGCCGCGGACACCTGGTCGGTCACGTCGTGGAACGAGCTGGCCCGCAACGCCACGGCCGCCGAGGAGTGGAACCTCCTGCACCCCGGCGAGAGCCCGCGCACGGCGTACGTCGCCGACCGGCTCGCCGGGTCACCCGGCCCGTTCGTCGCGGTGTCCGACTGGATGCGCGCGGTGCCGCTGCAGATCGCCCGCTGGGTCCCCGGTGACTACCGGGTCCTCGGCGCCGACGGCTTCGGCTTCGCCGACACCCGGCCCGCCGCCCGCCGTTTCTTCCACATCGACGCCCAGTCGGTCGTGGTCCAGGCGCTCCAGGCGCTCGCCGACGCCGGCGAGATCGACCGCAGCCAGGTCGAGAAGGCGTTCGCGCAGTACCGCATCGACGACCCCACCGCGGTGGCCGACGTCAAGCAGGAGGGCGGGGACGCGTAATTTCTACCCCCGCGAGCTTCGGACCGGCACCCACGACGGACCGCTTGCTCCGCTGCGCGGAGCTTCGCCGTCCACCGTGGGCGACGGTCCGATCGCGGGGCGCGCTCGCTGGCGCTCGCCAGGCTCGCTGCGCTCGCGACGTGTGGTTGCGTTCGCTTAGCTCGCGTCCGAGCGCACAGCGCGGAGCGGGCTGAGCGAGGTGGTGCGCCCGTTCTTGAGCAGCGAGCGGAATCGGGCCCGCGAGTACGTCGCCGGCTCGGTCGAGCGGATGAACTCGTGCACGATCTTGGCGAAGCGCTGCGGGTGGTCCTTGTGCGGGAAGTGGCCGGCGTTGGGGATGACCTCGACCCGGGCCTTGGGCGCGAGCGCGGCGGCGTTGGAGGCGTGCCGCACCGGGATGACCCGGTCGTCGCGGCCCCAGATGACCGCCATCGGCATCTCCTCGGTGAGGTAGGCGCGGTCGGCCATGGTGACGATCTGGCCCTTCCAGTCGACCACGGCGCTGACGACGTGCCGGATGGCGGCGCGGGCGTAGGGATCGCGGAACGAGTCGTAGATCTCGGCCACCTCGTCGAGGTCGCGGGTGGCCTTGAGACCGGTGCGGGACAGCGCCTTCAGCCCGGCCTTGCCGACGTGCCGGATGCCGGGCAGGGTCAGCAGGCCCATCGCCTGGTGGAAACCGGGCGTCGACACCGACCGGATCGCGGCGCTGACCTCCGGTCCGAGGCCGCCCGAGGCCACCAGGATCATCCGCTCGGTGCGCTCGGGGAACTGGTAGGCGAACTGCATCGCGACGCCACCACCGAAGCTGTGACCGACGACGGTGACCTTGTCGATGCCCAGGACCGTGATGAGGTCGCGCATGCCGTTGGCGTAGCCGCCGACGCTGTAGTCCGCGCGCGGCTTGGCCGACATCCCGTGGCCGAGCAGGTCGGGTGCGATCACCGTGTAGCGCCGGGCCAGGGCGTCGATCACCGGCTCCCACGTCGTGTGGTCGCAGCCGAGTCCGTGCAGCAGCAGGAGGGCCGGCCCGGAGCCGACCTTGACGAACGCGCGCCGGTGGCCGTGAAGGGTGACGAACTGGACCTCATGCTCGAGCGGGTGCTGCACCACCATGGTTCGTTCCCCGTCCCTCCGTCGGTGCTTCAAGATCCAACCACATCGATCGGGCCAACGGCAGACCAACCGGACACGAATTGATTGCGAATCCCCTTGTTTCTAGCGGGTTTCTCGGGGATCCGGGCGACAGTACCCCTTGACACGCCGCTGCATGCATGGGAGGAACGGCTACTCGTCCCGGCCCGACTGGCGGCCCAGCACCAAGGCGATCTCGAGCGTGAAGGCGTCCCGGGGGTCACGCGGGTCCAGGCCGGTGAGCTCGGAGACCTGCTTCAGGCGGTAACGCACGGTGTTGGCGTGACAGAACAGCACGCGTGCGGTTCCCTCGATCGAGGCACCGGTGTGCAGCCACGCGCTCAGCGTCTCCGCCAGTGCCCCCCGCGCCTGCACCAGCGGCAGGTAGATCTCCTCGACGAGGTGCCGCCGGGCATGACCGTCGCCGGCCAGCGCCCGTTCGGGCAGCAGCTCGCCACTCAGCACCGGCCGGGGCGCGCCCGGCCAGCCGGCGGCCGCGCGATGCCCCGAGACGGCCGCCCGGGCGGAGACCGACGCGCCGACCAGGTCGTCGGTCACGGGTCCGACCACCACGGGCCCGTCGCCGAACAGGTCCCGCAGCAGGGTGGCGGCGGCCCGGCTGTCGGCGACGCCGCCGAGGATGACCACCAGCCGCTCGCCCTGGACGGCGCAGAGCGCGTCGAGCCCTGCGGTCTGGGCGACCCGACGGACCTCGTCGAACAGGTCCGTGCCGCCGCCCCGCGACGGCGCCTGCCCCAGCACGACCGCCACCCCGCCGCGACCGACCCAGCCGAGCGCGCTCGCCCGCGACAGCACCGTCTCGTCGGCCTCGGCCCGGAGCACCGCGTCGACGACGAGGGCCTCGAGCCGGGCGTCCCAGGCGCCGCGGGCCTCCGCGGCCCGGGCATAGACCTCGGCGGTCGCGAAGGCCACCTCACGTGCGTAGCGGGCCACCGCGGTGCGCACCTCGGGGACGTCCGCCGGGTCGAGCAGCGCGTCGATGTTGCTCTCGACGACCTCGATGGAGAGCTTCACCAGGTCGACGGTCTGCTGCAGCGTGATCACCCCGGCCAGGGCCCGGGGGGCGGCCCCGAACACCGACGACGCGAGTGCCTGGCCCTCGGCGCTGAGCGACCCGGCACCGTCGCGGAACCAGTCGACGAACGCGCGGACGCCGGCCTGCACGATGAGCCCGACCCAGGACCGGTCCTCGGCACTGAGCTCCTTGAACCACGGCAGGTCGGCGTCCATCCGGGCGGTCGCCGCGGTGCTCAGCACCCCGGTCGAGCGGCGCAGCGCGTCGGCCGCGCCCCGCGGCTTCGGCGAGGTCCTGGAGGCGCGGGCGGGCACGTCGACATCCTCGCACGGAATTTGTAGGAACCCTCCAAAGAACCAGGCCTCAGGTTCGTGGGTGCCGGAGCAGAGTCGGGCCGTCGGGTTGGGCAGAGTGGAGCCCGTGTTGGTCATCGTCGCGCCCGGTCAGGGCGCCCAGTCCCCCGGCTTCCTCGCCCCCTGGCTCGAGGACGAGACGTTCCGGGCCCGGTTCGAGTGGCTCTCGACCGTGGCCGACATCGACCTCATCCACTACGGCACGGACGCGGACGCCGACCAGATCCGCGCGACCGAGGTGGCGCAGCCGCTGCTCGTCGCGACCGGCCTGGTCGCCGCGCTCGGGATCTTCCCGCACCCGACCGACGCGTTCGGCAAGGTCGGCGCCGTCGCCGGCCACAGCGTGGGCGAGCTGACCGCAGCTGCGGGCGCGCGGGTGATCACCGCCGAGCAGGCGATGGTCCTGGTCCGGGAGCGCGGCAAGGCGATGGCGGGCGCGGCCGCGGCGACCCCCACCGGGATGACCGCGGTGCTCGGTGGAGACCGGGACGAGGTGCTCGCCGCGATCGACAAGCACGGCCTCACCGCCGCCAACGACAACGGCCCGGGCCAGATCGTCGCGGCCGGGACGATGGAGCAGCTGGCGGCGTTCGCCGAGGAGCCTCCGGCGAAGGCCCGGCTGATGCCGCTGAGCGTGGCCGGCGCCTTCCACACCGAGCACATGTCCCCCGCCGTCGGGCACCTGGCCTCGCTGGCCCGCTCGGTCTCGGTGCACGACCCTCGCACCCGGGTGATCTCCAACCGGGACGGTCGCGTCGTGCACAACGGTGTCGAGGTGCTGAAGCGCATGGTGGGCCAGATCGCCAGCCCCGTCCGCTGGGACCTGTCCATGGACACCATGCTCGACCTGGGCGTCACCGGCTTCCTGGAGATGCCGCCGGCCGGCACGCTCACCGGGATCGCCAAGCGCGCGATGAAGGGTGTCGAGACGTTCGCCCTCAAGAGTCCCGACCAGCTCGACGACGCCCGCGCCTTCTGCGACAAGCACGGGGAGTTCTCCGAGATGGAGAGCTCACCGACGTGGCGGATGGTCGTCGCCCCGTCCAAGGGCACCTTCCACATCTCGGAGGAGGCCGCCGACGCGTCGGTCCTCGCCGCCGGCGCACCGGTGGGCGACGTGGCCAGCACCCGCGACCGGATCAGCGTCATCTCCGACCACGGCGGCCAGGTGGTCGAGTGGCTGGTCGAGGACGGCGACCTGGTCTCCCCCGGTCAGCCCCTGGTCCGCCTGCACCCCGAGGGGGCGACCCACTGATGACCACGACGCCCACCAGCACGCTCAACACCGCCACGGGCGCCACCCACGCGGCCATCCTCGGCATCGGCGCCTACCGCCCGTCCCGGGTGATCCCCAACTCCGAGGTCGTCGAGGCCATCGACTCCAGCGACGAGTGGATCCAGCAGCGGTCCGGGATCAAGCAGCGCCGCTGGGCGACCGCCGAGGAGACCGTGCAGGTCATGAGCGTCGCGGCCGCCCGTAGCGCGCTCGAGCACGCCGGTGTGGACGCCCGGCAGATCGACGCCGTCGTGGTCGCCACGGTCACGCACATGCTGCAGACTCCCGCCGTCGCCACGGCGATCGCGCACGAGCTGGGGACCGACCAGGCGGCGGCGTTCGACATCTCCGCCGCCTGCGCCGGGTTCTGCCACGGGGTCGCGCTCGCCAGCGACATGGTCCGCGGCGGGAGCGCCGGCCACGTCCTGGTGATCGGGGTGGAGCGGCTCTCCGACCTCACCGACGTCGGCGACCGCGGCACCGCGTTCATCTTCGCCGACGGCGCGGGCGCTGCCGTGGTCGGGCCGAGCGACGCCCCGGGCATCGGTCCGGTGGTGTGGGGCTCGGACGGCGAGCAGTTCGACCTGATCAGGCAGCGCGAGGACTGGCGCGACGTGCTGGCCTCCGACCAGCCCGTCATGCCGCACCTGGTCATGCAGGGCAACCCGGTCTTCCGCTGGGCGTCCTACGCGATGGCCAAGATCGGCCAGCAGGCGCTCGACCGCGCGGGCATCACCGTGGACGAGCTGGACTGCTTCGTCCCCCACCAGGCCAACATGCGGATCATCGACGCGATGGCCCGCGCGATGAAGCTTCCCGACACCGTCAGGATCGCCCGCGACATCGCCGAGCAGGGCAACACCTCCGCCGCCTCCATCCCGCTCGCCCTCGACCGGATGATCGCCGAGGGCGACGCCAGGTCCGGGGACACCGCCCTGCTGATCGCCTTCGGCGCCGGCCTCGCGTACGCCGCGCAGGTCGTCACCGTCCCCTAGGCCCACCTGTTTCCACCGCAAGCCCCCGATAACAACCCGCTGCACCCAACCTGAAGGGACACCACCTGTGGCAACCACCGAGGAGATCCGCGCCGACCTCGCCGAGATCGTCAACGAGGTCGCCGGCATCGACGCCGACGACGTCCAGCTCGACAAGTCCTTCGTCGACGACCTCGACGTGGACTCGCTGTCGATGGTCGAGGTCGTCGTCGCCGCCGAGGAGAAGTTCGGCGTGTCCATCCCCGATGACGAGGTGAAGAACCTCAAGACCGTCGGCGACGCCGTCGCCTTCATCGAGCGCGCCCAGGGCTGACCGACCCGGACCGATCGCGCGCTGCTCCAAGGGGACGGCCAACCTGCTCCCCTCGTCACGCCAGGAGGCACCACCATGAAACGCACCCGTGTCGTCGTCACCGGACTGGGCACGACCAGCCCGGTCGGCGGTGACGTCCCCTCGACCTGGGACGCCCTCGTCAACGGCCGCTCGGGCGTCCGCTACCTGGACGACGACTGGGCCGCGGAGATGCCGGTCCGGATCGCCGGCCGCATCGCCGTGGAGCCCAGCGAGGTGCTCGAACGGGTCAAGGCCCGCCGTCTGGACCGCTCCTCCCAGTTCGCCATGGTCGCGGCCATGGAGGCCTGGGCGGACGCGGGCCTGGCGGAGGTGCAGGACCAGCTGGAGAGCGAGCGGGTCGGCGTGGCGATGGCCTCCGGCATCGGCGGCGTGACGACCCTGCTCGACAACTACGACGCGCTGAAGGAGAAGGGTCCTCGCCGGGTCTCCCCCCTCGCCGTCCCGATGCTGATGCCCAACGCCCCCGCCGCGCAGATCAGCCTGTACGTCGGGGCGCGGGCAGCCGTGAACACGCCGGTCTCCGCGTGTGCGTCGGGCAACGAGGCGATCGCGCTGGCCATCGACCAGATCCGGCTCGGCCGGGCCGACGTCGTCGTGGCCGGCGGCACGGAGGCGGCCATCCACCCCCTCCCGATGGCGGCGTTCGCCAACATGATGGCGCTGTCGAAGAAGACGTCCGGGGAGGACGGTGGCGATCCCACGACGGTCTCGCGTCCGTGGGACGTCGACCGCGACGGGTTCGTCCTCGGTGAGGGTGCCGGCGTCCTGGTCCTCGAGTCCGAGGAGCACGCGCTGGCCCGCGGGGCGCGGATCTATGCCGAGGTGCTCGGCGCCGGGATCACCGCCGACGCCCACGACATCGCCCAGCCCGACCCCGCCGGCCGCGGTGGCTCACGCGCGATCCTGCGCGCCCTCGCCGAGGCCGAGATCGGTCCCGACTCGATCTTCCACGTCAACGCGCACGCCACCTCGACCCCGCAGGGCGACATCGCCGAGGGCCTGATGCTGCACGCCACCCTGGGCGCGCACGTGGGCCAGGTCGTCGTCACCAGCACCAAGTCGATGACCGGGCACCTGCTCGGTGGTGCGGGCGCGCTCGAGGCGGTCGCGGTGGTCAAGGCGATCGAGACCCGCACGGTCCCGCCGACGATCAACCTGGACAACCAGGACCCCGAGGTGGACCTCGACATCGCCACCAAGGCCCGCGACCTGCCGGTGGGCGACATCGCGGCCCTCAACAACTCCTTCGGGTTCGGCGGCGCCAACGTCGCGGTCGCCTTCGGGAGCCGCTGAATGACGACCACGGCCGCACCCCCGGCCAAGCCGAAGGTCCCCCGCGAGGAGGACCCGCGCCACCCGGTCAAGCGCCTGGCCGCGCTGGTCGACGAGGGCACGCTCGAGCTGATCACCCCGGACGACGACTCGGGCATGCTCGCCGCGGTCGGCAAGATCGAGGGCTCGCCCGTCGTGGCGTTCTGCTCCGACGCCACCGTCATGGGCGGCGCCATGGGCGACGTCGGCTGCCGGGTGGTGGTCGACGCCTACCACCGGGCGATGACCGACGGTGTCCCGATCATCGGGCTGTGGCACTCCGGCGGCGCGCGGCTGGCCGAGGGCGTGCTCTCCCTGCACGCCGTGGGCAGGATCTTCCAGGCGATGACCCAGGCCTCGGGCAAGATCCCCCAGGTCTCCGTCGTCCTCGGCCCGGCCGCCGGCGGCGCGGCCTACGGCCCCGCCCTCACCGACATCGTCATCCTCGGACCCGAGGGCCGGATCTTCGTGACCGGTCCGGACGTCGTCCGCTCGGTCACCGGCGAGGACGTCGACATGCTGCGGCTCGGCGGGCCCGAGCCGCACGGGCGACGGTCCGGCGTCGTGCACATCCTCACCGAGACCGAGCAGGAGGCGCTGGCCCGGGCCCGTACCGTGACGGCGCTGCTGGGTGCGCAGGGCAGCCTCCGCGTCGACGAGGTCACCGACATCGATCTCGGCGCGATCCTGCCGGAGTCCAAGAAGCGCGCCTACGACGTGCACCCGCTCGTCGAGGCGGTCCTCGACGAGGGCACGATGCAGGAGATCCACGCGAAGTGGGCGCCCAACATCGTCACCGCCCTCGGTCGGTTCGGCGGCCGCACCGTCGGCGTGGTCGCCAACAACCCGCTGCGTCTCGGCGGCTGCCTCGACTCGCTGTCCGCCGAGAAGGCCTCCCGCTTCGTCCGGATGTGCGACGCGTTCGGCGTCCCGCTGGTCGTGCTCGTCGACGTGCCCGGCTACCTGCCCGGCGTCGGCCAGGAGTGGGACGGCGTGGTCCGCCGCGGCGCGAAGCTGCTGCACGCGTTCGGTGAGTGCGTGGTCCCGCGGGTCACGCTGGTGACCCGGAAGACGTACGGCGGCGCCTACATCGCCATGAACGCGCGCTCCCTCGGCGCCACGAAGGTGTTCGCCTGGCCGGGGGCCGAGGTCGCCGTCATGGGCGCCGTCGCCGCGGTGCGCATCCTGCACCGCCGCAAGCTCTCCGACGTCTCCCCCGAGATCCGCCCGAAGGTCGAGGCCGAGCTGGCCGCCGAGCACGAGCGCCTCGCCGGGGGCGTCGAGCGGGCCGTCGAGATCGGCGTCGTCGACGAGATCGTGGAGCCCAGCGCCACCCGGTCGGCGATCGCCCGCGCGATCGACGACGCCGTCCAGACCGTCGGCGTCCGCAAGGGCGACCACGGGAACATCCCGCTATGAGCGACGCGAGCGCAGCGAGCAAGCGAAGGCGGTGGTCGAGGAGGGCGCTCTGCGCCCGTCTCGAGACCGCGTAAGCCGTCGCTGGGTCGTAACTGAGAGGGATGCCCCTCGTTGGACCGAGAGACGTCGGTCACAGGGAGGCCCCATGTCCCACACCGCGCGCGGAGCCGCACTGGCCCTCGTGGTGAGCCTGCTCGTGGGCGGCGTCGGCCTGGCGCCGCCGGCCCGCGCCATGGAGACCGCGCCCGAGGTGCATCCCGAGTGGGGCAGTACCTCCGCGGACAACGGGGTGCTCAAGCGCAGGTGCCGCAACTACGCGTACCGCTACCAGCTCACCCCGCCCCAGGGCGACTGGGCGTTGGAGACGTTCCTCATCGGTCCGGGCGGCACCCCCCTGGGATCGGGGGCCATGGCCATCGGGACCGACCCCGCCGCGGGCGTGGACAGGTTCCGGATCTGCCGGCCGTCGACACGCCCCGGCGTCTTCAGGATCCGTGCCCTCCTCTCCGTCCAGGACTCGAGCGGCGACGACTACGTCAGCGGCTGGCTGCCCGTGACCAAGTTCCGGCTGCGCGCGCGGCGATGACGCCGCCCGCCGCGGCGGCGTGGGCATGGTCACGTGCGCCTGCCCCTAGCGGCGCGGGACTTCCCTCGTTGCTCCTGTGACGAGGGAGATGCGAGTGAGAGACCGACGAGAACGACGCGCGAGGACCCGGATCGGGCTGATCGGCCTGGTCGCGGTGGTCGCGGGCACGCTGCTGCCGGCCGGTACAGCCGCCGCGGTGGAGAGCAAGCCCGAGTGGGGGTCCGTGAGCGTCGAGAACGGCGTGCTGAAGCGGTCGTGCCGCAACTACCCCTACACCTACGCCGTCACCGTGCCCGAGCAGGGCCTGTGGGACCTCAACGTCAGCCTGGTCGGTCCCGGCGGACGGGTGGTCTGGTTCGGCTACCTCACCGAGGGCGCCAACCCGGAGCAGGGCACCGCGACGTTCCGGCTGTGCCGGTCCAAGACGAAGCCCGGCCGCTACCGGCTCGAGGCCGTCGTGTCGGTGCAGGACAACAACGAGAACACCGCCGGGAGCCTGGACCCGGTGAGCTTCCGGCTGCGGAAGCCACGCTGAGTCAACTGCCGGCCAGACGACCCTTCAGACGACCTGGTGCAGCCAGCGCACCGGCGCGCCCTCGCCGGCGTGCCGGAAGGTCTCCAGCTCGTCGTCCCAGGGCTTGCCGAGCAGCTTGTCGATCTCGCTGAGGAGCGTGGTGTCGCCCAGCGCGGCCTTGACCACCGCGGCCTTGAGCCGGTCCTCGGGGATCAGGATGTCGCCGTGTACGCCGGTCACGGCGTGGAAGACCCCGAGCTCGGGGGTGTAGGAGAAGCGGGTGCCCTCGCTGCCGGGGGTCGGGTCCTCGGTGACCTCGAAGCGCAGGTGGTTCCAGCCGCGCAGGGCGGAGGCGATGGCGGCCGCGGTGCCGGGCTGGCCGGCCCAGGACAGCTCCGTGCGGTAGGTGCCCGCCTGGGCCGCCTGGGGGATCCACTGGGCGTGCACGGGCGCGTCGAGGACGCCGCCCACGGCCCACTCGACGTGGGGGCACAGCGCGGACGGCGCCGAGTGGATGAAGAGCACGCCACGCGTGCTGCGCTCGGCCGCTCGGACGTCGCCAGTCAGTCGGTTCGCGGTCACGTCGATCTCCTTCACCTCAAGGTCGCGAAGTGCGCCTTCCCCAGCGACTTCTCCATGAGATGACGGGTCCCGTAATGACACGCCTGTAGTTGTGTCCCCCATTGTGACCCATGGGGCCCGTGAGCACCAGTGGTTGGCCGGCTGGATACCCCGCGAGCTTCGGCCTCGCGGGCGCGCTCGCTCCGCTCGCGTATTCGAGCGTCCGTTGCTCGGAGCCGTCGTGCGTCTCGCCTACCCGCTGGGTATCTCACGGCGCTTGGCGGCTCTGGCGCGGGTACGCCGCGGCCCCAGCTCCATCAGCGTCGAGATGACGTCCTCGGCGATGCCCAGCCCACCGAGGTGGCTCTCGCCGTCGATCGTGGTGAGCGTGGCGTCCGGGAGCAGGCCGACCACGTGCTCACCGTGCCGGAAGGGGACGATGTGGTCGTCGTCGCCGTGCCACCAGCGCACCGGGACGGAGACGTCCGCCGGGCTGAACCCCCAGTGCCGGGTGAACAGCAGCAGGTCGTTGATCGGCGCGGAGGTCTGGAACCGGCTGCCGTTCAAGAGGTCGTCGAGGAACATCGCCTTGAACTCCGGCCGGGACAGCAGGTTCTTGTCGCCCGGCGGCTGGAACGCCGCGTACAGATCGAGGCCGGTGCCCGCGAACGGCTTCACCAGCCGGATCGCCTGGGTGAGCGCGATGCCGAGGGGCACCCGGGCGACCCGGAGCAACGGCGCCAGGTGCACCGCGAGCTGGATGATCCCGCCGTCGGCGGCGTCCGGGCCGGTCGTCGGTGCCACACCGCCGAGGACGCCGACGCCGTGCACCCGGTGGGGCAGGTTGGCGCCGGCCGCGAGGACGTAGGGACCGCCGCCGGACAGGCCGATGAGCCGACACGTGTCGATCGCCAAGGCGTCCATCAGCAGCTCGAGGTCGCCGGTCCAGTCGCTGATGCTGTCGTAGAGGTGCGGGGTCGACGACCCGATGCCCGGTCGGTCGATGCCGATGATCCGCACGTCGTTGGCCAGCGCGGAGGCACGCACCTCGAGCGGGATCTGCCGGCGAGCCCCCGGCGTACCGTGCATCCACACGATCGCAGCGCCCCGCGGAGAGCCGTACTCGGCGAAGCTCAACCGGCGCCCGTCGCGGACGGCGACGGTGCCCTCGAGGGCAGGACGCTCGACGTTCCTCACGGGGAGGAGTCTGGCACGTCAGGCGAGTCGGATGGCGGCTGCGTCGACGACGTTGCGCGGGTCGGAGACCGCGCCGAGCAGCCGCCCGTCGCCGACCACCCGCGGCCCGTCGATCACGTCCACGACCACGCAGGTGACGTTGTCCTTGCCCCCGGCGCCCAGCGCCGCCGCGGTCAGCTCGGCCGCCGCCTCCTCGGGGTCCTGCGCACGCAGCACCGCGGCGATCCGGGCGTCGTCGACGAGGTCGGTGAGACCGTCGCTGCAGAGCATCAGGCGGTCCCCGATCCGCACGTCGAGACGCGTGGTGTCGAGCCCCGACCCCTCGGGGTCGCCGTCCACCGAGCGCAGCACGACGTTGCGCCAGGGGTGCGTGGCCCGCTCCTGGTCCGACAGCCGCCCGGTCTCCACCAGGTGCTGGACGTAGGTGTGGTCGGTCGTGATCTGCCGCAGCTCTCCGGCCCGCAGGAGGTAGGCCCGCGAGTCCCCCACGTGGCCCAGCACCACGGTGCGGCCGTCGGTGACCACCACGGTGAGGGTCGTCGCCATCCCGAGCCTGTTGAGGTCCCGCTGCACCCCGAGCCGGACGTTGTCGCGAGCGGCGGCGAACGCCTCGGTCACCACCCGTACGGCGTCGACCCCCGGTCGCTGCAGGGCGATCGCCGCCACGGCGTACGCCGCGGTGGCCGAGGCGATCTCACCGGCGGCCGCTCCCCCGACGCCGTCGGCGACGAGCGCGACGTAGGGCGCCACGAAGCCGGAGTCCTCGTTGGACGCGCGGACCAGACCGACGTCGCTGACGCCTGCCCCGGAGAACCGCAGCATGGTGCCTCCTCTCGCCCGAGACGGCAGGGTGCTGCCTGGAAGTGAAACCTCCGGCACCCGGCGAGGTCAAGACGGCACGCGCCGGGGCCACCCCCCACTACCGTGGCCCGCATGACGTCGGACACCTCCGGCGCACACGGGGACGACGCGCTGCCGGACCGTCTCCGGGTGCGCCGACGCTCGCCGTGGCTGGTGCGGGTGGCGGCGCTCGCCGGACTCGCGGTCGTCGCCACGACGGTCGGCTACGTCGCGACCCATCCCGACGACCTGCCGACCTCCGACGCCCGGGTGGCGGCCTCCACGCCGGTGGGACAGCCGGTCTACGTCGGCGTGTTCCAGGCGGACGCCGGCTTCGACCGGACCCTGGAGGTCCGCGGCATCAAGGTCTTCGCGGAGTCGACGGTCCCGGTGACGATCACCCCGCACCTGTGCCGGGGCGGGTCGGTCGGCGTGACCAGCGAGCCGGACCTGTTCTGCTCCGAGCTCGTCGGCACCGAGGGAGTGACGATGACCGCCGGCGACGAGGTCGTCCTCGAGGTGAGCGCCGAGCAGCCGGGGACGGTCAGCATCGAACGGATCCGGGTCGCCTACCGCGACGGGCTCCAGTGGGCCACGCAGTTCGCCGGCTCCCCGGCCGTCGTGACCATCCTCAGCCGCTGACCCGAAGGGAGCCGGAGCGAGCCGGCCACCGCCGCCAGAGGGGTCAGTCGTTCATCCGCTTCTCGAGCGCCTCGGCCCGGTCGGCGGCGTCGGTGAGCTGCTCACCGTCGATCGCGTCGGTGCGGTGGAACCACGCCAGGGCGTCCGCCTCCCGGCCGGCCGCCTCGAGCGTGTCCGCGTAGGCGTAGCGCAGCCGCACGACCCACGACTCGCGCGACTTGGAGGTGAGCGGCGCCAGCTCCAGGGTGCGCAGCGCGGCGTCCAGCTGGCCCATGTCCCGCCGGGCACCGGCCTCGACGATGGTCATCTCCGCCTTCGCCGCCGCCGGGAACCCGGCCACGGAAGGGCTCTTCGCGAGCTTGATCGCCTGCTCGGGCTGGCCGAGCGCGCGGTGGCAGTCGGCCATCATCGGCAGGTAGGCGGTCACGCCGTTCATCCGCTTCGCGGCGCGCAGGTCGGCCAGCGCCTCGGCGTAGTGGCCGGACGCGTACGCCGCCTCGCCGGCCGCCTCCCGGACGACGGCCAGCCGGGGCGCGCGGGCCCGGGCGGCCAGGGTGTGCCGGTAGGCGGTCTCGGGGTCCTCGTCGATGAGCAGGCCGGCGGCGGCCAGGTGGCGAGCAACCCGGGACGCGAGCTTCTCCGGCAGGCCCTTGAGCTGGGACGACACCGAACGGTCGAGCTCGGCTCCGGTGACGTCCTCGGGCAGGTCGGGGCCGTCGTACTCCTGCTGGTCCTTGGTGCGCGGACCCTGGTCGTCGCGGGACCGCTTCCAGTCGCCGGAGCGGGCCGGCCGGTCGCCGCGGTCGTTGCGGTCGGTTCGCCGGGGTCCGGACGAGCGGCCGGCACCGTCGCGGGCGGGCTTGCCGCCGTCGCGCACGGGCTTCCCGCTCGACGGCCCACCGGACCGCGCCGGAGGCTTGCCACCGGACCGAGCAGGCGGCTTGCCACCGCTGCGGGGCGCGGAGCCCTTCGGGCCGCCACGCTGACCACCCTGGGCGGGACGGGAGG
>NZ_JAEMSS010000055.1:16805-23992 GCF_016462705.1 Nocardioides sp. | reverse complement strand
CCGGCTTCGACGACTCGGTCTTCACCGGCACGGCGCGGGTCTTCGACGGCGAGCGGGCCGCCATGGACGCGCTCGCCGACGGCCGGATCGTCGCGGGCGACGTGGTGGTCATCCGCTACGAGGGACCCAAGGGCGGGCCGGGCATGCGCGAGATGCTCGCGATCACCGGCGCGATCAAGGGGGCCGGCCTCGGCAAGGACGTCCTGCTGCTGACCGACGGGCGCTTCTCCGGAGGTACGACGGGTCTGTGCGTGGGTCACGTCGCCCCCGAGGCCGTCGACGCGGGCCCGATCGCGTTCGTCCGGGACGGCGACCAGATCACGCTCGACGTCCTCAACCGCACGCTCGAGCTCGACGTCGACGCGGACGAGCTCGCGGCCCGCACCGACGGCTGGACGCCCAACCCGCCCAAGTACACGCGCGGGGTCCTCGGCAAGTACGCCGCGATGGTGCAGTCCGCGGCCCACGGCGCCGTCACCGGCTGACCCCCGGGGGAGGGGTCCCCTGATCTCCGGTGACTCCCGCGCTTCTGCACCGAGATCTTGGCCCAGAAGTGCAGGGGTCCCCGGATATCAGGGGACTCATCCACCCGCCGGACAGTTGTCAACCAGATGGTTGACAAAGCTGGATCGACGCTGCCATCCTCCTCGTATTCAACCAATCAGTTGAGGACGAGATGACCGACCAGCTCTCCCAGGTGTTCGCCGCCCTGGCCGACCCGATCCGCCGCGACCTGGTGGCCCGGCTCAGCGTGGGCGACGCGACCGTGGGTGCGCTGGCGGAGCCCTACGACGTGTCCCTCCAAGCGGTCTCGAAGCACCTCAAGGTGCTCGAGGGCGCGGGGCTGGTCAGCCGGGGGCGGGACGCCCAGCGGCGCCCGGTGCATCTCGAGGCGGAGGTGCTCGACCTGATGACCGCGTGGATCGAGCGCTACCGCCGGGCGGCCGAGGCGCGCTACCAGCGACTGGACGCCGTCCTGGCCGAGCTGAACGACGAGCACGACCTCGACCACCATCCCGAGCAAGGAGAGACGGCATGACCACATCCACGACCACGACGAGCGACGGCACGACCACGATCGAGGCTCCGTCCGACCTGCCGGTGATCCGGATGACCCGCGAGTTCGCGGCCACACCTGCCCAGCTGTTCCGGGCGCACACCGACCCCGAGCTGGTCGTGCGGTGGATGGGCCCGGACGGCAGCACCCTCGAGATCGACCAGTGGGACGCGCGCACCGGCGGCAGCTGGCGCTACGAGGGCGTGTTCGGTGGCGACCGGTACGGCTTCCACGGCTGCTTCCACACCGTGCGCGAGGACCGCATCGTCTGGACCTTCACCTTCGAGGGCATCCCCGACGCCGTGTGCCTGGAGACCTTCACGTTCGAGGACCTCGGCCACGGGCGGACCCTGCTCCGGGCGGACTCGCTCTACGACGGCTTCGAGGCTCGCGACGGCATGCTCACCTCGATGGAGCCCGGCGTCAACGACGGCTACGCCAAGCTCGACGGGCTCCTGGCCGAGGGCGCGCTCTGACGGGAGCACGTACGCTCCTCGCCGATGGAGAAGCGCACCTGGGCCGTCATGGCCGTGCTGGGTCTCGTGTTCGTCGGCATGCTGGCGCTGTCCAGCGTGGCCGCCGACACAGGGAAGGGCGACGGGGCGGGCAGGTCGAGCCAGTCGCCGGCGCCGGTGGAGCCCGTCGGGACCCCCACCACCCCGGCGCCGACGCCGACCGATCCGAGCGATCCGGTCGAGCCGGTCGAGCCGCCTCCCGCTGAGCAGGCGACCCTGCCTGGTGGCCGGACGAAGATCTTCGGCGACAGGCGGTTCCTGGTCGCCTACTACGGCAGTGCCAACACCGGCGCGCTCGGGGTGCTGGGTGAGCGGTCCCCGGACCGGATGGTGAAGCGGCTGCGCGAGGCGGCGGCGCCGTTCGAGCGACCCGACAGCGAGGTCCAGATCGTCTTCGAGCTGATCGTCACGGTCGCCGACGCCCAGCCGGGCAAGGACCGCGACTTCAACCACGACATCGCGCGGGCCGACGTCCAGCGCTACATCGACGCGGCCCACCGGCACGGGGCGCTGCTCCTCCTGGACATCCAGCCCGGTCGGGAGCACTTCCTCACCGTGGCCCGCCGCTGGAAGTGGGCGCTCGAGGACCCCTACGTCGGGCTGGCGCTCGACCCCGAGTGGCGGATGGGGCGGCGCGGCGTCCCGGGCCAGAAGATCGGCTCGGTCAGCGCCACCGAGGTCAACCGGGTGTCGGACTGGCTCAGGAAGCTGGTGCGGATCGAGGACCTGCCGCAGAAGCTGTTCGTCCTGCACCAGTTCCGCACCGACATGATCGAGGACATCGGCGACGTCGAGCCGCGGACCGGGCTGGTCATGGTCCAGCACGTCGACGGTTTCGGGACGCCCGCGCAGAAGCGCAACACCTTCCACACGGTGGTCCGCCCCCGGCAGTTCTTCCTGGGCTTCAAGCTGTTCTACGACGAGGACAGAAGGCTGATGAAGCCCGGCGACGTGCGCCGGCTGCGGCCTAGGGTGCAGTTCGTGAGCTACCAGTGACCACTGTGGATCCTGCCGCTGTGGACCCTGCCGCCGCGGACCTCGACGCGGGCGACCTGCTGGGCGGCTATCGGGACCGGTTCGTCGGCGCGGAGTCGCCCCTCGTGTACTTCGACGGCAACTCCCTGGGCCGGCCCCTGCGTGTGACGGGTCCGCGGCTGACGGCGTTCGTCGAGCAGGAGTGGGGCGGCCGGCTGATCCGGGGCTGGGACGAGGCCTGGCTGGAGCTGCCCCGGGTGATCGGCGACGACCTCGCCTCGGCCTGCCTGGGTGCGGGCCCGGGCACCGTGACGGTCGGGGACTCGACGACCGTCCTGCTCTACAAGCTGATCCGCGCCGCGGTGGCGGCCCGGCCCGGCCGCACCGAGATCGTGCTCGACCGCGACCAGTTCCCGACCGACCGCTACGTCGCGGCCGGCGTGGCCGACGAGTGCGGGCTGACGCTGCGCTGGATCGACGTCGACACCACAGCCGGGGTGACGCCCGACCAGGTCGCCGCGGTCGTCGGTCCGCAGACCGCCCTGGTCCTGGTCAACCACGTCGCCTACCGCTCCGCCTGGCTGGCCGACGTCCCCGCCATCACGCGGATCGCCCACGACGCCGGGGCCCTGGTGCTGTGGGACCTGTGCCACTCCGCCGGTGTGGTGCCGGTGCTGCTCGAGGAGTGGGAGGTCGACCTGGCGGTCGGCTGCACCTACAAGTACCTCAACGGCGGCCCCGGGTCGCCCGCCTTCCTCTACGTCGCCGGCCGGCTCCAGGACGAGCTCACCCAGCCGATCCAGGGCTGGATGGGCGCCGCCGAGCCCTTCCTCATGGGTCCCTCCTACGAGCCTGCCCAGGGCATCCGGCGCTTCCTGTCCGGCACCCCGGCGATCGTGGGGATGCTGGCGCTCCAGGACATGCTCGCGCTGGTCGCGGACGCCGGCATCGACGCGGTCCGCGCGAAGTCGGTCGCCCTCACGTCGTACGCCGTCGACGTCGCCGACGAGCTGCTCACCCCGCTCGGGGTCGAGCTCGCCTCGCCCCGCGACCCGGAGCTCCGCGGGGGCCACGTCACCCTCAACCACCCGCTGATGCGCGAGGTCACCGCCGCGCTGTGGCAGCGGGACGTCATCCCCGACTACCGCGACCCGCACGGCCTGCGGATCGGCCTCTCGCCGCTGTCGACGTCGTTCGCCGAGGTGCGGTCCGGCCTCGAAAGCGTTCGCGACGTGCTGGTGGGGATGACACCCTCGGACAGGTGACCCGCTTCCCCCGCCCACTGGAGCCCGGCGACCGGATCGCCGTCACCTCCCCGTCCAGCGGCGTCGGCGACCGGCTCCGCCCGCGGGTCGAGGCCTCGATCGCCTCGCTGCGCGAGCGCGGCTACGACGTGGTCGTGGGCGAGTGCATGGGTGACGACAAGGTCGTCTCGGCGCCGAAGGAGCAGCGCGCCGCCGAGCTGGTCGCGTTCCTCAGCGACCCTGACATCGCGGCAGTCGTCCCGCCCTGGGGCGGCGAGACCGCCATCGACCTGCTCGACCAGGTCGACTGGGACGCGCTGCGCGACCTCGATCCCACGTGGCTGGTCGGCTGGAGCGACATCTGCTCGGTGCTGCTGCCGCTGACCCTCCGCTCGGGCTGGGCGACCCTGCACGGCTGGAACCTCGCGGACACGGCGTACGCCGCCCCGGAGGGGCTGGCGCACTGGCTGGACCTGGCCACCGCCACCGGCGCGGTGTCGCAGACGAGCCCGGGGCGGACCCGCGACGGGTGGGACGACTACGTGGCCGAGCCGGGCGTGACCGAGATGACGCTGGACCGGGCCACGTCGTGGTCCGTGCTCGGCGGTGGCGACGCCGAGCTCAGCGGGGTGCTCATCGGCGGGTGCGTCGAGGTGGTCTCGCCGATGGCGGGGACGCCGTACGCCGACGTGCCGGCGTTCGGCCGCGAGCACGCCGACGAGGGGCTGCTGGTCTACCTCGAGGTCTGCGAGCACGGGGCCTACGACGCCGCGCGCGCCCTGCACGGGCTCCGGCTGGGCGGGTGGTTCGAGCACGCGAGCGGGGTGCTGATCGGCAGGACGGCCGCACCTGACGCCGAGAAGATGAGCCAGCACGAGGCGGTCGCCGACGCGCTCGGGACGCTCGACGTGCCGGTGGTGCTCGACGCCGACATCGGCCACACCCAGCCGTTCCTGCCGCTGGTCAACGGCGCTTCCGCGACCGTGACCGTGCGGGACGGGGTCGGCGTGGTGACTCAGCGCCTCGGGTGACTGAACCGACGCAGACGGCCGCCGCGGCACCGTCAGTGGATCAGGTCCTGCCAGTTCGCCGGCACGCGATCCGCGGGACCGGGGACGGTCTGGTCGTCGGGCCGGCTGGTGGGCGGTGCGAGCGCCGGGCCGAGCACGCCCTTCTCCTTCTCGTAGTCCCAGAACCAGTCCTCGCCGGGCTCGAAGCTCTGCACGACGGGATGGCCGGACGACTGGAAGTGCGCGGTGGCGTGCTGGGCGGGGGAGGTGTCGCAGCAGCCGACGCGGCCACATTGCGCGCAGCGGCGCAGGTGCACCCACCAGCCGCCGGCGGCCTCGCAGTCGGCACACCCGGTGCCGCTCGGCGGGATGTCGGGATCGATGCTCATGGCGCCACCTTGGCACGGCGGTCATAGAGGCCGGCCAGCCAGACCAGGAGCAGGAAGAACACCGTGATCCCGGCGCTGCTGGCCACGACGCCGGCCACGCCCTCGTCCTCGCGGTGGTCCAGGAACGGGTAGGGGTACCACCCCGACGCCCCGCCGACCACCAGGGTCACGGCCAGCCAGGCCAGCGGCCAGCACAGCGCGAGGCGGACGGACCGGAGGTCGATCCGTGGCCGCGGGCCGAACACCGCCCACCCCGCGACCGCCAGCACCGGGACCGCCATGTGCAGCAGCTTGTCCGCGGCGTAGTCGGCGCCCTCGAGGTCGAGCAGTGGCCGGAGCAGCACGAAGTGCACGACGCCGGTGACCGAGATCCCGACGACCGCCGCCAGGCGCACGGCCCGCCACGCCGGGCCGTCGCGAGCGGGGTCACGGGCCAGGTGGACGGAGGTGAGCGCGACCAGCACGTTGCTCTGGACGGTGAAGTAGGCGACGAACCTGGCCAGGCGCACCCCGAGACCGGGCTGGTCGGTCTCGTCGAGCACCCGGCCACCCTGCATCACGAGCACCAGCTGGAGCACCAGGGCGGCGATCGCCACGACGCCGGTCACCGCGTGCCAGGCCCGAGCGCGGTGCATGGGCGCGAGCGTAGGGGGCCCGCGGGGTCGTACGGTGCTGATGTGCCCGAGATCAACGAGTTCGGCCAACCGGTGGGCGACGTCGTCCCGGGGTGGCAGCCGCGCGACCGTCCCGCCCGGATCGGGCTGATGGGCCGCCACGTGGCGCTCCAGCCGGTGTCGGTCACCCACGTCCCGGCCCTGTTCGCCTCGCTCTGCGGACCCGAGAACGGCGGGCTGTGGACCTACCGCCCCAACCCGGTCCCCGCGACCGAGGGCGCGCTCGCGGACCTGGTCGACGACTGGGCGGAGTCCAGCGACAACCTGACCTGGGCCGTCCTCCCGCTGGGTGGCGAGCCGGCCGGGCTGACCTCGCTCTACCGGATCGACCCCGGGCGCGGGCAGGGGGAGGTCGCCGCGGTGGTCTACGCCCGCTCGCTGCAGCGCACCCCCGCGACGACGGAGGCGACGTACCTGCTGATGCGCTACCTCTTCGACGGCCTCGGCTACCGGCGGTTCGAGTGGAAGTGCGACTCCCTCAACGAGCCGTCCCGGCAGGCGGCGCTGCGGCTCGGGTTCACCTACGAGGGCCGGTTCCGCAACCACATGGTCACCCAGGGCCGCAGCCGCGACACCGACTGGTTCTCGGTCACTGACGCCGAGTGGCCGGCGGTCCGGCTGGCGCTGCAGACCTGGCTGCAGCCGGACAACTTCGACCAGGAGGGCCGGCAGCGGCTTGCGCTGTCGGAGGTCAGGGCAAGACTGGGGTGATGGACCAACGGATCAGCTTCCTGACCCTGGCGGTGCGCGACCTCGAGACCAGCCGGCGGTTCTACCTCGACGGGCTCGGCTGGACCGCGGACCTCGAGGTCGAGGGCGACGTCGTGATGCTGATGGCGGGCGACAAGCTCGTGCTCTCGCTGTGGGACCGCGAGCACTTCGAGGCCGAGGTGGGACGGATCGCCGAGGGTGATGGCGTCCCGCCGTTCACCATCTCCCACAACGTGGCGACGGAGGCCGAGGTCGACGAGATCCTCGAGCGCGCCCGGACCGCCGGCGCGGACCCGGTCACCGAGGCGGTCGAGCGTGAGTGGGGCGGCTACACCGGCTACTTCGGCGACCCGGACGGGTACCGCTGGGAGATCGCCACCAACCCTGGACCCATCGGACAGAAGGTGCTGCCGTGACCGAGCCGGACCCCACGACGATCATCGGATACCCGGCCGTCCGCGACAGCGGGGTCGACGACTGGCGCTGGCTGCTCGGAGTCCTGCACGCGAGGTTCCGGACGGGCAGCTTCGCCACGGGTCTCGAGCTGGCCGACCGGATCGGCGCCGCGGCCGACGAGGCCGACCACCACCCCGACCTCGACCTGTCCTACCC
>NZ_JAEMSS010000055.1:0-16795 GCF_016462705.1 Nocardioides sp. | reverse complement strand
GGTCAGCCACGACGTCGGCGGCGTCACCAGCCGGGACCTCGACCTGGCCCGGCGGATCAGCGAGATCGCCGCCGACCTGGGAGTCGAGGCGGCGCCGAGCGAGATCATCGCGCTCGAGGTCGGGCTCGACGTGCCCGCCGCCGAGGACGTGCGGGACTTCTGGGCCGCGGTCCTCGGCTACGAGGTCGTTCACAACGGCCACCAGGTGGAGGACCCGGGCGGCCGGCGTACCGCGCTGTGGTTCCAGGAGTCTGCGGGCGCCTCGGGGGAGGTCCAGCAGCGGTTCCACTACGACGTGATCGTGCCGATCGAGGCCGCGCAGGCGCGGATCGACGCTGCCCTCGCCGCTGGAGGCACGCTCGTCACCGACGAGTACGCGCCCGCGTTCTGGGTGCTCGCGGACCGGCACGGCAACAAGGCCTGCGTCTGCACCCCGGAGGGCCGCTACGAGTAGCCGATCGAATGCCGAGACCTCCATACCGGATCCTGGGACGGTGCGTTACCGTTCTTCCCATGCGGCACCACCTCCTCGTACGTCACTGACGCGTCGGCCCCCGTTAGCCAACACAGCGCCCGCTGACGCGTCGCCCCTCGTTGTTGCCAGGCAACAGAGGGGCTTTTTCATGAGTACGAACGCCGACACCGCAGGAGACCGAGAACCATGACCGAAGAGATCACCGGGGCCCAGAGCCTGATCACCTCGTTGGAGGCGGCCGGCGTCGAGCACATCTTCGGCATCCCGGGCGGCGCCATCCTCCCGGCCTACGACCCGCTGATGGACTCGTCGATCCGGCACATCCTGGTGCGCCACGAGCAGGGCGCCGGGCACGCGGCCCAGGGCTACGCCTCGGCCACCGGCCGGGTCGGCGTGTGCATGGCGACGTCCGGGCCGGGGGCGACCAACCTGGTGACCCCGATCGCCGACGCCCACATGGACTCCGTCCCGATGGTGGCCGTCACCGGCCAGGTCGGCGCCGCGTCCATCGGCACCGACGCCTTCCAGGAGGCGGACATCCGCGGCATCACGATGCCGATCACCAAGCACAACTTCCTGGTGACCGACCCCGACGAGATCCCGCGCCGGATCGCCGAGGCCTTCCACATCGCCTCGACCGGCCGCCCTGGCCCGGTGCTGGTCGACGTCGCGAAGTCGGCGCTCCAGGCGACCACGACGTTCCAGTGGCCGGCCGAGCTGCACCTGCCCGGCTACCGCCCTGTGACCCGACCGCACGCCAAGCAGATCCGGGAGGCGACCCGGCTGATCCTCGAGTCCCGCCGTCCGGTGCTCTACGTCGGGGGCGGCACGATCCGTGCCGCCGCCTCGAAGGAGCTGCTGGCACTCGCCGAGCTCACCGGGATGCCGGTCATCACCACCCTGATGGCCCGCGGGGCGTTCCCGGACAGCCACCCGCAGCACCTCGGCATGCCGGGCATGCACGGCAGTGTCGCCGCCGTGGCCGCTCTCCAGAAGAGCGACCTGATCATCAGCCTCGGCGCCCGCTTCGACGACCGGGTCACCGGCAACCTCGACTCGTTCGCCCCGGGCGCCCAGGTCATCCACGCGGACATCGACCCGGCGGAGATCGGGAAGAACCGGCACGCCGACGTGCCGATCGTGGGCGACGCCCGCGAGGTCATCAGCGACCTGGTCGTCGCGCTGCGCGCCGAGGCGGACAACGGCAACACCGGCGACTACGAGGCCTGGGTGCAGTTCCTGGCGGGGGTGCGGGGCAAGTACCCGCTCGGCTACGACACGACCGACGACAGCCTCGCGCCGCAGTACGTCATCGAGCGCCTGGGTGCGATCGCCGGCCCAGACGCGATCTACACCGCGGGCGTCGGACAGCACCAGATGTGGGCCGCGCAGTTCGTCGGCTACGAGAAGCCGCGCACCTGGATCAACTCCGGCGGGCTCGGGACGATGGGCTTCGCGGTGCCGGGGGCGATGGGCGCCAAGGTCGGCATGCCCGGCTCGACGGTCTGGGCGATCGACGGCGACGGCTGCTTCCAGATGACCAACCAGGAGCTGGCCACCTGCGCGATCAACGACATCCCGATCAAGGTCGCGATCATCAACAACGAGTCGCTCGGGATGGTGCGGCAGTGGCAGACGCTGTTCTACAACTCGCGCTACTCCAACACCGACCTCCAGTCCAAGCGGATCCCCGACTTCGTCAAGCTCGCTGAGGCCTACGGCTGCGTGGGCCTGGCCTGCGACAGCCCCGAGGACGTCGACGCCACCATCACCAAGGCGATGGAGATCAACGACGTCCCCGTCGTCGTCGACTTCCGGGTGCACCGCGACGCCATGGTCTGGCCGATGGTCGCCGCCGGCACCAGCAACGACGACATCAAGTACGCGCGAGACCTCGCGCCCGACTTCGACGAGGACGACCTCTGACATGTCCAGGCACACCCTGAGCGTCCTCGTGGAGGACAAGCCCGGCGTCCTGGCCCGGATCGCGGGCCTGTTCAGCCGCCGCGGCTTCAACATCGAGTCGCTGGCGGTCGGACCGACCGAATCGGCCGACGTGTCCCGGATGACGATCGTGGTCAACGTCGAGGAGTCGCCGCTCGAGCAGGTGACCAAGCAGCTCAACAAGCTGGTCGAGGTCATCAAGATCGTCGAGCTCGACCCCGAGTCGTCGGTGACCCGGCAGATCGTCCTGGTCAAGGTGTCCGCGACCGCCGACAACCGCGGACAGGTGCTCGACACCGTCCAGCTCTTCCGTGCCAAGGTCATCGACGTCGCGGCCGATGCCATCACCGTGCAGGTGACCGGCAACGCCGGCAAGATCGCGGACTTCCTGCGGATCATGGAGCCCTTCGGGATCCGTGAGCTGGTGCAGTCCGGCATGGTCGCGATCGGCCGCGGCCCCCGCTCGATCTCGGAGCGCTCCCTGCGCCCCGTCCCGATCCCCATCCCCAGCGCCGGTTGAGGAGGGCCCTCATCACCTTCCGCTCCAGGAGGGTTGGGAGCCGTCTCGCAACCTCGCACGTCCTCCACGCAACGCAACCAGAAGGAGCCCTCAGTGGCTGAGATGTTCTACGACGACGACGCCGACCTCGCCCTCATCCAGGGCAAGAACGTGGCGGTGATCGGCTACGGCTCCCAGGGCCACGCCCACGCGCTGAGCCTGCGCGACTCGGGCGTCGACGTCCGGGTCGGGCTGCAGCCCGGTTCCACGAGCCGTGCCAAGGCCGAGGCCGAGGGGCTGCGGGTCGTCACCCCGGCGGAGGCCGCGGAGGAGTCCGACGTCATCGTGATCCTGGCGCCCGACCAGCACCAGCGGAAGCTCTACGCCGAGGAGATCGAGCCCGCGCTCGCCCCCGGCGACACGCTCGTCTTCGGCCACGGCTTCAACATCCGGTTCGGCTACATCACCCCGCCCGAGGGCGTCGACGTGTTCATGGTCGCCCCCAAGGGACCCGGTCACCTGGTCCGTCGCGAGTACGTCGACGGCCGTGGCGTCCCCGTCCTGGTCGCTGTCGAGAAGGACGCCTCGGGGTCCGCGTGGCCGCTGGCGCTGTCCTACGCCAAGGCGATCGGCGGCCTGCGCGCCGGCGGCATCAGGACGACGTTCACCGAGGAGACCGAGACCGACCTGTTCGGCGAGCAGGCCGTGCTCTGCGGCGGTGCCTCCCAGCTGGTCATGTACGGCTTCGAGGTGCTCACCGAGGCGGGCTACCAGCCAGAGGTGGCCTACTTCGAGTGCCTGCACGAGCTCAAGCTGATCGTCGACCTCATGTACGAGGGCGGCATCGCCAAGCAGCGCTGGTCGGTGTCCGACACCGCCGAGTACGGCGACTACGTGTCGGGACCCCGGGTCATCACGCCTGACGTGAAGGCCAACATGGTGGCGGTCCTCGAGGACATCAAGAACGGCTCCTTCGCCGAGCGGTTCATCGCCGACCAGGACGCCGGCTCACCCGAGTTCAAGGCCTTCCGCGAGAAGGGCGAGCAGCACCCGATCGAGCAGACCGGACGCGAGCTGCGCAAGCTGATGGCGTGGGTCAAGAGCCACGACTCGGACTACGTCGAGGGCACCTCCGCTCGGAGCTGAGCGGACCGCCATGGAGATCCTGGAGCCGGTGCACCCCGGAAGCCAACGAGCTGTGTTCACGGTCGAGGTGGACGGGGTGCGCACGGAGCTGCCGTGGGTCGAGAACGCCCAGCTGAGGGACGGGATCCTGGTGCTGTCAGCGGTGCTGACCGGCTCGGGCCAGGCCGCCGTGACCTACCTGCGCGAGTTCACCCAGGCTGCCTGGCAGACCTCGGTCACGCCGGCTCCTGACTGAGCTCAGCGGCCGACGTACTCCCGGACGCAGTCCGGGACGCCGAGCACCAGCGAGTGGTCGCCGTGCCGCACCCGGACGCCGCGCGGCTCGTAGTCCAGCTCCCACCCGTGCAGCGGCATCAGGTGGGAGAGGCTCTGCATGAAGAGCTCCGCGCGGGCCGTGGGCCCGTACGCCTCGCGGTCGGTGCTCAGCGCGACCCGGCGCTCGAGCTCCTCGACCGGCAGGGGAGAGAGCTCGTCCAGACGCCGGTCGAGCTCGATGGCGACCGGTGAGAGGTAGAGGTCGGTCAGGTCACGTGGCCGGATGGTCATGGGCAACACGGTGGCGATGGCACGCGGTTCGCGGAAGGGACCAATGTCCCGGGTGCTCGGGCCCCGCTAGCAGCGTCCCCACTGCTGGGCCATGAACTTCGCCCAGCTCTTCTCCTGCGGGTTCTTCACGTGGACCCCGTCCTGGAGCAGGCTCCGGTGGGACCGCACGAACGACGGCCAGTCGGCGACGCAGGCCCGGCCGCGGGACCTGGCGATCGCCTTCATCCAGCCGCCGATCTTGGTGGTCCGCGGCGAGGTCTTGCCGCTCGGCAGGGCGGCGTACGGCATCACGAACATGATCTTGGTGGAGCCCGGCACGGTCTTGACGGTCCTGGCGAGGTCGGACTTCCCGTAGCCGGCCGGCGGGGGGACGGCGCCGAGCGCGATGATCAGGCCGGTGGGCTGGCCGTGGCCGGAGACGTAGTAGTCGAGGCGCTTCTGCAGCTCGCTGATCGGCCGCGCCGGCTCGCCGTCCAGGGTGAACGTCCGCCGCATCTTGCCGAGCTCGTCGGTGCCACGCCAGGTCAGCGAGTCGCCGACCATGAGGACGCCGCCCTTGGCCGGGACCGAGCCCGGGTCGGGCACGCACCTGCCGTCCACGTAGCTGGCTGCGGGCCGGTGCTCGCACTGGACGCCCGAGCGCAGCGAGGCCTCGGCCGTGAGGTCGGAGCCGGCGGTCCGGGCGTAGCCCACGAGCTCGTTGACCCGGGCGGGCGTCAGGCACTCGTCGTAGTAGCCGTCGGCCTCGGTGTTGCGGACGTAGACGCTTCGTGCGCCCACGCACTGCGGCGCGTCGTACACCGCCGTGACGGAGCGGTCCGGGTAGGAGGCGCAGAAGTTGACCTGGCGGATCCAGCGGCGGCCCAGGGCCGCGCAGGTGCGGAAGTCGATCGTGGAGACGAAGCCGTACTCGCCCTGCCCCTTGAGCTGACAGGCCTCGGCGCCGTAGACCTTCCGGAACAGCCGGGCTCCGTCCACGCACCTGGTGCGGGAGCAGCCGACGCCCTTGGTGTAGGCCCGACCGAGCAGGTCGCAGGTGTTCTCGTTGATCGCGCGGTCGTACGCCGACGAGCCGCCGGCCGCCGTCGCGCCGGACGTGAGCCCGAGGAACGCCGGGACCACCAGGCACAGGGCGGTCAGGACGGCGACGGCAGAGTGGCGGCGCGCGGCGCGGTGCAGGTCGATCGACATCCGTTCCGGTTCCCCGTCAGATCTCGCGTCATCCCGGAGAGACGCCTTCGACTATGGACGGGGGAACGATATGCCACGCACGGCCGGCTCCGCGGCAGATCCGCGGGTTCGGTCCGGCCCCGGTCTAGGAACCGAGCCTGACCGGGCCGGAGGTGGAACCGTCCAGGTAGCCGTCGGGCCTGGTGACGGCCCGGACCCTGGTTCCGGCGGACCCGTTCACCACCGCCGTCGCGACGCCTCGGTCGGTCATCGCTCGCGACCCGCGGATGACCTTCCAGGCGCCGTCGACCCGGCGCTGGAACACGACCTCCGCGCTCGAGGTCGGCTTGAAGCCGCTGCGTCGTTCGTCCTTGACCTTGGCGACCAGCCGGTAGCGGTCGTCGCCCAGGTGCGTGCTGTTCAGCTTGGTGCGGGTCGCGGCCCGCCGCACCTCGAAGGTGCTCTCCGCGACGGCGACCGGGATGTTCACCAGCGGCGCGACCACCTGGTAGCTGCCGGTCGTGCGGATCGTGTAGGTGCCGGGGTCGGCCGACCCGCAGATGAGGAAGTGCACCGTCCCGCTGGTGGGGTCGCCGTCGACCGACGACAGGTCGACGCCCTCGGAGCTGGTCCCCCCGGGGTGGACCAGGGTGAGCTTGACCTGCCACAGCGTCGTCTCCGGGGTGACCGCGAGGGCGTAGTCGACCGGGTGCTGGCGGCACTTGTTCTGCAGCACGAAGTCCGCGGCCGAGGTGGTCCCGGTGACCGACGCCTGGGCGGGCGCTGCGACGGCGAGGCCGGCCGCTGCGAGGACGGGGACGACCAGGACGCGCGCCAGCGACTTCCGAGAGAGCATTGCTCGACCGTAACGCGGCGGCCGGGACGACGCCGTGGCGCACGCCACCCCGGTGGGGGCGACGTGCGCCACAGTCGTCGTCGGTGCAGCAGACCTACTTCACCTCGGACCGGCGGACCAGGTAGAGGCCGACCGCCAGCGGCAGCAGCAGCCAGATCGAGCCCGAGACCGCGAGGTGTGCCCATTCGGTCCCGTTCATCTGCCCGTCGTACAACGGTCCCTGGGCGAAGTTGAAGTCCAGCCACGGCTGGGCGTCCTTCCACCAGCCGTTGAGCTCGGCGAGCAGCATCGTCAGCGGCGGAAGCACGAACCCGTAGACGAAGTAGCCCACGACGGCACCGGGGGAGTTGCGGATCAGGACGCCGAGCATGAAACCGATCATCAGGTTCATCACGTTGGCGAACGTCAGGGTGAGCGCCTGGCTCAGCGAGATGTCCCAGACCGGGTCCACGCCGGCGATGCCGGCTCCGATGACGTTGCCCAGGGCACCGATCGCGAGCGCCACGCCGATGGACACGGCGCCGACGACCATCGCGACGATCGCCTTGGCGGCCAGCACCCGGTTCCGGTGCGGGACCAGGGTGAACGTCGTCAGGCCGCTGCGCTGGCTCCACTCGGAGGTGACCGAGAGGATCGCCATCACGGGCAGCAGGAACACCATCGGAACGCCGATGGCCGCCCCGAAGTTGTCGTAGACGATCTGGTCGTCGGGGGCGAACGCGATCACGGCGCCCGTGGCGATCAGCGCCGAGGCGGCGATGCCGATCATCAGCCAGAAGCCCGACCGGGTGTCGACCATCTTGATGAGCTCGACCTGGAGGACCCGGGTGAACGGGATCCGGGCCGGCGTCTCGCGGCCGGGCCCGGCGACGGCAGCCACCTCAGGTGTGGCGGTCAACGTGGTCATGCGGCAACTCCTTCGCGAGCTGTGTCTGCGGTCAGGTCGAGGAACATCTCCTCGAGCCCGGCGCCGTCGGCGGCGCGGAGCTCGGTGAGGGCGACACCGGCGGCGAGCGCCACCTTGCCGACGAGGTCCGGCTCCGCGTCCACGCGGAGCAGGTCGGGGCCGGACCGGCTGACGGTGACGCCGGAGGCGGTGAGCGCCTGGCTGAGCTCGGTGGTCGCGGTGGAGCGGACCAACGTGCCGGCCGCGGCCAGCAGCTCGGCCTTGGTGCCCTGGGCCACGATCCGGCCCTGGCCGATGACGACCAGGTCGTCGGCGATGACCTCGATCTCGTGCAGGAGGTGCGAGGACAGGAGCACGGTCCCGCCCTGGTCGGCGAAGCCGCGCAGGAGGTCGCGCATCCACCGGATGCCCGCCGGGTCAAGGCCGTTGGCGGGCTCGTCGAGGATGAGCACCTCGGGGTCGCCGATCAGCGCCGTGGCGATGCCGAGCCGCTGGCGCATGCCGAGCGAGTAGTTCTTGACCCGGCGCGAGGCCTCGGTCGGCGTGAGACCGACCAGGTCGATCATCTCGTCGGTGCGGGCGGTCGGCAGGCCCATGGTCAGGGCGGCGATCCGCAGGGTCTCGCGGCCGGTCCGGCCGGCGTGCTGGGCGGAGGCGTCGAGGAGGACCCCGACCTCGCGGCCCGGGTTGGGCAGGTCGGCGTAGTGACGGCCGAGCACCGTGGCCGAGCCCGAGCTGGCGGGGGTGAGGCCGACCATCACCCGCATGGTGGTGGACTTGCCGGCGCCGTTGGGCCCGAGGAAGCCGGTGACCCGGCCGGGTCGGGCGGTGAAGGTGACGTCGTCGACGGCGTGGAGGCCGCCGTACGTCCTGGACAGGTGGCTGACTTCGATCATGGGTCCACCCTCCTGGCGGACAGAGGCCGCCCACATCGGGGACGGGTCCCGACGGACCCCCGATCGGACCCTGAGGGGTTCTCGGGGTCGACCCCGGGAACATCGGTCGGTGGGGGTCTGTTGACCCGGCGTGCGCATCGAGATCTGGTCCGACGTCGTCTGCCCCTGGTGCTACATCGGCAAGCGCCATCTCGAGCAGGCGCTCGCCGCCTTCCCGCACCGCGACCACGTCGAGATCGAGTACCGCTCGTTCGAGCTCGACCCCGGCGCTCCTCAGGTGCCGGTCGAGAGCACGGTGGAGTCGCTCGCCAAGAAGTTCGGCACCGACGTGGCCGGCGCGCGCGAGCTCATGGCCCGCGCCGACGGGGCCGCGGCTGCCGCGGGTCTGCACTTCCACCACGCCGACACCCCGCACGCGCGCACCGTGGACGCGCACCGTCTGCTGCACCTGGCCAAGGCCGCCGGCCGCCAGGCCGAGCTGAAGGAGGCGCTGCTGGCGGCGTACTTCAGCCGGGGCGAGTCCATGGGCGACCACGACGTGCTTCGCCGGGTCGCCGTGGAGACCGGCCTCGACCCGGTCCGGGTCGACCAGGTGCTGTCTTCCGACGAGTACGCCGACGCCGTGGCCGTCGACATCGCGAAGGCCCGCGCCTACGGCGCCGGGGGAGTGCCGTTCTACGTCGTCGACGAGAGGTACGGCCTCTCCGGCGCCCAGCCGACCGAGGTCTTCGCGCAGGTGCTCGACCGGGCGTGGGCCGACCAGCACCCGGTCCTCGAGGTCGTGGGCGGGGCCGGTGCGGACGCCTGCGGGCCCGACGGCTGCGCGATCTGAGACCACCAGGTGAGGGAAACCTCACCTAGGTTAGGCACTCCTAACTCATCGGCGTACAGTCAGCGGATGTGGTCGCCAACTACTTGATCGGCCTGCGCGAGGGGCTGGAGGCCGCGCTCGTCGTCAGCATCCTGGTCGCCTACCTCGTGAAGACCGACCGGCGACACCTGCTGCCGCGGATCCGGGCCGGGGTCGCGCTCGCGGTGGCGCTGAGCGTGGCGATCACCCTCGGTCTCGGCCTGCAGTCCAGGCAGTTCACCTTCAAGACCCAGGAGCTCATCGGGGGCACCCTCTCGATCGTGGCCGTCTGCTTCGTGACCTGGATGATCTTCTGGATGGCCGGGGCCGCCCGGACGATCGGCACCCGGCTGCGCGGCAGCATCGACAGTGCCGTCGAGGGCAGCCGCTGGTCGCTCGCGCTGATCGCGTTCCTCTCCGTGGGTCGCGAGGGCCTGGAGACGGCGCTGATCCTGTGGACCAGCACGCGGGCCGCGGTCGGGCGTGACCTGAGCCCTACCGCCGAGCAGACCGCAACCCCGCTCCTGGCGGGGCTGGCCGGGATCCTCACGGCGGTGGCCCTGGGCTACCTCGTCTACCGGGGCGCGATCACGATCAACCTCACCAGGTTCTTCACCTGGACCGGGGCGTTCCTGATCCTGGTCGCCGCCGGGGTGCTGGCCTACGGCGTGCACGACCTCCAGGAGGCGGACTTCCTGCCGGGGCTCGACAACCTCGCGTTCGACGTCTCCGCGACCATCGACCCCAGCTCCTGGTACGGCACCCTGCTCAAGGGCATCTTCAACTTCTCGCCGGCCAGCACCAAGCTCGAGGTCGCCGTGTGGGCCGCCTACGTCGTCGTGGTCGGTCTCCTCTTCTTCCGCTCCGTGCGACGCCGCACGGTCCCGGCCCCGCCGCTGGCACCCGCCGCGGTCTCCCACTGACGAAGGAAGCCCCATCACCATGCGCACACCTCTGCTCATCGCCGGGCTGCTGCTCAGCGCTCCGGTCCTGGCCGCCTGCGGGACCGAGAGCACGGGTGGCGGAGGCGGCGACGCCGACGACCCCCGGGCGCTCACCGTCGAGTCGAGCGACGACGCCTGCGAGCTGTCCGCGTCCGAGGCGCCCGCCGGCACGCTGACCTTCGACGTCGCCAACAGCGGGTCGCAGGTCACCGAGTTCTACCTCCTCGGCGAGGACGGGCTGCGGATCGTCGCCGAGGTCGAGAACATCGGTCCCGACCTCAACCGCGAGCTCACCGTCACCGCCCCCGCGGGCAGCTACGTCACCGCGTGCAAGCCGGGCATGAAGGGCGAGGGCATCCGCGCGGACTTCACGGTGACCGCGTCCGACGAGGAGCCGGTGGTCGACGCCGACGACCAGGCCCTGGTGGACCAGGCGGTCGCCAACTACGCGTCGTACGTGGAGGACCAGTCGGCGCAGCTGCTGGAGAAGACGACCGAGTTCGTCGAGCTGTACAAGGCCGAGGACGACGACGCGGCCCGCGCGCTCTACGCCGACGCGCGCACCCACTGGGAGCGGATCGAGACCGTGGCCGAGTCCTTCGGTGACCTCGACCCGATGATGGACGCCCGCGAGGCCGACCTCGAGCCCGGCGCGGAGTTCACCGGCTGGCACCGCGTCGAGAAGGACCTCTGGCCGGCCCGGGCGGAGGGCTACACGCCGCTCACCGAGGACGAGCGCGCCCTCTACGCCGACGACCTGCTCGCCAACACCACCGAGCTCGACACCCGGGTGCAGGAGCTGACCTACACGATCGACCAGATCGCCAACGGCTCGCGCGGGCTGCTCGAGGAGGTCGCGACCGGCAAGGTCACCGGCGAGGAGGAGTACTGGTCGCGCACCGACCTGTGGGACTTCCAGGCCAACGTCGACGGCGCCAAGGTCGCCTTCGAGGGCGTCCAGCCGATCGTCGAGGGCAAGGACCCCGAGCTCGCCAACGCGCTGGAGAACCGGTTCGCCGAGCTGCAGGCGCTGCTCGACTCGCACCGGGTGGGCGACGGGTTCAAGTACTACGACGAGCTGACCCCCGACGAGGTCAAGGCGCTCTCGGACGGGGTCAACGCGCTGTCCGAGCCGCTGTCCCGACTCACCGCGGCGGTGCTCTCCTAGCGTGCCCAGGGTGCCCAAGGTCAAGGTCTCGAGACGCGGGCTCCTCGGCGGCGGCGCGGCCGCCGCGGGGGTCGCCGGCGCCTTCGCGGTCGGTCGGGCCGGCGACGGCGCGCCCGCCGCGGCCGCGACGCCGCTCGCGTACGACTTCCACGGGGCCCACCAGGCGGGGATCGTCACGCCGATGCAGGACCGGCTGCACTTCGCGGCGTTCGACGTGCGGACCGACGACCGGGACGAGCTCGTCGCGCTCCTGCAGGCCTGGACCGACGCGGCGGCCCGGATGACCGCGGGCCTGGACGCGGGAGCGGTCGGAGCCGTCGACGGCGCGAGCAACCTCCCGCCCGACGACACCGGTGAGGCGATCGGGCTGCCGCCCAGCGGGCTGACGATCACCTTCGGCTTCGGCCCGTCCCTGTTCCTCGACGCCGACGGCAACGACCGCTTCGGCATCGCCGACCGCCGGCCCGAGGCACTGCGCGAGCTGCCGCACTTCCCGGCCGACAACCTCGACCCGGCCAGGTCCTACGGCGACCTGTGCGTGCAGGCGTGCGCCAACGACCCGCAGGTCGCCGTGCACGCGATCCGCAACCTGGCCCGGATCGGCTTCGGCACCGTGTCCGTCCGCTGGTCCCAGCTGGGGTTCGGCCGCACCTCGACGACCTCGGTCGGCCAGGACACCCCGCGCAACCTGTTCGGGTTCAAGGACGGCACCGCCAACGTCAAGGCCGAGGACACGACGGAGCTGGACAGTCACGTCTGGGTGGACGCGGGTGACGACCCGAAGGCGGAGTGGCTGGCCGGCGGCTCCTACCTGGTGGCCCGCCGCTTCAACATGACCATCGAGGTCTGGGACCGACAGCCCCTGGGCGACCAGGAGGCCTTCGTCGGCCGGACGAAGGGCGTCGGGGCGCCTCTGTCGGGTGGTGACGAGCTCACCGCGCCCGACTTCGACATGCCCGGCAGCAACGGCGCCCCGGTGATCGCCACGGACTCACACCTGCGCCAGGTGCACCCGGACTTCCACGGCGGCGCGAAGATGCTGCGCCGCGGCTACAACTTCGTCGACGGCAGCGACGACCTCGGCGGGCTGGACGCAGGTCTCTTCTTCCTCGCCTACGTGCGCAACCCGGACACCCACTTCATCCCGATCCAGCTGCAGATGGCCAAGGCCGACGCGCTGATGGAGTACCTCAAGGTGCGCGGCTCCGCGCTCTTCGCCGTGCCGCCCGGCGTGGCGAAGGGCGACTACGTCGGCGAATCGTTGTTCGCCTGACCCTCGTCGGCGCCGAGCACGACGACCGCACTGTCCGCGCGGCGCCGGCCGCGGGCCCACCAGGGCTCGGCCGCCCGGGTCCGGCCGCGGACCTCCTCGTAGGCGGCCCCGCTGCGCAGCACGCTCGCCACCCCCTCGTACGCCGGCTCGGTCGTGCCCGCGGCGTAGAGCAGCAGCGGTGCGCCGTCGACCTGGCGGACGTCGCCGACCCGCGCCGAGAAGCCCACCCGTCCGTCGTGCAGCGTGACCACCAGGGCCTCGAGCAGGGGCGAGGCCTTCGGCGCCGTGCGCACGACCAGCTTCCGCGGCTCGGCCGGCTGACCCACCTCTGGAGTATGGCCCCAGGGTGCTCTGGGCTCACCCGAGCGCCAGCGCCCGGTCGACGCCGACCTCGTCCAGGAAGCGGGCGTCGTGGCTGACGACCAGCAGCGCCCCCCGGTAGGCGGCCAGCGCCGACACCAGGGCGTCGTACGACGCCAGGTCGAGGTTGTTGGTCGGCTCGTCGAGCATCAGCAGCTGCGGAGCGGGGTCGGCCAGCAGGAGCGCCGCGAGGGTGGCCCGGAAGCGCTCCCCTCCCGACAGGGTGGCGACCGTGCGGTCGGCGGCGGCGCCCCGGAACAGGAACCTCGCGAGCTGGGCCCGCACCGGGTTGACCTCCTGGCCCGGCGCCCGCGCGAGCACGTTGTCCACGACGCTCAGCCGCTGGTCGAGGAGGTCCAGCCGCTGCGGCAGGAGGGCCGTCGGGACGTGCGTGCGCACCGACCCCGAACGGGGCGGCACCGTGCCCGCGACCGTCTCCAGGAACGTGGTCTTGCCGGCGCCGTTGGGGCCCACGACCGCGACCCGGTCCGGCCCGCGCAGCTCGAGCTCCACCTCGGCGCCGTTGCGGAGGACGAGGGCCTGGGTGGTCAGGACCACCCGGCCGCGCGGCACCTCGGTGGCCGGCAGCTCCACCCGGATCGAGCGCTCCTCGCGCAGTCGCGACTCGGCGGCCTCGAGTCGCTCCCGGGCGTCCTCGAGCCGTCCCTCGTGGACCCTGCGGTAGCTCGCGGCCGACCGCTCGGCGGAGTTCTTCTTCATGCCGGCCACGATCTTGGGGATCCCGCCGGACAGCTGTGCCTGGCGCCCCTGTCGCCTGCGTTGCGCGATGACCCGCTCGGCCTCGACCCGGTCCGCCTTCTGCCGGCGCAGGTCGGCGCGGGCCGCGGTCACCGTCTGCTCGGCGGCCGCCTGCTCGGCCCGGACCTGCTCGGCGTAGGCGGAGAACCCGCCCCCGTACCAGCGCACCCGGCCGTCGCGCAGGTCGCCGATCCGCTCCATCCGCTCGAGCAGCTCGCGGTCGTGGCTGACGACCAGCAGGGTGCGCGGCCACGTGCCCAGGACCTCGTGGAGCCGTGCCCTGGCCCGCGCGTCCAGGTTGTTGGTCGGCTCGTCGAGGAGCAGGACGTCGGGTCTGGCCAGCAGGAGCCGGGCGAGGCCGAGGCCGACGACCTCGCCCCCCGACAGCTCGCCGAGCCGCCGGTCGAGCACGTCCGCGGGCAGGCCCAGCCGGTCCAGCTCGGACCTCGCGCGGTCCTCGACGTCCCAGTCGTCGCCGACCGCCTCGAGGTCGGCGGGGTCGCCGGAGCCGCGGTCGAGCCGGCGCAGCGCCCGGAGAGGTACCGCGATCCCGAGGAGCTCGTCGACCGGTCGGTCCCGCTCGAGGGTGAGGTCCTGGGGCAGGTAGCCGACCCGGCCGGTGACCTGGACGGACCCGCGGGTGGGGCTGAGCTCGCCGGCGGCGAGGCGCAGCAGCGTGGACTTGCCGGACCCGTTCGCGCCGACCAGGCCGGAGCGGCCGGCGGGCACGACGAGGTCCAGGCCGTCGAGGACCGGCTGGCCGTCCGGCCAGGTGAGGCCGACGCCGGAGAAGGTGAGAACGCCTGGGGGAGTGGACACAGGTCTCCTGAGATCGCAACGGTGGGAAGGCACGTTCGCGTCTCAGATCACGTGTCCAGGGTAGGTCGCCCGACCGGCGTACGCATCCGGATTGTGGTCCGGTGGTCGGGTACTGTGGCCGACTGGCACAGCGTCGTGCAGCACCTGGTCCACCACCCCCTGCCACCCCCGTGGAGTCACCGCTGTGAGCAAGCCGACCGCCCGGCCCGTCGTCCTCATCGCGGAGACGCTGAGCCCGGCCACCATCGAGGCCCTCGGGCCGGACTTCGACGTGCGCGAGTGCGACGGCGCCGACCGTGGCGAGCTCCTAGCGGCGATCGTCGACGCCGACGCCCTGCTGGTCCGCTCCGCGACGAAGGTGGACTCCGAGGCGCTCGCCGCGGCCACCCGGCTCAAGGTCGTCGCCCGGGCCGGGGTCGGGCTCGACAACGTCGACGTGCGCGCGGCGACCCAGTCCGGCGTGATGGTCGTCAACGCGCCGACGTCCAACATCGTCTCCGCCGCCGAGCTCGCCGTCGCCCTCATGCTCGCGGCGGCCAGGCACATCTCGCCCGCCCACGCGGCGCTGCGCAACGGCGAGTGGAAGCGGTCGAAGTACACCGGGATCGAGCTCTACGAGAAGACCGTCGGCATCGTCGGGCTGGGCCGGATCGGCGTGCTGGTCGCCCAGCGGCTGAGCGCGTTCGGGATGACGGTCATCGCGTACGACCCGTACGTCCAGGCCGGCCGGGCCGCACAGATGGGGGTTCGCCTCGTCGACCTCGACACCCTGCTCGCCGAGTCCGACTTCATGTCCGTCCACCTCCCCAAGACCCCGGAGACCCTCGGCCTGATCGGCGACGACCAGCTGCACCGGGTCAAGCCGTCGCTGGTCCTGGTCAACGCCGCCCGTGGCGGCATCGTCGACGAGGCGGCGCTCTACGCCGCGCTCAAGGAGGGCCGGGTCGCCGCCGCCGGCCTCGACGTGTTCGCCACCGAGCCGTGCACCGACAGCCCCCTCTTCGAGCTCGACAACGTCGTGGCCACACCGCACCTCGGCGCCTCCACCGACGAGGCGCAGGAGAAGGCCGGCATCGCGGTCGCCCGCTCGGTCCGCCTGGCCCTGTCCGGGGAGCTCGTGCCCGACGCCGTCAACGTCCAGGGCGGCGTGATCGCCGAGGACGTCCGCCCCGGCATCCCGCTCACCGAGAAGCTCGGCCGGGTCTTCACGGCGCTGGCCGGCGAGGTCGCCCAGCAGATCGACGTCGAGGTGCGCGGCGAGATCACCGCCTACGACGTCAAGGTGCTCGAGCTCGCCGCCCTCAAGGGCGTCTTCACCGACGTCGTCGAGGACCAGGTCTCCTACGTCAACGCGCCGCTCCTCGCGGCCGAGCGCGGCACCGCCGTCCGTCTGGTCGCCGACTCGGAGAGCCCCGACCACCGCAACGTCATCACGATCCGCGGCACCCTGGCCGACGGCTCACAGGTCTCGGTGAGCGGCACCTTGGTCGGCATCCACCAGCGCGAGCGGATCGTCGAGGTCAACGGCTTCGACGTCGACCTCGAGCCCACCGACCACCTGGCGTTCTTCGTCTACGAGGACCGGCCCGGCATGGTCGGCACGGTCGGCCAGATCCTCGGCGACGCCGGCATCAACATCGCCGGCATGCAGGTCGCCCGCGACGAGAAGGGCGGGCACGCCCTCGTCGCGCTGTCGGTCGACACCTCGATCGCCGCCGAGACGCTCGAGGAGATCGAGCACGCGATCGAGGCGGCGTCGGTGCGGGCTGTCGACCTGTCCTAGCTTCCCCCCGCGAGCTTCGGCCCCGGGCGGGGCGCGCTCGCTCGTGCTCGCCACGCGCGCTCTCGCTCGCCCGGGTCGGCTCAGTTCGGGCTAGGCCACCATCACGCGGCGAGGGGCGCCTCCCGATGTACGCCGGCCCTGGACCTCGTCCCACGCTGCGCCGATCCGTTCCGCGGCCAGCGTCAGCTCGTCCGGACGCTTCGTCCACGGGATCCGGAGGAACCGGTCGAGCCCGCCCTCGGCGGCGAACACCGGCCCCGGCGCGACGATGACGCCGTGCCGCTCCGCGGCGGCTGCCACCGCCGTGCCCAGCGCCTCCGGCAGCCGGCACCACAGCGCGAGCCCGCCCGTCGGGACCCGGAAGTCCCAGGACGGGACGTGGGTGCGCACCGCGGAGACC
>NZ_JAEMSS010000218.1 GCF_016462705.1 Nocardioides sp. | reverse complement strand
CCCGCCGCTGAGCCGGATGGCGGGCGAGGCCTGGCGAGGGTCGGGCGTGTCCGCGAACGGCGTACCGAGCACCGTGGCTGCCAGTGCGACACAGGTGACGACTCCCACGTGTGCGCGCACACTGGGAAGACGCATGAAGTTGCCCCGGGGTTGCCTGACAGACTGGAGAGGTGGCCGACCCTAGTGCCCTGAGTCCGGAGTCCCGCATCCGGGCGATCGAGGCGATGGCAGGCGGCCCGGGCGACCGCGAGCTCGACGTGCTGGTCGTCGGCGGGGGCGTGGTGGGCACCGGTGTCGCGCTCGATGCGGTGACCCGCGGTCTGAGCACCGGGCTGGTCGAGCAGCGCGACCTGGCCAGCGGCACCAGCAGCCGCAGCAGCAAGCTCATCCACGGTGGCCTGCGCTACCTGGAGATGCTCGACTTCGGCCTGGTCAAGGAGGCGCTGCAGGAGCGCGGCCTGCTCCTGACCCGGCTGGCCCCGCACCTGGTCCGGCCGGTCCCGTTCCTCTACCCGCTCACCCACAAGGTGTGGGAGCGGCCGTACGTCGGCGCCGGTCTCGCGCTGTACGACGCGATGGCGATGGCCGGCAAGTACGACATGGGCGTGCCCAAGCACCGGCACCTGACCCGCAGGAGCGTCGCCCGGATCGCGCCGGACTTCGCGCCCGAGTCGATCGCCGGGGCGATCCGCTACTACGACTGCCAGGTCGACGACGCCCGGCTCGTCGTCACGATCGCCCGCACCGCGGCCGCCCACGGCGCGCACGTCGCCACCCGGGTCAAGGTGACCGGCTTCCTCCGCGAGGGCGAGCGGGTCGTCGGCGTCCGCGCCCGGGACCTCGAGAACGGAACCGCGCACGGGCCCGAGCTCGAGATCCGGGCCAAGGTCGTCGTCAACGCCGCCGGGGTCTGGACCGACGAGATCCAGGAGATGGTCGGCGGCCGCGGATCCCTGCACGTGCAGGCGTCCAAGGGCATCCACCTGGTGGTGCCGCGGGACCGGATCCGCTCCGAGGCCGGCTTCATCGTGCGGACCGAGACGTCGGTCCTCTTCGTCATCCCCTGGGGCCGGCACTGGATCATCGGCACGACCGACACCCCGTGGGACCTCGACAAGGCGCACCCCGCGGCGAGCCGCACCGACATCGACTACGTCCTCGACCACGTCAACGCGATCCTGCGCGAGCCGCTGGACCACGAGGACGTCGTCGGTGTGTACGCCGGGCTGCGGCCGCTGCTGAGCGGTGAGTCCGAGCCCACCTCGCGCATCTCCCGCGAGCACACCGTCGTCACGCCGGTGCCCGGCCTGGTGATGATCGCCGGCGGCAAGCTCACGACCTACCGGGTGATGGCTCGTGACGCGGTGGACGCCGCCGGCCACTCGCTGCGGACGACCGGCGTGACCGTCCGCGAGTCGATCACCGACCGGGTGCCGCTCGTCGGCGCCGACGGCTTCGAGGCCCGCTCCAACCAGCGCGTCCACCTGGCCCGGCGGGCCGGGCTGCACGTCGCGCGGCTCGACCACCTGCTCGGCCGGTACGGCGCCCGGGTCGACGACCTGCTCGCGCTGGTCGACGCCCGGCCCGAGCTGGCCTCGCCGGTCGCGGGCGCCGACGACCACCTGGCCGCGGAGATCGTCTACGCCGTCACCCACGAGGCCGCCCGCCACCTCGACGACGTCCTCACCCGGCGTACCCGGATCTCGATCGAGACCTTCGACCGCGGCGTCGCCGCCGCGACGCCCGTGGCCCGGCTGATGGGCGTGGAGCTCGGCTGGGACGAGTCGCGGATCGACGACGAGGTCGACCACTACCTGCGCCGGGTCGAGGCCGAGCGGCAGTCCCAGCTCGCGCTCACCGACCAGGAGGCCGACGAGGCCCGGGTCAAGGCGCCGGAGATCGTCTAGCCGGTCGGGCGGCGGCGGGCGGCGGAGTCCCCGGATCTGTACCGAGTCCGACGCTTCTGCACCGAGATCTCGGTGCAGAAGCGTGGGGGTCACCGGATCTCCGGGGACTCCTCCACCGCCGAACGCGCCGAGGGCGGGCGCAGCACCACCGCCGCGACGCCGAGCAGCAGTACCGCGACCGCGCCGTCGAGCCAGTAGTGGTTGGCGGTGACCACGACCACCAGGGTCGTCAGGACCACGTGCACCACGGCCAGCCCGGCCAGCCACCGTGGGCCGGTGCGGGCGACGACGTAGGCGATCAGGGCGGCCCAGCCGACGTGCAGGCTGGGCATCGCGGCGAACTGGTTGGCCAGGTCACCGCTCGCGCCGCCGTAGGCGTTGGGTCCGAGCGTGGCCATCGTGTCGGTGAAGCCCCACTGCGGGAACATCCGCGGAGGGGCGAGCGGGTAGACGATGTGGATCACCATCGCGGCGCCCGTGACGGCGATGAGGAGGTTGCGCGCCCACTGGTACTCCGCCCGCGGCCGGACCAGGTAGCCCCAGACCAGGAACGCGATGATCGACGGGAAGTGCGCCGAGACGTAGTAGACGTTGGCGGCGTGCAGCAGCACGTCCGGGACCAGGTCCTGGAGAGCCGCCTCGGACGGGACGTTCAGCAGCCGTTCGAGGCCGTGCACGTCGACGGCGTTGTCGAAAGCCACCGCCTCCTGGCCGCGGGCCAGCAGCCGACCCAGCCGGTAGAGCACGTAGAGGGTGCCGATGAGGGCCAGCTCGGCCGCGCCGCGGCGTACGGCGGGGGCGGCTCGCACCATCGCTCGCAGGACCGGCGCCGGAGTGCGCCCCGGGTCCACGAGTGTCATGCCTGTTCCTCCCCACGTGCCTGTCAGCCAACAACAACCGCGGGTCGTGCTGCCTGCATTCCAAGACCCGGGAAGTGGTCTGACCCGGCCAGGTGGTCCAGGTCATCGGTGAGAGGGATGAAACCACCTCCCACCCCCAGGCTTCATCCAGTTATCGCGACCGGGGCGTCGGCGAGCTTGACCAGCCTGACGTCCGGAGCCTCCGGGACATGGTCGGGCAGGAACCAGCGAAATGCCAGGTTGCCACGCGGGTAGTCCATCGTGCTGAGGGCGTTGGGGTGGGCCGACGGGCCGTGGCTGACGACGACCGTGACGGTGCCGTCGGCGTTGGGCACCGCGCTCGCGATGTTGACCGACGTGCGGCCGTCGCCCGCGCTGTGGTTGGCCATGTACTGGTTCCAGACGCAGAAGCTCCAGAACCGGACGGCCGGCGGACGGTGGGTGATCACCAGCGCCTCGTCCTCGGCGAGGTCGTAGGAGCCGAACGAGTAGCACGCGTCGCGCGCCGACCATCCGAAGTTGGAGTCCGGGACCTGGTACGGCGGCCCCATGGTGTTGGCCGCGTTGGCGATCTCGTGGCCCTGGGTCGACTGCTCCTCGGCGCGGACGCCGATGCTCAGCGGGATGATCATGAACATCGTCCGCAGCCACGCGGCCGTGGCCCGCAGCCCCGCCGCCGTCTCCTCGTCGCCGTGCCGGATCGGGTCCGGGTCCTCGAGCGCCTCGATGTGCCAGGTGACCGGGCGGCCGGACTCGGCGTCGAGCTGGTAGTCGCGGGTCACGATCGCGGCGATCTCGGGCACCGGCCCGATCTCGAAGGAGAAGCTCCCGTCGGCGTCGACGTCCATGTCGCTGTCGTGCTTGTGCAGCACGACCTTGTCCGACCAGGCACCGGGGGAGGGCTCGTTGTAGCCGGTGATCGCGAAGTAGATGGCGTCGCCCTTGTTGCCGGAGATCCGGTAGCGGCGGTCCGGGGAGACCACGGCGAGCCGGTAGAACGCGTCGGTGTTGTCGCCGCCCCAGCGCCGGTCCCGCCGGAACGGCGTGTTGAGCTCCATGAAGAACGGCCGGCTCGGCTCGGCGAACAGGTAGGTGTCGAACGCGACGCCGAGCGTGGTCGCGAGCTGGCGGTAGCCGTCGGCGAGGTGCCGGTCGTCCTGCACCGCCCGGTCGCCCTCGAGGAACGATTTCTCCAGGTCGCGGAGCGTGTCGAGCAGCTCGTGCCAGGCGGCCGTGGACTGGTGCTCCGGTGCGGCGGTCATGCGGCGATCCCTCTCATCAGCAGGTCGGTGGTCTGGGTGACCCAGTGCTCGTCGGGCTCGCCGATGAGCAGCCTCATCAACGCGGCACCCGCCAGCGTCTCGATGAGGACGTCGGTGTCCACGCCGGCCCGCACCTCGCCGCGAGTCTCGGCGACCGCGATCCGGTCGTGGAAGCCCTTCCAGGCGCCGGCGAACCGCTCGAGCAGCGCGGGGTGCAGCGTGGGGTCCTGCGCGATCTCGGCCATCAGGCCCGGAGTGAGCGCGCGGGCGACGGGGTGCGCGAACGCCGCCGCCGTACGCCGCAGCATCTCGGCGAGGTCGTCGTGCAGGTCGCCGGTGTCGGGCAGCGCCAGCGCGTCGTCGCCGTCGCGGAACGCCGCCTCGTGCACCAGGTGCGCCTTGCTCGGCCAGCGGCGGTAGATCGCGGGCTTGCTGGTGCCGGCCCGCTCCGCGATCGCGGCGATCGTCAGGTCGGCGTACCCGACCTCCACGACCAGCTCGGCGGCGGCCTTCAGCACCGCCTCGTCGATGAGGGGGTTCCGCGGGCGGCCGGACTGCGCTTTGATGTCGCTCATTACGTGACGACCGTAACGTATGACGGCGGTCACTCGAGCCCAGGAGCGTGCCATGCCCGAGCCCGTCCAGATCCACGACCTCGCGCGACCGGAGTTCACCCCGGAGGTCGAGGAGATCCGCGCGTTCATGGAGGCGATGGCCGCCGACACCCCGCTCGACGGGGACGTGCTCCACCAGAAGGCGCGGGACGAGACCGGGCTCGACGACTTCGGTAGCGACGACTACCGCGAGCGGTTCGACCTCTTCCTCCGGGCGCTGGGCGAGATCGACGGGCTGCACGGGCCGGGGATCCTCAGCTTCCACATGCAGCTGCTCCAGGTGCTGAAGAACCGGCTGCTCATGGAGCAGCTGCTCAAGGACCACCCGGAGATCCGCGACCTCGAGCTGGTGCCGCCGGTCGTGATCGCCGGCCTGCCGCGCACCGGCACCACCCACCTGCACAACCTGCTCGCCGCGGGCCCGACGTTCCGGGTGCTGCGCTACTGGGAGTCGATCGAGCCGTTCCCGATGCCGGCCGAGGCCGGGGCCGAACCGGACCCCAGGCTGGCCCGCACGGACCTGGCGGTCGACTTCATGAACCAGGCGATGCCGCACTTCAAGCTGATGCACGAGATGACGACCGAGCACGTGCACGAGGAGATCCAGCTCCTCTTCAACGACCTGTCCTCGATGCTGATGGAGACCCTCGGGCACGTACCGGCCTGGCGCGACCACTACCTCGCGAGCGACCAGACGCCGCACTACGAGCACATGAGGACCCAGCTGCAGTGCCTCCAGCACCTGCGCGGTGGCCGTCGGTGGCTGCTCAAGTCGCCGCAGCACCTCGAGCAGCTGCCGGTCCTCGAGAAGGTGTTCCCCGGCCTGACCGTCGTGGTGACCCACCGCGACCCGGTGCCGGTGACCTTGTCGATGCTGGTGATGCTCTGCTACTCCGCCCGGATGCACCGGGCGACGGTCGACACCGACGAGATCGTCGACTACTGGGTCGACCGGCTCGACCTGATGCTGCGGTCGCTGATGCGCGACCGGGACGCCATCCCGGCCGAGCGGTCGGTGGACGTGCGGTTCGACGACTTCATGGCCGACGACCTCGCGGTCGCCGCCCAGGTCTACGACCTGGCGGGGGAGGAGCTCACCGGCGAGGCCCGGGCCGCGATGGCGGACTACCTCGCCGGGCACCAGCGCGGCCGGCTCGGCACGGTGGCGACGAGTCCCGAGATGTTCGGGCTCACCGAGAGCGGGCTGCGCGAGCGCTTCGCGCCGTACGTCGAGCGCTTCCTGTCCTGACCAGCCGGGGGCACCCGACCCTGCCGACCGGGACTCGGGGCGCGGCAGCCTCGAGTCGTGAAGCCGAACAACCGCAGGACCCGAGCCCATCTCCTCGTCGCGGCCGCGATCGTGCTCGCGCTCAGCGGCACCGCCACGGCCGCCGCGACCATCACCGGCGCCCAGATCAAGAACGGCTCCGTGACGGGGAAGGACGTCAAGGACCGCTCCCTGGGCGCCGCGGACCTCGCGCCGGGCACGCTCCCGGCCGGCGGTACGCCGGGCCCCGCCGGACCCGCCGGACCCGCCGGTCCGCAGGGCCCCGCCGGCCCCCCA
>NZ_JAEMSS010000217.1 GCF_016462705.1 Nocardioides sp. | reverse complement strand
CTCACCGCCCCGGAGCGGATCACCCGCGAGCTGCTCGACCAGAAGGTCATCCACGAGCACGGCGCGGTCATCGGGGTCGCCTCGATCGCGGGCATCGCCGGCAACGTCGGGCAGACCAACTACGCCGCCTCCAAGGCCGGCGTGATCGGCCTGGTCGACTCGCTCGCCGACGACCTGCCGGACGGCATCACCATCAACGCCGTCGCGCCCGGCTTCATCATCACCAAGATGACCGACGCGGTGCCGTTCGCGACCCGTGAGGTCGGTCAGCGCCTCAACGCGATGGCGCAGGGCGGCCTGCCCGTCGACGTGGCCGAGACCATCGCCTGGTTCGCCAACCCGGCGTCCTCGGCCGTCAACGGCAACGTGGTCCGGGTGTGCGGCCAGATGATGCTGGGGGCATAGGCGTGCCCGAGCTGCCCCTCATGCTCCGGGCCGCGCTGCCGTCGGTCCCGGTCGTCAACCAGCTGCCCGGCGTCCGCAAGACCCGGGGCGACCTCGCGGGTCTCGAGCGGAGCCGCACCGGCGTGACGATCGCGCGCGAGCACGTCGACCGGTACGCCGCGGTGTGCGGGTTCCCCGTGAAGGACGCCGTGCCCCTGCCGTACCCGCATCTGCTCGCCTTCGAGCTGCAGATGGGGATCATGACCGACCCCGGCTTCCCGGCACCGGCCATCGGCACGGTCCACCTGGAGAACTCGATCACCCAGCACCGACCGGTCGGCGTCGGCGAGACCGTCGACGTGGCTGCGAGCGTCGGCCCGGCCCGGCCGCACCCCAAGGGCGCGGTCTACGACTTCGTCACCGTGGTGACGGCGGGCGGCGAGACGGTGTGGGAGGAGACCTCGTCCTACCTCCGGCGGGGCAAGGGCGACGACTCGGCGCCGTCCGGCACCAGCTTCCCGGACGCCGAGCCGCACGGCATCGTGTGGCGACTGCCCGCCGACCTCGGCCGGACGTACGCCGCGGTCTCCGGCGACCGCAACCCGATCCACCTCTACGCGCTGACCGCCAAGGCGCTCGGCTTCCCGCGGCAGATCGCGCACGGCATGTGGACGATGGCTCGCTGCGTCGCCGCGCTGGAGAACCGGATCCCCGACGCGGCCACGGTGGAGGTCGCCTTCAAGCGACCGGTGCTGCTGCCCGGGTCGGTGGCGTTCGGCTCCACACCGCTGGCCGACGGGTTCGCGTTCAGCCTCACCAGCCCGAAGGACGGCTCGCCGCACCTGGTGGGGCGGACGACGAACGGCTGAGTCCGGCCCGGCGGGAGGCTCACCGGCTGGCCGGTGATCACCCGCCCGCTCAGCGGCCGTTGCCGAACCGCACCCGGTGGGTCTTGGCCGGGCCCTTCTTGGTGGGCTTGACGGCCTTGCGCATCGAGAACGTCGCGGTGTCCGGGTCCCAGATGCCCAGGTCGGTCGTCCCGTTGGCGTCCCAGTCGCCGACCACCGGCAGGTCACCGGGCACGCCGAGCACGACCTGGGTGAGCGTCTCCACGCCCGCCGGGTCGACCAGCCGCAGGGTGTAGGTCGCGGTGGCGGAGTCGTAGACACCCAGGTCGGTCGTCCCGTCGCCGTCCCAGTCGCCGGTCACGGGCAGGTCGTCCATGTCGCCGAGCCGGACCTTCGTCTTGGTCCCGTCGGCCGCGCGCAGGAGGAAGACGTTCGAGGTGGCGCGGCGGGTGCCGATCTCCCAGAGCCCGTTGCCGTCCCAGTCGCCGGCGATGGCGTTGTCCGAGCGGCCCCCGAACTTGACCTCGGTGATGATCCGACCGGTCTTGAGCCTGAACGTCTTGGACTGCGGGTTGCGGACTCCCGGGGTCGCCTTGCCGTCGCCGTCCCAGTCACCCAGCACCGGTTGGTCGGAGGAGGTGCCCATCCGGATGACCTTGTCGGCCTTCGGCTCGCGACGGACGTAGAAGGCGGGCGTGGCGGTACGCCGGAAGACGACCAGCTCGGCGCGCTTGCCACCCACCACGTTGCCGGCCAGCGGCACGTCCGGGATCGAGACCACGCCGCAGTTCTCCGAGGCCTGAGCGGTGCCGTAGACGTAGCGGAGACCGTGGAACCACGAGTCGATGACCGAGCTGCCCAGCCGCTCCTCGAAGTGCAGGTGCGACCCGTAGGAGTTGCCGGTGTTGCCGACGGTGCCGAGCTGCGTGCCGGCCGACACGGCCTGCCCGACGGTCACGGTGACCGAGTCGAGGTGGGCGTAGAGGGTGCTCTCGTCGTTGCCGTGGTCGACCACGACGAACTGGCCGTAGGACGGCCGGTTCTTGCCGGTGACCGCGGTCGTGACCACGCCGGGCGCGGCCGCGACCACGGGGGCGCCGAGGTCGTCAGTGCGGTTGAAGTCGACGGACCGGGCGCTGGGGCTGTGGCTGGCCCGCGTCGTGCCGGTCCACACCTCGCCGCACGGGAACGGCAGCTCGAAGGCGGTCAGCGGCTGGGCGGTCGGCTTCTTGGAGATGTCGGCCAGGGTGGTGACCAGCTCGCCCTCGTAGGAGCCCTCCAGCTCCTCGTCGGGCTCCTTGGGACCCTTCGGGTCCTTCGGGCCCTTCGGGTCCTGGGGGCCCTTCGGACCCTTCGGTCCCTTCGGGTCCTTGGGGTCCTTGTCGTCCTTGTCCTCGTCGATCGGTGACTTGGGCGGCAGGCCGGTGCCCGCGATGAAGCTGCCGTTGCCGCTGTTCCCGCCGTTTCCACCGCCGTCGCGGGCCTGCGCCGAGACGGCGAGGGGTCCGGCGACGACGGCCAGGGCAACCGTCGAGGCGAGGATCGCGGGTGGCAGCGAACGCGGGGACATCACAGAGCTCCGTGGGGTCGGACGACAGGGGTCGGGGGACTCTCAGTGAAGCCCGACGACCGCCGTGTCGTCCGGGGATTGATGAGAAATCAACCGATCGGACCGGAGTGTCCGATTGCGCTGACGCGGAGCGACAGTCGTGATCTAGGTACGGCGGCTGCCGGTCAGGTGAGACCGGGACCGGTGGAGCGGTCCCGACGCCGGCGGATCAGGCCCTCCTGGGCCACCGTGGCGACCAGGACGCCGTCCTGGGTGAACACCCGGCCGAACGACAGCCCCCGGCCTCCGTAGGCCCGGGGCGACCACTGGTCGTAGAGCCACCACTCGTCGGCCCGGAACGGCTGGTGCAGCCAGATGGTGTGGTCCAGCGACGCCATCTGCGTCCTCGACGGGTCGGCGTCGTGCGCGGCGAGCGAGGCGCCGAGCAGGCTGATGTCACTGGCGTAGGCGAACGCCGCGAGGTGCTCGACCGGGTCGACGGGGTCGACCGCGAGGCCCGGCTTGATCCGGATCCACATCCGCGCCTGGGCCGGGTGCTGCGGGTCGGCGGGCAGGCCGTGCCGGGAGTTGCCGAGGAACCGGACCTCGATAGCCCCCCACTCCTTGCCGAGCGCGTCCGCCTCGTCGTTGCCGCGGTCGCGCATCAGGTCCACGAGGTCGAAGCCCTGGTCGGGGCCGCCGACCTCCGGCATCGCGTCCTGGTGGTCGTAGCCGTCCTCGACCCGCTGGAAGTTGACCGTCTGGTAGTAGATGGGCCGGCCGTGCTGGCGCGCCATCACCCGCCGGGTGAGGAACGAGCGGCCGTCCCTGATCCGCTCCACCTCGTAGACGATCGGCACGGAGTAGTCGCCCGGGAGCAGGAAGTAGGAGTGGAAGGAGTGCACCTGGAACTCGGGGTCCACGCTGCGCACCGCGGCCACCAGGGCCTGAGCCGCGACCTGGCCCCCGTAGACGCGCGGCCGCGGCGAGTCGGGCTGGCTGCCCCGGAACAGGTCGTCGTCGAGGGTCTCGAGGTCGAGCAGCGCGACCAGGTCACGGACGTAGGGGTCGGGCTCGGGAGCCCGGGTGCCGCTGGGGGTGCCGGAGGTCACGTCGGTCACGGGTCCTGCCTCCCGGGGTCGCCCTCGGTGCCGTCCAGCCCGGCCAGGAACTGCTCGAACTGGCGGCCGATCTCGTCGCCGGTCGGCAACGGCTCGTCCCCGGCGAGCAGGTTGGACCCGGACTGCTCGGCCTGCTCGAAGGCGTCGTACTGCCGCTCGAGCGCCTCGACAACCTCCCCCACCTCCTCGTTGGCGGAGAGATAGCGGGCGATCTCCTCGTCACGCTCCTCGCCCTGCGCGCGCAGGTCCGTCAGGTCGATGGTGAGGCGGCCGGCCAGCTCGACACGCTCGAGCAGCACGGCAGAGGCCTGCGGGTAGTCGAGCTGGGCCAGGTAGTGCGGGATGTGTGCCACGAAGCCGAGCATGTCGTGACCCCACTCCCCCAGCCGGATCTCGAGCAGGGACTGGGCGCTGCTGGGGATCCGCAGCTCGCCGCGCCACGGGCTGACGCCCGGGACCAGCTCCGTGCGGTTGGCGTGCGGCGTGATCGCGATCGGACGGGTGTGCGGCACGGCCATCGGCACCGAGCCCATGGAGACGACCCGGGTGACCTGCAGCCGCTCGACGACCTCGCGCACGGCTCGTGCGAACGCCTCCCAGCGGTTGTCGGGCTCGGGTCCGTGCATGAGCAGGAACGGCGTACCTCCGCTGTCGCGCAGCAGCCGGACCAGCAGGCGCGGTGCCTCGTAGCCCTCGTAGTGGTCCTGCACGAAGGACATCGGTGGGCGCCTCGCCCGGTAGTCGTGGAGCTGGTCGACGTCGAACGTCGCCACCACGGTCGCCTCGCCACCCTGCTGGACCAGGTGGGTGGCGGCGTGAGCGGCCGCGTTGCCGGCGTCGAGGAACCCGTCGAGCACGAGCACCATGGTCAGGTCGCCGGCCGCCCAGGCGTCGCCGAGCTCCGGCACGTCGTCGACGATGTGCACGAGGCGCGGTTTGGACACCCGTCCACGATAGGGGCCGGGGCCGCACCGCCGCTCAGCCGGGCGCCGGCTCGGACGTCGGCAGGCCCGGAGTGGGCGTGGGAGCCGGTGTGGGAGTCGTTGCGGGGGTCGGTGTCGGCGTCGGGATGGACGTCGGCGTCGGGACCGGCTCGGGAGCCTCGTAGGTCGCGAGCAGGAGCTTGCCCGCCTTCCGCGCCAGGGTGCGCTGGTTGAGCCCGAGCTGGGCGAGCAGGACCTCGTCCGGGTCGACGTCCTCCTGGTCGAGCGCGTCCAGGACCTGCCAGAGGGCGACCTCGCCGAAGCTGGCGGCGAGGTACTCGCAGGCGAACCAGGCGATCCCGTAGTTGGCCGAGGCACGGCCCGGTGTGCCGACGTCGTTGAACGACTCGTCGGGCGGCATCTCGGTCACCCCCGCGCGGGCCGCCTCGAGGGCCGCCTCGGAGATCGTCCGCTTCTCCGGCGGCAGCGGCTGCACGGAGACGTACTCGGCGAGGCCCTCGCTGAGCCACACCGGCGCCCGGTCGTCGGCCTCGCCGATCGCGACGTGGGTCAGCTCGTGGCGGACCAGGCGGTCCCGGGCGCGTCCGGCCTCGTCGAGCATCCGTGGGTGCAGGGCGAAACGGGTGCCCACGGTGGCGACGTTGCCGGCCTGGTCGGCGTCAGGGGCGCCGGCAGCGGCGAAGACCGGGAACGCCACCGCGTCGACGCTGGTCGGGTCACCCCCGGGGAGACCTGGCAGGGTCGCGAGGAACGCCGTCGTGGACAGGGCGTAGACGACCACCGACTGCGACCACGACGAGGGCACCACCCCGGCGACGTCGGCGATGCCGCGCTCCACCGAGGCGAGCAGCTTCGTGGAGGCCCGGACACTGCCGGAGTCGAACACCCCGAGGACGTTGCCGCGCCGGGCCACCACGATCTCGCCGTCGTCCCACGGCTGCGGCTCGACCTGGTTGTCGACCTCCCACTGCAGATCGGTGACCGAGGCCACCCGGAACCGGCCGGGCCGGTCGCCCGGAGTGAACAGGTACCGGTCGCGGGAGACCACCGGCGCCGTGTCGAAACCGTCGAGCTGGACGGCCAGGTCCACCACGACCCAGTAGGCCTCCCCGTCGCGCACCAGCCCGGCGGGATCGACCGTGTAGTCGAACACGGCGAGCGGGAGCTGCCGGAGGTTGGCGAAGTAGGTGCGCTGCTGGTCCAGCAGACCCGGGTCTCCCTGGTCCCCCGTCGCCAGACCGGCCAGGAAGACCCGCTCGTCGCCCCGGCGTACGGCGTCGGCGCGGCGGTCGAGGGCCGCCTCGATGCCGGCCAGCGCGTCGGGAGGGGCGTCGGTGATCGTCACCCCTGAGGGGGACGGGG
>NZ_JAEMSS010000216.1 GCF_016462705.1 Nocardioides sp. | reverse complement strand
CCGACCGGGTCGAGGTCCTGCCAGACGAAGTGGCTCGGGTCCCAGTTGAGGCCGAACGCCTCGCGGTGACCGATCGCCTCCATCGCCGCCACCGTCGTCCAGTAGTCGTACGCGATCTCGGACGGGTGCACCTCGTGGGCGAACCGGACGCCGCACTCGTCGAAGACGTCGAGGATCGGGTTCCACCGGTCGGCGAAGTCCTGGTAGCCAGCGGCCACCATCTCCTCGGACGCCGGCGGGAACATCGCCACGTACTTCCAGATGGACGAGCCCGTGAACCCGACGACCGTCTTGACCCCGAGCTTCTGCGCCAGCCGCGCGGTCAGCTTCATCTCCTCGGCGGCGCGCTGGCGCACCCCTTCGGGGTCGCCGTCACCCCAGACCTCGGCGGGCAGGATCGCCTCGTGGCGCGCGTCGATGGGGTCGTCGCACACCGCCTGGCCCTTGAGGTGGTTGGAGATGGTGAAGACCTGCAGGTCGTACCTCGCCAAGAGGTCGAGCTTGCCCTGGACGTAGTCGTCGTCGTCGACCTGCCACGGGTCGAGGTGGTCGCCCCAGCAGGCGATCTCCAGGCCGTCGTAGCCCCAGCCGGAGGCGAGCCTGGCGACCTCCTCGAAGGGCAGGTCGGCCCACTGGCCGGTGAAGAGGGTGATCGGTCGGGGCATCAGCGTCGTCCTTCCGGGAGACGGGTGTGGGTCATGCCGGGATCTCCTGCCAGCTGCGGGTGTCCGAGCTCGTCTCGACCGCGGCCAGGACGCGCTGCACCTGCAGGCCGTCGGCGAACGTCGGGCTCGGGTCCGTGCCGTCGGAGATCGCGCGCACCAGGTCGACCACCTGGTGGGTGAAGCCGTGCTCGTAGCCGAGCCCGTGGCCGGGCGGCCACCAGGAGCCGGTGTAGGGGTGTCCTGGCTCGGTCACCAGGATCCGGCGGAACCCCGCGGTCTCGTCGGGCTCGGAGGCGTCGAACAGCTCGAGGACGTTCATGTCCTCGAAGTCGAAGGCCAGACTGCCGCGGGAGCCGTTGATCTCGATCCGGATCGCGTTCTTGCGGCCGGTCGCGAACCGGGTGGCCTCGAAGACGCCGAGCCCGCCGCCGGTGAAGTGTGCGATGAACACCGCGGCGTCGTCGACGGTCACCGGGCCGCGCTCGGTGCTCGCGCCGCCGCCGCCGAGGGTGCCTGCGGTGTCTCCGGCCGCCACCGGCCGCTCCTTGACGAAGGTCTCGAGCTGTCCGGAGACCTCGGTGATCCGCTCACCGGTGATGTGCTGGGTGAGGTCGATGATGTGCGCGCCGATGTCGCCCAGTGCGCCCGACCCGGCCTTGCTCTTGTCGAGCCGCCAGGACAGCGGGGCCTCGGGGTCGGCGATCCAGTCCTGGAGGTACTGCGCCCGCACGTGCCTGATGTCGCCGATCCGCCCCTCGGCGACCAGCTGCCGGGCCAGCGCGATCGCCGGGACCCGCCGGTAGGTGAAGCCGACCATGGCCCGGACGCCGTCCGCGGCGGCCCGCTCCGCCACGACGGCCATCTCCTCGGCCTCGGCGACCGTGTTGGCAAGGGGCTTCTCGCAGAGCACGTGCTTGCCGGCCGCGAGCGCCGCGATCGCGATCTCGGCGTGCGTGTCGCCCGGCGTACAGATGTCGATGAGGTCGAGGTCGGGCCGGGCGACGAGCCGGCGCCAGTCGGTCTCGGTCTCGGCCCAGCCGAGCCGGTCCGCGGCCTCCGTCACCCGCGCTTCGTCACGGCCGCAGACGACCTGCATGGTGGGGGTGAGAGGCAGGTCGAAGAAGCGCGGCGCGGTGCGCCAGGCCTGGGAGTGGGCGGCTCCCATGAAGGCGTGGCCCACCATGCCCACCGCAAGGGTCGGGCGGCTGTCGGTCATGTGCGGTTGCTCCGTTCGGGTGCTCGGCTCGGTCTGAGTGTCCTGGTCGCCGGTGGGCCGGGCGGTGCAGCGCGCCCGGCCCACCGGGAGTCAGGCTCCGGCGGACGCCGGAGTCGGGTCAGGACTCGAAGCAGAGGTCCCGGTACTCGTCGACGTTGTCGGCCGACACGACCGGCGCGTTGAGCACGACCCGCTTGGGCACCTCGACCTGGACCAGGTCGGACATCCCCTTGTCCTGGGCGATCAGGCGCGCCAGCTTGATGCCGTCCGCGGCCTGGGTGGGCGGGTAGATCACGGTGGCCTCCATCGAGCCGTCCTCGATCCAGTCCATCGCGTTGCACGAACCGGCGCCGCCGATGAAGAAGAACTCGTCGCGGCCGGCGTTCTCGAACGCCGCCTTCACACCGACACCCTGGTCGTCGTCGTGGTTCCAGATGATGTCGATCTTGTCCTCGGCCTGGAGCAGGCTCGCGGCGACCTCCTCACCGGACTCGACGGTGAACTCGGCGGCCTGCCGCTGGTCCACCTCCTCGCCACAGGACTCGAGCGCGTCCGCGAACCCCTGGGAGCGGTCCTGGGTCAGCGGCAGGGCGTCGATGCCCGCGATCTCGGCGATGACGGGGTCGGAGATGTCGTTCTCCTCGATCAGCCCGCAGGCGTAGGTGCCGGCGGACACGCCCATCCCGTAGTTGTCGCCCAGCACCGTGGTGCGGGCGGCGAACGGCGACGAGAACTCACGGTCGACGTTGATCACCGGGATGCCGGCGTCCATCGCCTGGATGGCGACCTCGGTGAGGGCGGCTCCGTCGGACGGCAGCAGCACGATCGCGTCGACGCCGTCGTTGATGAAGCCCTCGACCACCGCGATCTGCGCGTTGACGTCGTTCGTGCCCTCCGCGAACTGGAGGTCGATGTCCTCGTACCGGTCGGCCGCCTCCTGGGCGCTGCTGTTGATCGCCGCGAGCCAGCCGTGGTCGGCGGCGGGTCCCGAGAAGCCGATCGTCACCGTGTCGCCGGCGTCGTCGTTGGCGCTCACCGCGGTGGTGTCGTTGGAGTCGTCGTCGGAGTCTTCCGGATCGTTGCTCGTGCAGGCCGTGAGCGCCAGACACGTGACGACCGTGGCGGCAGCACCGGCCAGGAAGCGACGGCGCAGGGGTGGACGTGCGGACATGCGATCTCCTCGGGTTGTGTCGGCCTAGGACGTCTAGGCGACAGATGTGGGTGGTGCGGTGGGGCCGGGCGCACTGGCCCTGGTACTCGTGTTGCTGGTCCTGGTGGAGCCGGCGAGGCGCTGCTGGAGCAGGACGGCGAGCACGATGATCGCGCCCCTGGCGACCTGCTGCGCCGAGCTCGAGAGGTTGTTCTGGACGAAGACGCTGAACAGCGTCTGGAAGATCAGCACGCCGAACACGGTGCCGACGACGGTGCCCCGGCCCCCGGTGAGCAGGGTGCCGCCGATGACGACGGCACCGATGGCGTCCAGCTCCCAGAGGACGCCGTGCGTCGAGGACCCGGTGGTGGTGCGGGCGGTGATCATCAGCGCGGCGATCCCGCAGCAGAAGCCGACCAGGACGTAGAGCATCACGGTGTGCCGCTTCACGTTGATCCCGGCCAGACGTGCGGCCTCCGGGTTGCCGCCCACGGCGACCGTGCGCCGGCCGAAGGTGGTGCGGTTGAGCACCACCCAGCCCACCACGGACACCAGGGCGAAGATCCAGATCAGGACCGAGATCCCGAGGAAGTCGCCGCGGAGGAAGTCGTTGAACCCGTCGACCCTGACGATCTGGGTACGGCGGTTGGCGATGATCTCGGCGAGCCCCCGGGCACTGGCGAGCATCGCGAGCGTGGCGATGAACGGGGCCACGGGGCCGTACGCGACCAGCAGCCCGTTGATGAGACCGCAGGCGAGGGCGACCGCCATGGCGACACCCACGATCACGAGCCAGTGCGTGTCCTCGGCCATCGTCTGGGTGGCCACCGTGGTGGACCACACCGAGGCCAGCGCCGCGATCGCGCCCACCGACAGGTCGATGCCGCCGCCGATGATCACGAAGGTCATCCCGATGCTCACCACGCCGATGACCGACGCCGCGCGCAGGATGGTCAGGCCGTTGTCGACGCTGGCGAACTGCTCCCCCGCGGTGATGACGCCGACGACGACGATCAGCAGCAGCGCGACGACCAGCCCCGCGTTGCGTCCGACGCTGGTGCGCATCAGGGCGAGGACCGGGTTGCCCTCCTTGTCCGACTCGAGCGCGGCCTGCTCGACGCGGGCACTGTCCTGGCTCACTTGGGGTCCCCGGGGACTCGTGGGCTGGAGGAGCGAAGCGGGGGGAGTCCGCGAGTTCCTGGGGTGTTCATGCGGGGACCTTTCCTTCCATGACGAGGTCGAGGACCGTGGCCTCGTCGAGCTCGGTGGCGGGCGCCTGGTGCACGACCACGCCCTCGCGGACGACGAGGACCCGGTCGGCGAGACCGAGCACCTCCTCGATCTCGCTGGAGACGACCACCACGGCGAGACCACGGTCGGCCAGCGAGCGGATGAGCTGGTAGATCTCGCTGCGAGCACCGACGTCGACACCGCGGGTGGGCTCGTCGAGCAGCAGCACGCGGCAGTCGCGGAGCAGCCAGCGGGCCAGCACGACCTTCTGCTGGTTGCCTCCGGACAGGGTGCGCGCCGCGCGGGTGACGCCGTCGGGACGGACGTCGAGACTGCGGGTCAGCTCGGCCGCCCGGCGTCGCTCCTCGCGACGGTTGAGGAAGCCCAGCCGCGCGAAGCGGCCCATCGACGACATGGTGATGTTGCGGAACACGGCCTCGTCGAGGAACAGGCCCTGGCTCTTGCGCTCCTCCGGTGCCAGCCCGACACCGGCGCGCACCATCGAGACCACCGAGCCGCGACGGATCCTCCGGCCGTCGACGGTGACGGTGCCGGCCGTGGCCTTGCGGGCGCCGTACAGCGTCTCGACGATCTCGGATCGGCCGGCGCCGACGAGGCCGGCCAGCCCGATGATCTCGCCGGCGCGGACGGTGAGAGAGACACCGCTGAACACACCGGCCAGCGCCAGGTCCTGGACGTCGAGGACCACGTCGCCGCCGGTGCGGGCGGTGTCGGGCCGCGGGGGGAAGACGTACTCGATGGATCGGCCGGTCATCAGCTTGATCAGGTCGGGCGTCGGGGTGTCGGCGACGGCGAGGCCGGTGCCGACCGTGCGCCCGTCCTTCAGCACCGTGATCCGGTCGCCGATCTCGCGGATCTCCTCGAGCCGGTGGGAGATGTAGACGACGGCCACGCCCTCGGCGGTGAGGTCGCGGATCACCCGGAAGAGGTTCTTGACCTCCTCCTGGTCCAGGACGGCGGACGGCTCGTCGAGGACCAGCATCCGGGTGTCGCGCGAGAGCGCCCGGGCCATGCTGACGACCTGCTGCTTGGCTGGCGGCAGCTCCCCGACGATCCGGGTCGGCGAGATCTCGGAGTGGCCGAGCCTGGCGAGCAGCTCGCGGACCCGCTTGCGGGCCTGGCCCCGCTGGCTGAACCCGGCCCGGGAGACCTCGTGCCCGAGGAAGATGTTCTCGGTGACGTCGAGGTGGGGGACGAGGTCGAGCTCCTGGTAGATCGTCGCGACGCCGTGCTCGATGGCCCTGGCGGGTGTGGAGAACGACGTCGTCTCGCCGTTCCAGACGATGGTGCCGGCGTCCGGCTGGTGGAACCCGGAGAGCACCTTGATGAGCGTGGACTTGCCGGCGCCGTTCTGGCCGAGCAGGCAGTGCACCTCGCCGGCGCGCACGTCGAGGTCGACTCCGTCGAGCGCCCGGACGCCGGGGAACTCCTTGACGATGCCCGTCATCTGCAGCAGGGCCGTGCTGTCGGGGCCGGTCACCTGAGGGCTCCTTCCGCGGTGGTACGCCGCCCGGCCAGGCCCGGGTCGGCGAGGACGCTCTCGAGGGAGAGCTGGGCGCCGCCGCGGACCGCGGCGCTGAAGCCGAGGGTGGACAGCTCGACCCGGGTGCCGCCGGCGTCCGGCGCCAGCACGCCGGCCCGGAGCCGGTCCTCGATCGACGGGCGCATGTGCTCCCCCACGGCGGCGAAGTAGCCGCTGAGCACGATCGCCGCGGGGTTGAGCGCGTTGGCCAGCATCGCTGCGCCGACCCCGACCCACGCGCCGACCTGGTCGAGCGCCGCGAGGGTGCGGGCGTCGCCCAGCGACGCCCGCCGGTTGAGCTCGGCGAGCCGGTCGTCGATGCCCAGGGCCGGGTCCCGGACCGGGTCGTCGGGGTCGGCGGCGAGGTCGAGGACGGCGCGCAGGCCGCTGACGGTCTCCCAGCAGCCCACCCGCCCACAGCCGCAGCGC
>NZ_JAEMSS010000054.1 GCF_016462705.1 Nocardioides sp. | reverse complement strand
GGGCGTGGGTGAGCCGGTCGACCAGGTCGTGCGGGGCTCGGACCCACCCGAGGCGCAGCCCGCCCCAGAACGCCTTGCTCGCACTGCCGATGGTGACCGCGCCGGAGCAGTGGGCCGCGAACGGCCGAGGCATCGGCTGGTCGTCCAGGGCCAGCGCCTGGTGCGCCTCGTCGACGACCGCGACCGTCCGGGCCGCCGTGACGTGGGCGGCGTACGTCTCCCGCTCCTCGTCGCTCATCAGCAGTCCGGTGGGGTTCTGGAAGTCCGGGATGAGGTAGGTGAGCCGAGGCGCGGTCTGCCGCAGCGCGGCCCGCACGGCGTCGAGGTCCCAGCCGTCCGGGTCCACGGGTGAGGCCGCGAGCCGGGCGCCGCTGTTGCGCAGCGCCTCGGTGGCGTTGGGGTAGACGGGCGACTCCACGAGCACCCGGTCGCCGGGTCCGGCCAGCGCCTTGGCCACGATGGCGGCCGCCGCGAGGGCGCCGGACGTCACCATGATCTGGCCGGGATCGGTCGGCAGCCCCCGGTCGTCGTAGGTGCGGGCGATCGCGGCCTGGAGCTCGGGCAGGCCGGCGGGGAAGTAGCCGTGTCCGCCGAGGTAGGCGGGGAGCAACGTGACCGCTTCGGTGTACGCCGCGGCGAGCTGTGGTGGCGCACTGGGGGCGGCGCAGTTGAGGTCGATCGCGTCGTGGTCCCCGGGCCGGGGAAGCAGCGCGCGGTCGTGGGCGCGGGCCCGGCCGCCCGGGACCCGGGTGAAGGTGCCGGACCCCTGCCGGGCCTCGGCGTAGCCGGCGTCCCGCAGCGCCGCGTAGGCACGGGTGACCGTGGTCCGGGAAACCCCCAGCGCCTCGGTGAGCTCGCGCTCGCTCGGCAGCCTGGTGCCCGCCCCGATCCGGCCGTCGCCGATGAGCAGGACGAGGGCGTCCGCGAGGCCGGCGTAGGCAGGGGACCGGTCGAAGTCGCCGACCAGCGCGGCGGTGCGGGCGGCGCTGACCGCAGTGCTGATCCTGGGCGGGGCGGCGCTGTTCATGCAGGCCACTGTCTCACGATTGGCTATTCCTGAGAAGGCCACTTGGGCGGACCATGGTGGGGTGAGCACCACCACCGCCGTCGTGCAGCCCCGGACCCTGGCCGACCTGGGGCCGATCGCCCAGCTCCGCGCCGGTCGCCTCGGCCGGCGACTGCCGCAGCTGTACGTCGGCCTGGTGCTCTACGGCGTCTCGCTGGCGCTCATGGTGCGCGGCGCCCTCGGTCTGGCCCCGTGGGACGTGCTGCACTCCGGCCTGATCCGGCACGTGCCGATCACGCTGGGCCAGGCGGTCGTGGTGATGAGCTTCGTCGTCCTGGTGCTCTGGGTCCCGCTGCGCGAGACCCCCGGGATCGGCAGCATCTCCAACGCCTTCGTCGTCGGCTTCTCCGCGGACGCCACGCTCTGGCTGCTCGACCGGCCCGACGCGATCGCGGCCCGCGTGGCGCTCACGGTCGGTGGGGTCGCCCTGTGCGGGCTCGCCTCCGCGATGTACATCGGTGCCCAGCTCGGCCGCGGCCCGCGGGACGGCCTGATGACCGGATTGGCCCGGCGTACCGGACTCTCGATCCGGCTGGTCCGCACCCTGCTCGAGGTCACGGTCGTGCTGATCGGGCTCGCGCTCGGCGGGGTGCTCGGCCTCGGCACGGTCCTCTACGCCCTCGCCATCGGTCCGCTCACCCAGCTGATGCTGCCGACCTGGATCGTGGAGCTGCCCGCCCCGCCGAGTCGGCGTTACTGATGCGCAGTAGCGCCGACTCGCGGTCCGTCAGCGTCGGGTGGCGATCAGGGTCGACGCGTCGGACGCGACCATCACCTCGACGGTGGTGAACCGCTCGTCGGTGAGCCACTGCTCGCGCAGGACGTCGACCCGGCCGTGCGTGATCGGCGGCCAGACCTCGCACGGGGTGAAGTCGTCGAGCACCACGATGCCGCCGGCCTCGACGAGGTCGGCGACCGCGTCGACCCCCACCTCGGTGGGCTGGCCGGAGTCGAGGAACAGCAGCGAGTAGGGGCCCTTGTCGAGCAGCGTCGACCAGTCGGCGGCGAGGACCTCGACGAGCGGGTCGTCGGCGAAGATCTCGGAGGCCGCCCTGGCGAGCTTCGCGTCGAGCTCGGCGGTGACGATCCGGGCCTTCTCGCCGCGTACGCCGGAGCGCAGCCACGCGGTGCCGACACCGCAGCCGGTGCCGAACTCGGCCATCGTCCCGTCCCGGGACGCGGCCAGCATCGCGAGCAGCCGCCCGGTCTCGTTGCGGCAGAACGAGACGTACCCGGCCCGCCGCGCGACGTCGAACGCGCGGTTCACGATCTCCGGCAGCTCGGGGGGATGGCTCACTCAAGGAGTCTCGCATCCCGAGTGGTCTGTCTCGGATGGCGAAACGCTGATCAAACCAGCGGCGCCGGACACCGACGGGGGAGTAGCCTCGCCCCACCATGCGGAGCGTGTTCGTACTCATCGAGCGCCGCGGCGAGGCCTGACGAGAGGCCACCTCGCCGCGGTGGTTCGGCGTTGCGTGGCTTCTCACCCCGGTCCTGATCGGGACCAAGCAGGTCGAGACGCCCCCGCGACGCGGATCCCTCGCTCATCAGCGTGATCCGCCAGCAGCCAGGCTCCATCCCTCGTGCGATCCACGAGTCGGAACGTCCCCGTCGCGGGGCGTCCTCGGCCCCATCCGACTCATCAGCGATCCACTCAGCGACCCGCTCGCTGACCCATTCACGAGGAGAGCACGACCATGTACGACATGTATCCCGACTGGGGCCCGGCCAGCCACCACCCCGACAACCCGCGCAGCCACGAGAACACGGCCGCTGCGGTCCAGGCCTCGCTCGACCTGCGGGACAACGGCGGCCAGCGGCCTGACGACAACTAACGTCTGCGCGTGACGTCAGTGAAGCTCGCAGTCATCCCCGGCGACGGCATCGGCCCGGAGGTGACCGCCGAGGCCCTCAAGGTCCTCGAGGTCGCCGTCCCAGCGGACGTCAAGGTCGAGCAGACCCGCTACGACCTCGGCGCCGAGCGCTACCTCGCCACCGGCGAGGTGCTGCCCGACTCGGTCCTGGCCGAGGTGCGCGAGCACGACGCGATCCTGCTCGGAGCGGTGGGTGGCAAGCCCAACGACCCGAACCTCCCGCCGGGGATCCTCGAGCGCGGCCTGTTGCTGCGGCTGCGTTTCGAGCTCGACCACTACGTCAACCTGCGGCCGTCGAGGATCTTCCCGGGAGCCACGTCACCCCTCGCGAACCCGGGTGACGTGGACTTCGTGGTCGTCCGCGAGGGCACCGAGGGTCCCTACACGGGCAACGGCGGCGCGCTGCGAGTGGGCACCCCGCACGAGGTGGCGACCGAGGTCTCGGTCAACACGGCGTACGGCGTCGAGCGGGTCGTCCGCGACGCGTTCGGCCGGGCCCAGCGGCGACCACGCAAGAAGCTGACGCTGGTCCACAAGACCAACGTCCTCGTGCACGCCGGCTCGGTGTGGTGGCGGCTCTTCCAGGAGGTGGCCGCGGAGTTCCCCGACGTGACGACCGACTACATGCACATCGACGCCGCGATGATCTTCATGACCACCGACCCCGCGCGCTTCGACGTGATCGTCACCGACAACCTCTTCGGCGACATCGTCACGGACCTGGCCGCCGCGATCACCGGCGGCATCGGCCTCGCGGCCTCCGGCAACATCAACCCGGACCGGACCGCCCCCAGCATGTTCGAGCCGGTCCACGGCTCGGCCCCCGACATCGCCGGCCAGCAGAAGGCCGACCCGACCGCCGCGATCCTGTCCGGAGCGCTCCTGCTCGACCACCTCGGGTACGCCGACGCCGCGGCCACCGTCGAGGCAGCCGTCGTCGCCGACCTCGCCGAACGCGCGCCAGGCAGCACCCGTCGCACCTCCGAGGTCGGCGACGCGATCGCTGGGCGCCTCGCCTGACGAGAGATACCTTGATGTCCATGCAGATCAGCACGACGCTCTCGGACCGGACCGTCGACGACGCCCGCCTCGCCGAGATCCTGGCCGACCCCGGGTTCGGCACGAACTTCACCGACCACATGTTCAGGGTGGAGTGGACGCCCGACGAGGGCTGGCACGGGGCCCGGGTCGAGCCCTACGGCCCGCTCACCCTCGACCCCGCCACCGCTGTCCTGCACTACGCGCAGGAGATCTTCGAGGGGATGAAGGCCTACCGGCACGAGGACGGCTCGGTCTGGCTGTTCCGGCCCGAGGAGAACGCCGCCCGGATGGTGCGTTCGAGCCACCGCCTGGCGCTGCCGGTGCTCGAGGTCGGCGACTTCATCGAGGCCGTCGAGTCCCTGGTGACGGTCGACCAGCGCTGGGTGCCCACCAACGCCGACCAGCAGGGCGGCGAGAAGAGCCTCTACCTGCGGCCGTTCATGTTCGCCTCCGAGGCGTTCCTCGGCGTCCGGCCGGCGCAGCACGTCACCTTCATGGTCATCGCCAGCCCGGCGGGCTCCTACTTCAAGGGCGGCATCAAGCCGATCAGCCTGTGGCTCTCCGAGGAGTACACCCGTGCCGGACGTGGCGGCATGGGCGCGGCCAAGACCGGGGGCAACTACGCCAGCTCGCTGCTGCCGCAGCGGGAGGCGATCGAGCAGGGCTGCGACCAGGTCGTGTTCCTCGACGAGGAGGCGACCTACGTCGAGGAGCTCGGCGGCATGAACATGTACTTCGTCTTCAAGGACGGCCGGATCGTCACCCCGGCGCTGGGGACGATCCTCGAGGGCATCACCCGCGGATCGATCATCGAGCTCGCCGGCAAGATGGGCCACCAGGTGGAGGAACGACGCTTCTCCATCGACGAGTGGCGCGAGGGCGTCGCCAGCGGCGACATCGTCGAGATCTTCGCGTGCGGGACGGCGGCCGTCGTCACCCCGGTCGGGGAGCTGCGGTGGCCCGGCGGCTCGGCCCCGGCGCCGGCCTCCACCGACCTGACCTTCCGGATCCGCCAGGCGCTGGTCGACATCCAGTTCGGGCGCGCCGACGACACCTTCGGCTGGATGCACCGGGTCGCCTAGGGCGTGTCTAGCGACGGCCTCGGCGGATCTCGGTGTCGAGCGCGTCGAGCCGCTGCTCCCAGAAGGCGCGGAACGGCGCCAGCCACGCGTCGACCTCGACCAGCGGGCCGGCGGCGACCGCATAGATCCGGCGGCGGCCCTCGGCGCGCACATCGGTGAACCCGTTCTCGCGCAGCACCTTGAGCTGCATCGACACGGCTGGCTGGCCGATGCCGAACTCCTCCGAGATCACCTCGGCGACGGCACCCGCCGGCTGCTCGCCCTCGGCCAGGAGCTCGAGGATCCGCCGCCGGACGGGATCCCCCAGGACGTCGAGGGCGTGCACCTCAGTCCTCGGGCGCGGCGGTGTAGGCCGCCGCGCACCGCTCGGCTGCTTCCCGGGCCTGGTCCGGGTCAGTGCCGAACTCGGCGTCGGCCTCGGCCCAGGCCCTGCTCGCGCCGACCATGTAGTCAGTGAGGTCGGGCACCGTCTCGCGCGGCGGGCGCTCGGCATCCGGGGCTGCCAGGTGCTCGGCCATGCCCATCAGCGCCATCTCCCAGCCGATGCCTACGGCGCCGGGCCCGAACTGGTCCCACATGTCCTGCGGCACGGCGGCGGAGTGGTCCAGCTGCAGCAGCGTGCCGCCTTCGGTCGGACGCAGGGTCACATCCACCCAGCTGAGCTGATCGCCGTACTCCCAGGTGATGGCCAGCCGCTCCGGCGGGTCGCAGGACAGCACCTCGCCCCCGGCGTTGCCCTCGAGCTGGAAGCGGCCACCGACCTCGAGGTCGCCGGTGACGGGCATCATCCAGCGCGCGATGCGGTCGGCGGTCGTCAACGCGTGCCACACGTCGTCGACCGGTGCGTCGTAGGTGCGGGAGACGGTGAGCAGTCGCAGCTCCTGCCCGTCACGGGTCACGGTCGAGAGGTCTCGGGTCACGGCGCCGAGGTGGTCGGCGGGGGAGAAGTTCATGGGACAAACATATCAAGATCGATTGATATGACAAGGCTGAGGACAGGTTCCGTCGGAGGCGCCGGATCGCCCGACCGCTTGGTCATCGGTGCCCTGTGGGGCATGCTGGACGGACACCGACTCGCTTCTGGGGGGAAACGAGACCGATGCGTCATGCGCCTACGCTCGACCGGCCGACACCGCCGTCGCTGACCTCCCCGCGTCCGGACCCGGCGAGCCGGTTCCGTTCGGCGCACGCCGGGCTGGCCGTGGTGCACCTCGCCCAGGCGGTGCTCGTGCTCGTGGTCGCCGGGGACATCGTGCTCGCGGTCACCGACCGGGGTGGGTCGCCCACGGCGGGCGCGTGGCTGGAGGTCTCGGTGGGTGTCCTCCTCGCGGCCTACTTCGGGGCCGCGGCGGCCAACCACGGTCTCAGCGCCACGCTGCTGTGGCGGACGTACGCCACCGAGCTCCGCAACGGCCGCAACCGGATCCGCTGGGCGGAGTACGCCGTCAGTGCGCCCATCCTCATCCTGCTCGTGGCACTGGTGACCGGCGTGACGGACGTGTCGTCGCTCGTCGTGATCGGAGCCGCCACCCTGGTGATGATCGTCTGCGGGTGGATGCAGGAGGCGCTCAACCCGCCCGGCCGCCGGACCACCACCATGGTCCCGTTCTGGTCGGGGGTGCTCGCGTCGGCCGTCCCGTGGACGATCGTGGCCGTCCAGATGATCGGCACCTCCGGCGACCACGAGTTCGGCCTCTCGGTCTTCCTGTCCCTGTTCATCCTCTGGGCGAGCTTCGGCGTCAACCAGTGGCTCCAGTTCCGCCAGGTGGGCCCCTGGTCCGACTACCTCTACGGCGAGCAGACCTACCTGGTTCTCAGCCTGGTCGCGAAGTCCGCGCTGGCCTGGCAGATCGTGACCGGGTCCTCGCTCCTGTGACGTCGCCGGTCGTCACGGGGTGACGGGAACCCGGCTCCCGCCGTTCTAGTCTGATCCGCGTGAGCACCACCCCCTCCCCGTCGCTGACCGTCGGCGACTACGCGCTGCTCACCAAGATCGGCGAGGGCGGGATGGGCGTGGTGCACCTCGCCCGCCGCGGCGAGGACGGCGAGCGGGTCGCCCTCAAGGTGCTGAGGCCGCACATCGTCGGCGACGACGAGGCGCGGGCCCGGCTTGCCCGCGAGGTCTCCTCGCTGAGCCGGATCCGGAGCCGGTGGGTCGCCGAGATCGTGGACTCGGACCCGTGGGGGCCGGTGCCCTACGTCGCCACCCGCTACGTGCCGGGCCTCTCGCTCCACGACCACGTGCACGAGGAAGGACCGATCGAGGGGACGGACCTCACCTGGTTCGCGGCCTGCCTCGCCGAGGGCGTCGCCTCGGTGCACGCGGTCGGCGTGCTCCACCGCGACGTCAAGCCGAGCAACGTCCTCATGGAGGGCAGGACCCCGATCCTCATCGACTTCGGCCTGGCCCGGGTCGCCGACGACCCGAAGCTGACGCACACGGGCTGGCTGCTCGGCACCCCCGGCTACCTGGCGCCGGAGATCCTCTACGGCGACGACGCGACCACCGCCTCCGACGTCCACTCGTGGGCGGCCACGGTCGCCTACGCCGCGATGGGCCGGCCGCCGTTCGGGCGCGGACCGTCGATGGCGATCATGGACCGGGTGCGGCGCGGCGAGCACAACCTGTCCGGGATCCCCGAGCCGCTGAGGGCGCTGCTCACGGAGGCGCTGGACCCGGAGCCGCACCTGCGGCCCACCCTCACCGAGATCCGCGGCGTCCTGGGTCCGCTCGCGGGCCTCGTCGAGGCCCCGGCCGGGCCGGCGGAGCCGGCGCCGCTGACCATGCCCTACGCGGTCGCGGCACCGCTCGTGCACGACGACCCGACCGACGTGATCGCGGACCCCGACGGCCTCGACCACACGAGGCACCTGACCGAGAACCAGACCGTCGTCGACCGCGAGTGGGACGACGCCTGGTCCGCGACCGAGGTCACGACCGGACCGCCCTGGCAGGAGCGCTTCCGGCGCGGGGCCCTGCTCTCGGCAGCGGCGCTGGTCTGCGGCGCCGCGGTGGCGGCGTACCCCTGGTTCGGCTCGTTGGGGCTCCTGCTGCTCACCTGGGTGCTGCGCAGCGGCTCCCTGGCCGCCAGTGCGGCCGGTGCCCGCCGGCGGGTCCGGGGTCGCAAGTGGTACGACGGCGCGCAGTTCCTCCTCCGCACCCCGTGGGACCTGGTCCGCTCGATCCCCACCACCGCGATGCTCCTGGTGTGGAGCGCGGGCCTGGCGGTCGCGGCGGCACTGCTCTGCTACGCGTTCGTGGCGGGGGAGCGGGTCACCCTCGCCGTGTGCGGGACGACGTTCGCCGTCGCGGTCTGGACCGGGCCCGGGGGGTCGCGGGTGCGGATGCCGCTGGCCCGGGTGGTCAACCCCCTGTCGCGCACCTGGCGCCCCTGGTTCGCCGCGCTCGTCGTGGTGGTCGTGACCGCGCTGGCCGTCGGCCTGCTGGCCGAGCAGCGGGGGACCCAGTGGACGCCCGGTCAGGACCGTCCGCTGTCCGGACAGTCCACCGGACACTGAGCCGGACGCATGGCACCATGAGTCCCATGCAGCACCGCGTCATCATCATTGCCTAGCGCGTCGACACCCTCGACGCGCCGACCTCTCGCACCCCGAGAGGTTTTTTTGTGTGACGAAGAGGTTGAGGAACGAAGCCTCTTCGGAGGAGAAGAACAGCGCGAAGCCCCGATGTGTACCTCCGATCCGGACCGCCGAACCGAGAGACCTCAGATGGACCTGCACGGCTCGTTCCACGTCTACGACACCACGCTGCGCGACGGCGCCCAGCAGGAGGGACTCAACCTCTCGGTCGCCGACAAGCTGACCATCGCCAAGCAGCTCGACGGTCTCGGGGTGGGCTACATCGAGGGCGGCTGGCCGGGCGCCAACCCCAAGGACACCGAGTTCTTCCGGCGTGCGGCGGCCGAGCTCGACCTGCGGCACGCCAAGCTGGCGGCGTTCGGCGCCACCCGCCGGGCCGGCCTGGCCGCGGCCGACGACCCGCAGGTAGCCGCGCTGCGCGACAGCGGCGCCTCGGTCGTGACGCTGGTCGCCAAGTCGCACGACCGGCACGTCGAGCTCGCGCTCCGCACGACGCTGGCGGAGAACCTCGAGATGGTGCGCGACACCGTCAGCCACCTGCGGGCCGAGGGTCAGCAGGTGTTCCTGGACGCCGAGCACTTCTTCGACGGCTACCGCGCCAACCGCGACTACGCCCTCGAGGTGCTGCGCACGGCGTCCGAGGCGGGCGCGGACGTCGTCGCGCTGTGCGACACCAACGGCGGCATGCTGCCGGACTGGGTGTCCGACGTGGTCCACGACGTCATCGGCAGCACGGGCGTCAGGGTCGGGATCCATGCGCACAACGACAGCGGCTGCGCCGTCGCCAACTCCCTGGCCGCGGTCGCCGCCGGCGCCACCCACGTCCAGGGGTGCATCAACGGCTACGGGGAGCGCACCGGCAACGCCGACCTGGTCTCGGTCGTGGCCAACCTCGAGCTCAAGCTCGACCGCGCCGTGCTGCCCGCGGGGCTGCTGCAGGAGTCGACCCGGATCGCGCACGCCGTCGCCGACGTCACGAACTTCCCGCCGGCGTCGCGGCAGCCGTACGTCGGCTCGTCCGCGTTCGCCCACAAGGCGGGGCTGCACGCCAGTGCGATCAAGGTCGACCCCGACCTCTACCAGCACACCCAGCCGGAGCGGGTCGGCAACGACATGCGGCTCCTGGTGTCCGACATGGCGGGCCGGGCCTCGATCGAGCTGAAGGGTCGAGAGCTCGGCTTCGACCTCTCCGCCGACCGCGAGCTGGTGACCGCGGTGACCGACCGGGTCAAGGAGCTGGAGTCCCGTGGGTTCACCTTCGAGGCCGCCGACGCGTCGTTCGAGCTGCTCCTCGCGGAGATGGTGGAGGGCGTCCGGCCCGCCTACTTCGAGGTCGAGTCGTGGCGGGTGATCACCGAGACCCAGCCCGGTGGGGAGGCGGTCTCGGAGGCCACCGTGAAGCTGAAGGCGGAGGGCGTGCGCTACGTCGTCACCGGGGAGGGCAACGGTCCCGTCAACGCGCTCGACCAGGCGCTGCGCACGGCCATCGTCCAGGCGTTCCCCGAGGTCGCGAAGTTCGAGCTCATCGACTACAAGGTCCGCATCCTCGACCAGGGCCACGGCACCGACGCCATCACCCGGGTGCTGATCGAGACCACGGACGGCGTCTCCTCCTGGGTCACGGTCGGGGTCGGCCACAACGTGATCGAGGCGTCCTGGGGAGCGCTCGTCGACGGCCTGACCTTCGGGCTCAGGCGTCACCACTCGACGGCGTGACCTCCCCGGTGTTTGACCTCAACCGAGGTTGAAGTCCTACGTTCGAAGCATGGCTGTCACCGTTCTCGGCACGGGTTCCATCGGCACCGCGGTCGCGCGGGTCCTGCTCGGTGCGGGGCGGGAGGTGCACGTCTGGAACCGCACCCCCGGGCGCGCGGCCGGCCTGGTCGGAGAGGGTGCCCTGCTCGCGCCTAGTGCGGCGGACGCGGTGGACCGCAGCCACCTCACCCTCGTCTCGGTGACCGACCACGCCGCCGTCCAGTCGCTCCTCGAGGGACTACCGGGCCGACCGCGGGCCGGCACCACCGTGGTGCTCCTCACGACCGGGTCGCCGGAGGAGGTCCGGCGCAGCGCCCGGCTCGCCGCCTCGCGGGGGCTGACCTGCCTCGGCGCCGGTGTCCAGACCGCCCCGACCGACGTCGGGACCCCGCGGGCGCTGTTCCTCTACGCCGGCGAGCGGCCCGTGTTCGAACGACACCGCGATGACCTCGAGGTGCTGGGCCCCGCTCGGTGGGTCGGGCCGCACCCCAGCACCGCCGCTGAGCTCGACCAGGCCCTCTTCGGCCTCTGGTACGACGCCCAGATCGGGCTCCTGCGCGCCTTCGAGATGACCGGGAACGCCGGGGTTCCCCCCACCGAGCTCGTCGCGCTCGCGGCGGCCCAGCTGCGGCACGTCGTGGCGGGTGTCGAGACCACCGCCCGAGAGCTGGTCGAGCGGGACTACCCGCGCGGCCCGGCGTCCCTCGCCGAGCACGCGCCCGTCCTGGCCCGCCTCCGCGAGTCGCGCCGCGCTTCCCGCCTGGGGGACGGTGGCCTCGGCGAGGTCGCCAGGGTCGTGGAGGAGCTGGCGTCCGGGCCCGGGTCGGGCCGCGGTCTCACCGCCGTGCTCGACCGCACCGACGACACCGGCCCTCCAGCTACGCCGGCCGGGTGATCCGGCGGGCCAGGTCGACCCAGCCGGCGTAGACGCGGTCCACGTCGATGCGTTCGATGTGGACCTGCTGGTCGAGGATCGGCAGCTCGAGCGGGGCCATCAGCGCGACGGCCAGCATGGCGATGTCGCCCTGCACGCCGAGCTCGCCCAGCAGGTAGCGGACGTGGGTGGCGGTGAACGAGTACGCCGCGTAGGACCTGACGGCGCCGCCGAACCCCGCGTTGCGGATCAGGTCGGCGTGCTGGAGCACGATGTCGAGCCGGGACCGGCCGAACGCCAGCAGGCGGTCCATCGGGGGCGCGCCCGGCCCGAGCGGCGGGGGACCGGTCATGACCGAGGCCTGCCATTCCGACTCCGAGGCGTCGAGCAGCGCCCCCATGAGTCCCTCCCGGGACTGGAACCGCCGGAACACGGTGCCCTTGCCCACCCCGGCCTTGGCCGCCACGGCGTCCATCGTCACGGCGTCGTAGCCGCAGCTCTCCGCGATCTCCTGGGCGGCGCGCAGCAGTGCGGCGCGGTTGCGCGCGGCGTCGCTGCGCTCCCGCGGCCGGTCGTCCAGGAGGGGGAGGAGCGGGCGGTCGGTCATGGCGGGTCAAGAGTAGGGACCGGGACCTTGTCTGGACCACGGGAATATAAACGGACCATGGTCCGCTTAGAGCGGCATGACTGACACCCGCATCGCCGTCCTGGTCGGCAGCCTCCGCGCCGACTCCGTCAACCGCAAGCTGGCCGAGCTCCTGCGCGAGCAGGCTCCCGCAGGCGTGACCCTCGACCTGGTCGACGGTCTCGGCTCGCTGCCCTTCTACAACGAGGACATCGACAACCCGGACGACGTCCCGGCCGCCGCCGCCGCGTTCCGCGAGCGGGTGGGCGGCGCCGACCGCGTCCTCGCGGTCACCCCGGAGTACAACGGCACCATGCCGGCCGTGCTCAACAACGCGATCGACTGGCTCTCCCGCCCCTACGGCCAGGGTGCGCTGGTCGGCAAGCCGTTCGGCGTCATCGGCACCACCCCCACCCCCTACGGCGGCAAGTGGTCGCACGCCGACGCCGCGCGCTCCGCCGGGATCGCCGGGGCCCTCGTCGTCGAGGACGTCACCGTGTCGCAGTCGTCGATCGACGTCGACGTCCTGTCCGACCCCGAGGTCCTCGGGCGGCTCCGGGGAGCGATCACCACGCTGGTCGACTTCCGCCAGGACACCGCCGCCGCCTGAGCCGCGCCCTCGGCTAGCGTCACGGTCGTGGCCGAGCTGCACGACCTGACCGCCCTCGAACAGGGCGACCTGGTGCGCCGTCGCGAGGTGGCACCTGCCGAGCTGACCGAGCACTACCTCGAGCGCGCCCACCGGATCGACTCCGGTCCCGAGACGGTGGGCGCGTTCGTCACGCTCACCCCGGAGCTGGCCCTCGACCGGGCCCGGGCGCTCGTCCCGGGCGACGGCGACGGCCCGCTGTTCGGTGTCCCGACCGCGATCAAGGACCTCAACCTGACCGCCGGGGTCCCGACCCGGTTCGGTTCGCCGGCGTTCGCCGACTTCGTGCCGGACGTCAGCGACGCGGTCACGCTCGCGCTCGAGGCCGCCGGGATGGTCAGCCTCGGCAAGACCTCGACCCCGGAGTTCGGCTCGCCCTGCTACACCGAGCCCGAGGGCTACCCGCCCGCGGTCACGCCGTGGGACCGCACCCGGATGGCCGGCGGGTCGTCCGGCGGGGCCGCCGCCGCGGTGGCCGCGGGCCTGGTGCCGGTGGCTCAGGGCTCGGACGGGGGCGGCTCGATCCGGATCCCCGCCTCGTGCTGCGGCCTGTTCGGTCTCAAGCCCACCCGTGGGCGGATCAGCGGGTACCCGATGTACGGCGACCCGGTGGGTCTGGCGACGGCCGGGCCGATCTCCCGGACCGTGCGCGACGCGGCGGCGATGCTGGACGTGCTCGCCGGTCGTCGGGCTGGGGATCCTGCCTGGGCACCACCTCCGTCCGGGACCTTCCTCGACGCCTGTGACCGGCAGCCGGGGACGCTACGGATCGCCGCCTTCAGCGAGCCGGTGATCGCCGACGTTGCTGTGGACAGCGCTTGCCTGGCGGCGTTCGTGGACGCCAGGCGGCTGTTGGAGGACCTCGGCCACCAGGTGGTGGACGTGCCGGTGCCGCTGCCGTCCGACGCCGTGCCGGTCTTCGAGACCTGCTGGGCCGTGCTCACCGCGCTGTCGGTGGTCCCGCCCGACCGCGAGCACCTCCTGCGGCCGCTCACGAGGTGGCTCACCGAGCGCGGTCGTGCGGTGAGCGGGCCCGACTTCGGCCTGGCCCTGGGGGCGATGCGGCGCTTCGCCGCTGGCGCGCTCGAGGCGTTGGCGCCGTACGACGCCGTGCTCACGCCCACCCTGGCCGCGCCGCCGCTGCCCGTCGGCGCACTCCGTGACGACACGGACCCGGCCGCGGACTTCGAGGCGCAGAAGGCCTTCACGCCCTGGACCTCTGCCTGGAACGTCACCGGCATGCCGGCCGCGTCCCTCCCGCTGCACTGGACCGAGTCCGCCGACGGCACCCTGCTGCCGGTGGGCGTCATGCTCGCGGCCCGCCCGGCCGAGGAGGAGCTGCTGCTCTCGCTGTGCGCCCAGGTCGAGGAGGCCGCGCCGTGGATCGACAGGAGGCCGCCGGGATGGTGACCCTGAGCGTCCGGCACACCGCTGACGTCCCGCCGGCGGACCTCGACGCGGCCCAGGCCCTGCTGCAGGCGGCCTTCGCCCACCTGCCACCGGACGAGGCCTTCGGTCCTGACGACTGGGAGCACGCCCTCGGCGGGATGCACGCGCTGCTGCACGACAGCGGCCTCCTGGTCGCGCATGCCGCCCTGGTGATGCGCCGGATGGTCCACGGTGGCCGCGCGCTGCGGTGCGGCTACGTCGAGGCCGTCGCGGTCGCGCCCGGCCGCCAGCGACAGGGCCTGGGTGGCCGGGTCATGGCCGCGCTCGAGGCCATGGCGCCGGCGTACGACCTCCTCGCGCTGGGCGCGACCGACGAGGGCCTGGGCCTCTATCTCTCCCACGGCTGGCTGCCCTGGCGGGGCCGGCTCTCCGCACTCACCCCGGCCGGCGTGGTGCCGACCCGCGACGAGGAGGGCTACGTGCTGGTGCTCCCCGGTGCGGCGTCGCTCGACCTCGACGGTGAGCTCACCTGCGACTGGCGCGACGGCGACGTCTGGTGAGCTCCGGGGCTTGCTCCTGACGTGGCGTGAGGTCCTAGCGTCAGCGCCATGGACCTGACCATCGGCGACGTGGCAGCACGTACCGGCCTGACCCAGCGCACCCTGCGCTACTACGAAGAGCTCGGGTTGCTCGCCCCGCCCCGAGACACGGACGGCCGACGGCGGTACGACGCCGCGGCGATCGACCGGCTCTACCGGATCCGGCTCCTCAGGGACCTGGGCACGTCGCCCTCCGACGTCACCCCGGACGGCGTCGACCTGCTGGAGGTGACGCGCCGGCACCTCGCCGCGCTCGACGCCCGCCTGGCCGAGCTGGCCCGGCAGCGGGAGCGGGTCCGGGCCGTCGAGGCGCGGCTGCTCGGCGGGGACCGGCCGTGCGACGAGGAGCTGCTCGACCTGTTGGCCGGGCTGGGCGACGAGCCGGCCGCGGTGCGCAGGCTGACGCTCCTGGTCTACCGGGACATCGCGGCCGCGCAGCGTCACCTCGTCGAGGTCTTCGGTCTCGAGGCGGGCGATCTGACCCGGGACGGGGACGGTCACGTCGTGCACGGCGAGGTGTTCGCCGGCGACGGCGTGATCTGGATGCATCGGGAGTCGGAGGAGCACCGGCTCGCCTCACCGGCGACGTCCGGCACCGCCTCGCACTGCATGGCGGTCGATGTCGACGACGTCGACGCCCACCACGCCCGGGCCGTCGCCGCGGGCGCGGAGGTGGTCTACGGCCCGACGGTCATGCCCTACGGGGTCCGGGAGTACGCCGCCCGCGACAGTGAGGGCGGGTTGTGGTCCTTCATGCAACCCATGGCTCCTGAGGAGGAGGACGATGGCTGAGCTGACGCCGATGCTGTGCGTGTCCGACGGGCCCGCGGCGATCGAGTGGTACCGGACGGCGATGGGCGCCGAGGTGAGCTACGACCCGATCACGATGCCGGACGGACGGCTCGGACACGTGGAGCTGGCCGTCGACGGGGCCGGCTGGATGATGTCCGGCGAGTTCCCCGACCACCATGTGCAGGGGCCGGACCCGACGCGTGGCACCGCGGTCACGCTGCACCTCGCCGTGGACGACGTGGACGCGCTGGCACGGCGGATGTCGGAGGCGGGTGCGTCGCTCGACCGAGGTCCGGCGGACGACGAGCAGGCCGGCCGGGTCGCGGTGCTGCGCGACCCGTTCGGGCACCGGTGGTTCCTCAACGGGCCCCTCAGGGACGGGTGATCTCCGCGGTCGCGGTGAGCTCGCCGATGGCGCCGCTCATCGCGATGACGACCGACAGCCGCTTGCCGCCGTCGGCGAGCGTGATCGAGGACGCCCCGGCGTCGGCGTAGAAGTAGAAGGACGACTCGTCATGGTCCGCGAAGTCCATGACCCACTCCTCGTAGGTCAGCGCGGCCCCGGCCGCGTCGCGCTCCCGGGCGATGGCGGTCAGGTCGTAGGTGCCGTCCCCGGTCCAGCCGGGCACCTGGAAGCCCCAGTGGACCAGCTCGTGACCGCCGAGCGAGGGACGGGCGTCGTCCTCGGCGAAGAGCTCGAGCCACAGCAGCGGCCGGGTGGCGTAGGGGTCCGAGTCGGGGAACTCCGGGTCCGGGGGAGTGGGCGCGACCTCGTTCCAGGCGAGGTGCAGCGGGCCGGACCACTGGCCGGTGGCCCACCCGGTCACCGACAGCTGCACCTGCGCGACCGGGAGCGAGGCGATCTCCTCGCGGCGCTCGCGCTCGGCCTGCTCGTCGGCCCGCCGCCGGTTGTCCTCCTGCTTGTCCTGCCACTCGCCCAGCTTCGGGAACGCCGTGCGGAGGAGCTGCTCGCCCACCTGCTGCTTGGCCTGCGTCTCCGTCGCGTCGGCCCGCGACCCGGCATCCTGGCTCTTGCCGCTGTCGGCGCTCAGGAGCTCCGTCGCCTTGTCCTTCGCCCACTTCTTGGCCATGTCGCCCAGGCCCATGTCGCCCCTCTCGTCAGGTCTGCGGTGGCAGGACCCTAAACCAGCCCGGGGCGGCGGCGCGGAAGGCCTCGGGATCCAGCGTGCCCGCGCCCTCCGGGACGACGGCGAGCAGGGGCAGTCCCGTCACCCGGGGCAGGTCCTCCAGGTTGCACAGCTCGGCCAGGCCGGGGTCCGCCGGCCAGGACCCGATCACCAGCCCTGACGGCTCGAGTCCGCGGCTGCGCAGCGCGCCGACGGTCAGCTCGGTGTGGTTCAGCGTGCCGAGCCCCGCGGAGGTCACGACGACGACCTCGACCTCGGTGAGCGCCTGCAGCACGGCCGCGAGGTCGAGCAGCGTGCCGCCCTCCGTGTCGAGCCGGACCAGCACCCCGCCCGCGCCCTCCACGACCACGGTGTCGTGCGGCAGGTCGGCGAGGGGGGCGGCGTACGACGCGACGCGGGGGATCTCGACACCCTGCCGCCGGGCCGCGGTGTCCGGGGCGAGCGGCTCGTCCAGCGTCGTCCACTCGACGGTCTCCACCCCGGTCAGCCGGGCGACCTCGCGGGCGTCGGAGTCGCCGTCGGCGGCTCCGGTCTGCACGGGCTTCACCACGACGACGGAGCCCGAGACGGTCGCCGCCAGCGCCGCGGTCGCGACCGTCTTGCCGACCGCGGTCGACGTCCCGGTGACCAGGACGACGCTCACGCGTGCTCCTTGGCGACCCCGATGAGCACGGTCACGGCCCGGGCCCAGTCCGCCTCGGCGACGCCCGCGCTGACCGTGATCCGCAGCCGGGAGATCCCGTCGGGCACCGACGGTGGCCGGAAGCAGCCGACCTGCACGCCCTGCGCGCGGGCCGCGGCCTGGGCGGCGACGGCGGCCTGCGGCGAGGGCATCGGCAGGGAGACGACCGCGCCCTGCGGGGCCTCGACGCCGAGCTGGTGGGCGAGGTCGTCGACGCGAGACCGCACCAGCGCCGGGAGCTCCGGCCGGTCGCGGAGCACGCCGAGCGCGGCCAGCGCGGCCCCTGCGGCGGCGGGCGCCAGGGCGGTGTCGAAGATGAACGGGCGGGCGGTGTTGACCAGGTGGTCGAGCAGCTCGGGCGGCCCCAGGACCGCGCCGCCCTGGCTGCCGAGCGACTTGGACAGGGTCAGCGTCACGACGACGTGCGACAGCCCGCTGAGCCCGAGGCGATGCACCACCCCGGGACCGTGGACGCCCAGGCCGTGCGCCTCGTCGACGAGCAGCAGGGCCCCGTGCTCGGCGCACGCCTCGGCCAGCTCCACTAGCGGTCCCTCGTCACCGAGCACCGAGTAGATGCTCTCGGCGAGCACGAGCGTCCGCCGCCCGTCGGCACCCTCGAGCGCCGCGCGTACGGCGCCGACGTCGGAGTGCGGCACGATCGCGATCTCGGCGCGGGAGAGCCGCGCGGCGTCCACGAGCGAGGCGTGGATGTGCGCGTCGGACACGATGAGGCAGTCGCGGTCGGCGAGCGCGGTGACCACGGCGAGGTTGGCGGAGTAGCCGCTCCCGGTGACCAGCGCCGCGGGCTGTCCGGTGTAGGACGCCAGTGCCCGCTCCAGCTCGACGTGCAGGTCGAGGGTGCCGGTCACCAGCCGCGAGGCGCCGGCCCCGGCTCCCCACTGCTGCGCGGCGGTGGCGGCGGCGGCGGTGACCACGGGGTCGCGCGAGAGCCCGAGGTAGTCGTTGCCGGCCAGGTCGACGAGCCCGTCGCGACGCCCGCGGGGGAGCAGGGTGCGGCGCAGGCCGGCGTCGTCGCGACGTACGGCCTGCTCGGCCAGCCACCGGGACCAGGTCATGCCACGTCCACCGCACGGGCGACGGCCCGGCAGATCCGGGCCAGGTCCTCGTCGGAGGTGACGTAGGGCGGCATCGTGTAGACCAGGTCGCGGAACGGGCGCAGCCAGACGCCCTCCTCGACCGCGGCGTCGGTGGCCTTGACCACGTCGACCGGGTGGTCGAGCTGGACGACACCGACGGCACCCAGGGTGCGTACGTCGGCGACGCCCGGGAGCCCGCGCAGCGGCTCGAGCCCGGCCTGGAGCCCGGCTCCGACCCGCGTGACGTCGTCCTGCCAGCCCGACGACTCGAGCAGGTCGAGGCTGGCGAGGGCGACCGCGCACGCCAGCGGGTTGCCCATGTAGGTCGGGCCGTGCATGAGCACGCCGGACTCCGATGCGGAGACGGCGTGGGCGACCGCGGGCGTGGTGAGGACCGCGGCCAAGGTGAGGTAGCCACCGGTGAGTGCCTTGCCGACGCACATGATGTCCGGGGTGACGCCGGCCGCCTCGGCCGCGAAGAACGTCCCGGTGCGGCCGAAGCCGGTCGCGATCTCGTCCAGGACCAGGACGAGTCCGTGCTCGTCGGCGACCTCGCGCATGACCCGCAGGCACGCGGCGTCGTAGACGAACATCCCGCCGGCCCCCTGCAGCAGCGGCTCGACGACGATGCCGGCCAGCTCGTCCGCATGCTGCGCGGCCAGCGCCCGGAAGCCGGCGGCCCAGCTCTCGACGTCGCCACCGGGTGCGGGGGGCTGGTCGGCGAAGACCTGTTGCGGCAGGACCTCGCCGAACATCGTGTGCATCCCGCCCACCGGGTCGCACACGCTCATGCAGCCGAAGGTGTCGCCGTGGTAGCCGCCGCGGACGGTCAGCATCCTGGTGCGCCCGGGCCGGCCCTGGCCGCGCTGGTGCTGGATCACCATCTTGAGCGCGACCTCGACGCTGACCGAGCCGGAGTCGGCGAGGAACACGTGCTCGAGGCCGGCCGGGGAGACCTCGACCAGGCGCTCCGCGAGCCGGACCGCGGGTGCGTGGGTGAGGCCGCCGAACATCACGTGCGCCATGTCGCCGAGCTGCCGGCGTACGGCGTCGTCGAGCTCCGGGACGGCGTAGCCGTGGATCGCGGCCCACCAGGACGACATGCCGTCGACCAGCTCCGTCCCGTCGTCCAGCCGGATCCGGACCCCGGACGCGCTCTCGGCCAGCCGGACCGGCGTCGGCTCGGTCATCGAGGTGTAGGGGTGCCAGACGTGCTCGCGGTCGAACGCGAGCAGGAGGTCGGACGCCTCAGGCATTGGGCGCGACGGCGGTGCCGGCACCACGGCGTCGCTTCGCGGGGTCGTACGTCTGCGGTGCCTCGGGCACCTCGGGAGCGGCCCCCAGCACGGTGAACCCGTGGTCGCGGATCAGCTCGAGGTCGGCCTCGGCGGCCTGGCCCTCCGAGGTCAGGTAGTCGCCCAGGAAGATCGAGTTGGCGACCTGGAGTGCCAGCCCCTGCAGGGTGCGCAGGTGCATCTCGCGGCCGCCGGCGATCCGGATCTCCTTGTCCGGGCAGACGAAGCGCGCCATCGCCAGGATCTTGACGCACCGCATGGGCGTCAGGTCCCAGACGTTCTCGTAGGGGGTGCCGTCGAAGGGCATCAGGAAGTTGACCGGGATCGAGTCCGACCCGAGGTCGCGGAGTGCGAAGAGCGCCTCGACGAGCTGCTCGTCGGTCTCTCCCAGCCCGGCGATCAGGCCGCTGCACGGAGACAGGCCGGCGGTCTTGGCCTTCTGGACGGTGTCGACGCGGTCGGCGTACGTGTGCGTCTGGACGATCTGCTCGTGGTGGGACTCGGCGGTGTTGATGTTGTGGTTGTAGGCGTCGACGCCGGCCTCGCGGAGCCGCTCGGCCTGGCCGTCCTTGAGCAGGCCGAGGCAGGCGCAGATCTCGACCTCGGGGTGCTCGGCCTTGATGGTGCCGACCATGTCGGCGACCCGCTCGACGTCCTTGTTGGTCGGGCCGCGGCCGCTGGAGACCATGCAGACCCGGGTGGCGCCGCCCTTGAGCCCGGCGGCGGCCTGCTCGAGCGCCTCGTCGGTGTTGAGCCACTTGTACTTGAGGATGTCGGCGCTGGAGCCGAGCGCCTGCGAGCAGTAGTTGCAGTTCTCGGGGCACAGGCCGGACTTGAGATTGACCAGGTAGTTGACCTTGACGGTGTTGCCGAAGTGCTCGCGGCGGAGCCGGGCGGCCGCGGCGACGACGTCCATGAGCTCGTCGTCGTGGGCCTGCAGGACGGCGAGCGCGTCGTCCTCGGTGGCCGGCTTGCCGTCGAGGACGGAGCTGGCGAGCTGGTCGAAGAACGACGACGTCATGCGCAGAAGTATGCCGGGCGGGCTCACTCGCTCAGGAGGACGTCCAGGTGTACGGCGACCAGGTCGCCGATCTCGATCGCCTCCCGCTGCCGGACCGCCTTCTTCACCGGCAGCACGAAGCCACCCGACGCGTTGTCCGGGAAGACCGAGGTCCGCCACGTCGTCGAGCCGACCGTGACCTCGACCCGGTAGGAGCCGAACCCCGCCGGCATCGCGCCGGAGAGCCGAACGTCCTCGCTCGGCTCGGGCGGCACCGTGACGAAGCACCACGCGCCCTGCCCCTCGTGCTCCCACAGCTCGGCGTCGAAGTCCACGCGCAGCATCTTCGCCTGGGGCGCCGACACGTGCGCCCCGGCCCGCGCCTGGGGTTTCATCAAGGGATGTCGTGGGGCCCGCACTTCCCACGACGAGCTCGCCCGGGGAAGTGCCGGTTCGCCGACATCCCGTGGTGAAGCAGCGCGGCGCGCCCCCGGGAACCAGAAGTGCGCGGGACGGCCGTCTACCGACGTGACGGGGCCGCGAGCAGGGTGTCGCACGCCTCGAGCAGCCGGGCCCGCAACGGGGCACCGCGCTCGGCGAAGACGCGCTGCGCCGCGGCGTACTCCTGCTTGCCCTCGGCGGTCTCGATGCGCAGCGGGTCGAGCCCCAGGCCGGTGAGGTCGTACGGCGCCGCCCGCATGTCCAGCACGCGGATGTCGCGGGCCAGCTCGAAGCAGTCCGCCACCAGCTCGGAGGGCACGAGCGGGGACAGCCGGAAGGCGTGCTTGTAGAGGTCCATCCCCGCGTGCAGGCACGCAGGTTGCTCGAAGGCGGGCCGGTCGTGGGCGGCGGGGGAGAGCGTGTTGAGCGGCCGGGCCGGCTCGGTGAAGAACCGGAACGCGTCGAAGTGCGAGCAGGCGATCCGGTGCGACTCCACCACCTCGTCGGTGCCGGCCGGGCCGAGGCGAAGCGGCCAGGACGCATGCCGGGTCTGCTCCTGCGGCTGCCGGTAGACCATCGCCCACTCGTGCATGCCGAAGCAGCCGAAGTTGGCCGGGCGCCCGGCGGTCGCGGCGAGCAGCGCGTGGACGCCCTCGAGCAGCGGCCGCTTCGCGGCGACGTCGTCCTCGGTCACCGCCTCCTGCTCGCGGCCGGCCAGCGCGACGCCGTACCCCGGGTGCCACCGGCGCAGCTGGGCGGGCCGGAACGAGTAGTAGGTGAACAGGAAATCGTGGACCGGGTGCGGGACTGCGTCGCGCCGCCGGGCCAGGTGGTCGGCGACCAGCGCGTCGACCCGGGCCTCGTGGGCGGCCTGGCGGGCTCGCCACTCTGCCTCGGTCAGGACCTCCACGTCAGACCTCGACCGTCCCGCCGCTGCGCCAGTAGTGGCTGCCCTCGCGGGTGAGGAACTGGTCGTCGACGAGGTAGCGACGCAGGGCCGCGTGGTCGGGGTGGAACTCCGTGAGGATCGCCACGACCTCGGCCTCCGGGTAGACGCGCCCGAGCTCGAAACGCTGGGCGAGGTGGTCGAGCACGACCAGCCGCTTGGCGCGCTTGGTGGGGATGGTGTGCAGGCGTCCGTCCCCGTCCAGGAAGTTCCGGAGCACCCGGTCGGTGTTCGACTCGGTCACCCGCCAACTGTCACACGGTCGCTGGATAGGGTCGAACCCGTGCGCATCGCCAGATTCACGACCGGGGACGACCCTCAGTACGGCGTCGTCACCGGCGACCTCGACGAGCACGGCGAGCCGGGGGAGGACAGCGTCATCGTGCCGCTGGCCGGCGACCCGCTCTACGTCGGCATCAAGCTGCTCGACGGCGCCGAGAGCGTGGAGCACCGGCTCGCCGACGTGCGCCTGCTCGCGCCGGTCCTGCCGCGCAGCAAGGTCGTGGGGATCGGCCGCAACTACGCCGCGCACGCCGCCGAGATGGGCAGCGACGTCCCCGACGAGCCGCTGATGTTCCTCAAGCCCAACACCAGCGTGGTCGGGCCGGGCGACCAGATCATCTACCCGCCGCAGACCAGCAACCTCCACTACGAGGGCGAGCTCGCCGTCGTGATCGGACGGATCTGCCGCGACGTGCCGCCGGAGCAGGCCACCGACGTGATCCACGGCTACACGATCGCAAACGACGTCACCGCCCGCGACCTGCAGAAGAGCGACGTGCAGTTCACCCGGGCCAAGGGCTTCGACTCGTTCTGCCCGCTCGGCCCGTGGATCGAGACCGACCTCGACCCCGCCGACTTCAGCAAGGGGCGCCGCGTGCAGACCCATCTCAACGGCGACCTCGTCCAGGACGGCAGCACCGCCGACCTGATCTTCGACATCCCGACCCTGGTCGCCCACGTCAGCAGCGTGATGACGTTGCTGCCCGGCGACGTGATCCTCACCGGTACGCCGGAGGGGGTCGGCCCGATGCAGGTCGGCGACGAGGTCGAGGTGTCCATCGAGGGGATCGGCGCGCTGACCAACACGGTGGGCACCCGATGACCGGTGCTCCCGTCCGGGTCCGGATGGCTCCCAGCCCGACCGGCAGCCCGCACGTGGGGCTGGCCCGGACGGCGCTGTTCAACTGGGCGTTCGCCCGGCACCACGGCGGGACGTTCGTGTTCCGGATCGAGGACACCGACCACGCCCGCAACACCGAGGAGTCGTACGACGGCCTGATCGAGGTCATGCAGTGGCTCGGCCTCGACTGGGACGAGGGACCTCTCATGGGCGGCCCGTTCGGCCCCTACCGCCAGAGCGAGCGCACCGACATCTATGTCGACGTGCTCGCCCAGCTGCGGGGTACGCGTTTCACCTACGACTGCTACTGCACGAACGAGGAGGTCGACGCTCGGCGCAAGGCGTCCGGATCCAAGGTGATGGGCTACGACGGCTTCTGCCGCGAGCTGTCCACCCAGCAGCTCGCGGTCTTCGAGGAGGAGGGCCGCAAGCCCGTCGTCCGCTTCCGGATGCCCGAGGGATCGCTCACCTGGGACGACCTGGTGCGGGGCGACATCACCTTCGAGACCGAGTTCGTCCCGGACTTCGCGCTGTGCCGGGCCAACGGCGAGCCGCTCTACACGCTGGTCAACCCGGTCGACGACGCGCTGATGGAGATCACCCACGTCCTGCGCGGTGAGGACCTGCTGTCCAGCACGCCGCGTCAGCTCGCCCTCTACGAGGCGCTGACCGAGCTCGGAATCGCCAAGCAGGTGCCGCGGTTCGGTCACCTGCCCTACGTCATGGGCGAGGGCAACAAGAAGCTCAGCAAGCGGGACCCCAAGGCCCACCTGATCGCCTACCGGGACGCGGGGTTCCTGCCCGAGGGGCTGCTCAACTACCTCGCCCTGCTCGGCTGGGCGATCGCCCCCGACCGCGACGTGTTCACGCTCGACGAGATGGTGGCGGCGTTCGAGATCGGCGACGTCAACCCCAACCCGGCCCGCTTCGACGAGAAGAAGGCCAACGCCATCAACGCCGCGCACATGCGGCTGCTCCCGGTCGAGGAGATGACCGAGCGGGTGCTGCCCTTCCTCGAGGCCGCGCACGTCCTCGACCCGACCTCGCTGCCTGACCGGCAGCTGCTCGACCTGGCCATGCCGCTGGTGGCCGAGCGGATCAACAAGCTCACCGAGGC
>NZ_JAEMSS010000053.1 GCF_016462705.1 Nocardioides sp. | reverse complement strand
ACCGCGGCCAGCGCTCGCGCCTCTACCGCAAGGCGAAGGAGCAGGTCACCCACTCGCTGGTCTACTCCTACAACGACCGGCGCAAGAACAAGGGCAACTTCCGTCGCCTGTGGATCCAGCGGATCAACGCCGCGGCCCGTGCGCAGGGGATGACCTACAACCGCTTCATCCAGGGTCTGGGCCTGGCCGGGGTCGAGGTCGACCGCAAGGTCCTCGCGGACCTGGCCGTCAACGACATCGCGGCGTTCAACGCGCTCGTCGAGGTCGCCCGGGCCGCCCTGCCCGAGGACGTCAACGCGCCCCGGGTCGACGACAAGGCCGAGGCCTCCGCCTGACGCCTCCCGCGGTGCCTCTGACGTCCGGGTCCACCCGGGTCAAGGAGGCACGCAAGCTCAGCCGTCGCTCGGTCCGGACCGAGCGGCGGCTGTTCCTTGCCGACGGCCCCAAGGCGGTCGAGGCGGCCCTGGCCACGCCGGGCTGCGTCGTCGAGATCTTCGCCACCACGGAGGCGACGCAGCGGTACGCCGCGCTGGCGGACGCCGCCGCCTCGACCGACACGACCTGGGTGCTGGTCGACGAGCGCGCGCTCGGCTCCCTGAGTGACAGCGTCACCCCGGCGGGCGTCGTCGCGATGTGCCGGTCCCTCGACCGGCCGCTGGCCGACCTGCTCGGACCCGGGACCCGGCTGGTGGCCGTGTGCGTCGACGTCCGGGACCCCGGCAACGCGGGCACCGTGATCCGCTGCGCGGACGCGGCCGGCGCGGACCTGGTCGTGCTGGCCGGCACCTCGGTCGATGCCTACAACCCCAAGACGGTCCGGGCCAGCGTGGGCAGCCTCTTCCACGTCCCGCTCGCCGTCGAGCCGGACATCGCCACGACGGTCGCCGGATTACGGGCCGCCGGGTTCACGGTGCTCGCGACCGCGGGCGACGGCGAGGTCGGCCTGTACGACGCCCCGGTGGACGGTCCGACGGCCTGGCTGTTCGGCAACGAGGCGCACGGGCTGCCTCCCGGGCTCGCCGCGCTCGCCGACCACCGGGTCTCCATCCCCATCCACGGCCGGGCCGAGAGCCTGAACCTCTCGACCGCGGCCGCGCTCTGCCTCTACGAGTCCGCCCGCCGCCGTACCCTGCCCTCGTGACTGCGCGGGCGACGGTGGCAGGGCTGGTGCTCGCCACGGCGGTGAGTGCCTGCGCTGAGCAGGCTGACCCCGCTGCCGACCCCGCCCCCGTGCCTGCGCAGGCCTCCGAGGTCGCCGAGGCGCCCGCGAGCCTGGGCACTGACCCCTACGTGGTCCGGGACACGCTGGTCGGCGCCGTCCGGGATGCCGGCGCGGTGCGGGTCACGGTGACCGGGCGCCCGTCGGAGACCACGCTCGACCTGGTGTACGAGGCGGACCGGCAGCGGTTCGCCCGTCGGTTCGGCTGGCACGCCGGCGGCGAGCCGCAGGAGCTGCTCGAGCTGGGGACCGGCCGGGTGTGCGCGAACCTGGCCGCGGCGCGCGCCCTGCAGGCCTCCGGCAACACGGCGATGGGCTACGTCGAGGCCAGTGACCGGCCCTACAGCTGCACGGCCGGCGGCGACAGCGGCCTCGCGGCGTTCGTGGTCTACGGCTACTCCGCGCTCGACCCGGTGACCCGCCTGGCTCGGCTGATGGGCCCCGTGACCGTGACCGACCTCGGCATCGAGACCGCCGAGGGCGGCGCCGCCACCCGGCACCTGCGGATGGAGGCGTCCGAGAGCGACCGGTCCCTGCGCCAGCTCCCGACCAGCTACGACCTGTGGGTGGACAGCGACCTGCGCCTGGTCCGAGCCGTGTTCAGCAGCCTCGACGAGGCCGTGGAGGCGTACGACGCGTCGTTCGCCTACGGCGAGCTGCCCGGGGTGTCCCTCCCGGCCCGCGCGGACCGCGGCGACCTCGTCCTCCACACCGGGGTCGGGCCGGGGACGGTCCACCCGTCACCAGCCGCGGGGTCCGGGCCCGGCTGACTGGACCACTGCTCAGATCCGGCGTCCACCGGCCGACTGAACAGGGACGAACGGTGTGTGCGCCGAGCTGAGGTCGGGGGGCCGAGGCGGAGCCGAGAGGTGGACATGGCAGAGCACGAGGAGTCATCGGGGGCTGCTCCGGCGGCGGTGGACCGCGTCGTCGCGCGACAGCCCATCGTGGGTCTCGAGCACGAGATCGTGGCGTTCCAGCTCGTGAACCGCCCCGCGCCCGAGGTCGGCCGGTCGACCTCGCACGGGGCCGGGGCGGGGGAGACCCTGACCATGTCGGCGGTCCTCGGCGACCTGACGGTCGACCTCAGCCAGCTGGTGGGCGACGTCCGGGTGTTCTGCGCGGCCGGGCCCGAGGTCCTCGCGGACAGCACCGTGGTGACGGCGCCGAGCGGACGCACGGTCCTGATGGTGCCCGCCGAGCTGGGCGCCGACCCCGCGGTCGTCGAGCGCTGTCGCCTGCTGGTCCAGGAGGGCTACTCGATCGCCGTGGACCGGCTCGACCGGGTGCCCGGCGCCGAGGCGCTCCTCGCGCTCGCGGACGTGGCCGTCATCGACCTGCAGCAGTGCCCCCGGCCGCGGGCCGAAGAGCTCGTGGCCCGGTGTCGCGTCCTCGGAGTCACCGCCATGGCCGCCCGGTGCCCTAGCGAGGACGACCTCACCTGGGCCGCCGCGGCGGGGTTCGAGCTCTTCCACGGGCCCGCGGTCCAGCGGCCGGTGGAGGTCAACGGGCGCACCCTGGCCCCCTCCGCCCTGGCTCAGGTGCAGCTGGCCAGCGAGCTGCTGGACGAACGGCTGGACTTCGGTCGGGTCGAGGCGATCCTGGCGCACGAGCCCGCCCTTGTCGTGCAGGTCCTCCACCTCGCCTCGCTGGGCGCGGCGGGTGGGCTCCGCCGCGACGTGCACAGCGTGCGCGAGGCGCTGGTGCTCCTGGGCACGGTCCGGATCCGGCAGTGGGCCGCGATCACGGTCCTGGGCCAGCAGGTGAGCCGGGTCAGCTCGGACGCCCTCGCCGTGGCCCTGGTCCGCGCCCGGATGTGCGAGCTGCTGGCCCAGCCGCGCGGGCTCGACCGCGGGTTCGCGTTCACCGCCGGCCTGCTGTCGACGCTCGACCTGCTGCTCGGCGTCGAGCTCACGGAGGTCGAGAAGCGCGTCGACGTCGGCAGCGCGATGGCCGCGGCCGCCTTCCGCCGGGAGACCCCGCTCGGTGAGCTCGTCGGGCTGGTCAGGGACTACCAGGACGCCGTGGACGAGGGCGAGCCCGCCCCGGCCGGGCTCAGCGACGTCGAGCTGGTCGCCGCGATGGCGTTCTGCTGGGCCACGGCGCACATCTCGGCGATGGAGCGGACCCTGCAGCCGAGCTGACGGCCCCGGGTCGTGACAGGGTTGGGGCGTGTCCGACATCTCTGCGCAGGCGGTCGTCGACGCGCTGCCGGACGGCGTCGTCGTCGCCGATGCGCGCGGGCGGGTGACGCTGGCCTCCGAGCCGGCGGTGCGGATCCTCGGCGTCGAGGGGGACCCGGTCGGCCAGCCGCTCGAGTTCGTCCTCGCGCTCACCGACCACGACGGCAACGACTGGGTGGGGCACAACCGGCCCTACGAGGGGCTGCGCACGCGGACCGCGGTCCCCGAGCAGACCTGGCTGCTGCCCAACGGGACCGAGGTGCTCGTGGCCGCCCGGTTGCACCGGGCGTCGCTGGACCAGCCCGTCCAGCAGGTCGCGGTGACGCTCCGGTCCGGCCGCGGCCGGGCCCGCCTCGATCGCGAGCGGTCCGACCTGGTCGCCACGGTCGCCCACGAGCTCCGCTCGCCCCTCACCGGGGTGAAGGGGTTCGTCCAGGCGCTGCTGAACCGGTGGGACAAGCTGAACGACGACCAGAAGAAGCTGATGCTCGAGACCGTCTCCGCGGACAGCGACCGGCTCAGCCGGCTCATCGCCGAGCTCCTCGACGTCGCCCGGATCGACACCGGCCGGCTCCAGCTCTACCCCCGGCCGTGCGACGCGGGCACCCTGATGCGGCGCGTCGTCGACTCCGTGGGAGCGGGGACCGCTCGACCGGTCACCCTCCGGCTCGAGGACGACCTGCCGGACGTGCTGGCCGACCCGGACAAGTTCACGCAGGTGTTCATGAACCTGGTGGAGAACGGCGTACGCCACGGTGAGGGGGCGGTCGCCGTCCAGCTGCGGGCGCTGCGGCCCGGGGAGGACCCGGCACTCGGAGCGGGTGTGCTCGTCATCGTCGACGACCAGGGTGAGGGCATCCCGGCCGACCTGCGCCGGCGGGTCTTCACGAAGTTCTGGAAGGGCGGGGCCCGCGGGGGCTCCGGTCTCGGGCTCTACATCGTCGGCGGCCTGACCAAGGCGCACGGGGGCACCGTGACGATCGGTGACGCCCCCGGCGGCGGCGCCCGGATCGTCGTCACGTGGCCGGCGGCGTCCTTCGACGACGGCTGAGCGGCCAGGGCCTGGAACCCCTTCGCCGCCCGGCACCGGCGCTCCATACAGTTGGCCCCGTGTCCGGACCCAACACCGACTACGACCCCGTGGAGGTCAACGCCGTGCAGCCCGAGGAGGTCGAGGCGGCACGCGACGCCGCACTCGCGGCGATCGCCGCCGCCGGTGACCTCGAGGAGCTCAAGCAGGTCCGGATCGACCACGCCGGCGACCGCTCGCCACTCGCCCTGGCCAACCGCGAGATCGGCGCGCTCCCGCCACACGGCCGCAAGGAGGCCGGCCAGCGCATCGGCCAGGCCCGCGGCGCCGTGAACCAGGCGCTCGCCGCCCGGCAGTCCGAGCTCGAGGCGGAGGCCGAGACCCGGATGTTGGTCGAGGAGACCGTCGACGTCACGCTGCCCACCGACCGGACCCCGGCCGGCGCCCGGCACCCGATCACCACGGGGTCGGAGCTGATCGCCGACATCTTCGTGGCGATGGGCTGGGAGGTCGCCGAGGGGCCGGCCATCGAGGCGGAGTGGCTCAACTTCGACGCGCTCAACCTCGGCCCCGACCACCCGGCCCGGACCATGCAGGACACGTTCTGGACCGAGCCGGAGGACCACGGCCTGGTCCTGCGCACCCACACCTCACCCGTCCAGGCGCGCACGATGCTCTCCCGCACGCCGCCGATCTACGTCGTCTGTCCCGGCCGGGTGTTCCGCACCGACGAGTACGACGCCACCCACAGCCCGGTGTTCCACCAGGTCGAGGGGCTCGCCGTCGACGAGGGCATCACGATGGCCCACCTCAAGGGGACCCTCGACCACTTCGCGGCCCAGATGTTCGGCGAGGGCATCACCACCCGGTTCCGGCCGTCGTACTTCCCGTTCACCGAGCCGTCGGCCGAGGTCGACCTGGTGTGCTTCGTCTGCCGGGGCGCCGGCGTCCTGGACGGTGCCACCTGCCGGACCTGCAAGGGCGAGGGCTGGATCGAGTGGGGTGGCTGCGGGATGGTCAACCCGCGGGTGCTGCGCGCCTGCGGGGTGGACCCCGAGCGCTACACCGGCTTCGCGTTCGGCATGGGCATCGACCGGACGTTGATGTTCCGGCACGGGATCGAGGACCTGCGCGAGCTCTTCGAGGGCGACGTCCGGTTCACCACGGCGTTCGGATCGGAGCTCGGATGAAGGCCCCCGTCTCCTGGATCAGGGAGTACGTCGACCTGCCGGCCGACCTGACCACCGAACAGCTGGCGGCGCGGCTGACCGCGCTCGGGCTGAAGCTCGAGGCGATCGAGAAGCCCGGCGACCAGATCCGCGGCCCGCTCGTCGTCGGCCGGGTGCTGACGATGGAGGCCGAGCCGCAGAAGAACGGCAAGACCATCAACTGGTGCACCGTCGATGTCGGCGACGCCAACGGCACGGGCGAGCCCCAGGGGATCGTCTGCGGGGCGCACAACTTCGAGCCGGGCGACCTGGTCGTGGTGATCCTCCCGGGCGGCGTGCTGCCCGGCGACTTCGAGATCATCGCACGCAAGACCTACGGGCACCTGTCCGCCGGGATGATCTGCTCGGCCCGCGAGCTGGGTCTCGGCGAGGACCACGACGGGATCATCGTGCTGCCCTCGGACGCCGGCGAGCCGGGCGAGGACGCTCGGGACGTGCTCGGCCTGCGCGAGGAGGTCATCGAGTTCGAGATCAACCCGGACCGGGCCTACGCCCTGTCCCTGCGCGGGATCGCCCGCGAGGCGGCGCTCGGCTTCGACGCGCCGTTCTCCGACCCGGCCGAGCGCCAGGTGCCGGCGCCCAACGGCGAGGGCCACCCGGTGGTCATCGACGACCCGGCCGGCTGCCCGGTGTTCGTGGCCCGGACCGTCAGCGGCTTCGACCCGGCCGCGCCGACCCCCGAGTGGATGGTCCAGCGGCTGGCGCAGTGCGGGCAGCGCTCGATCTCGCTCGCGGTGGACGTGACCAACTACGTGATGCTCGAGCTCGGCCGCCCGATCCACGGCTACGACGCCGACAAGCTGTCCGGGCCGATCCGGGTCCGCCGGGCCACCGAGGGGGAGCGGCTCACCACGCTGGACGGCGCCGACCGGGCGCTGTCTCCCGAGGACCTCGTGGTCACCGACGACAGCGGGATCATCGGGCTCGGCGGGGTCATGGGTGGCGAGACCACCGAGATGTCGGAGACCACGACCCGGGTGCTGGTCGAGGCGGCGCACTGGGACGCGGTGTCGATGTTCCGCACCGGCAAGCGCCACAAGCTGACCTCCGAGGCCGGCAAGCGCAACGAGCGCGGCGTGGACCCGGCGATCACCGAGGCCGCGGCGGACCGGGTCGTCGAGCTGCTCGTCACCCACGGCGGTGGCGTCGCCGAGCCGGGGGTGACCGTCGTCGGCGGGACGCCACCTCGTGACCCGATCGCGCTGCCCGCGAGCCTCCCGGCCCGGGTCACCGGCATGGACATCCCCGACGACGTCACGGTGCGGCACCTCACCGCGGTCGGGTGCGCGGTCGACGCCTCGTCGGCACCGTTGAGCGTGGTCCCGCCGACCTGGCGCCCCGACCTCACCGACCCCTACGACCTGGTCGAGGAGGTCGCCCGGGTCGTCGGCTACGACCGGGTGCCCTCCGTCCTGCCACGCGAGGCCGCCGGTCGCGGGCTGACCCGCACCCAGCGGCTGCGGCGCCGGATCGGGCACGCGCTGGCGGGCGCCGGCTGCGTCGAGGTCGTCAGCTTCCCGTTCGTCGGGGACGCGGCGTTCGACCGGCTCGGGCTGCCGGCCGAGGACGCGAGACGGCACACGGTCCGGCTGGCGAACCCGCTGTCCAGCGAGGAGCCGTCGTACACCACGACCTTGCTGCCCGGCCTGCTCGAGGCGGCCGCGCGCAACCTCGGGCGCGGTGCGCCGGGGGTCGCCCTCTTCGAGACGGGCGCCGTCGCGTTCCCCGTCGACCGCGGACCCACCCCGATCTTCGGGGTCGACTGGCGGCCCAGCGCGGACGAGCTCGCCAAGATGCTCGACACCATCCCCGAGCAGCCGCTGCACCTCGCCGTGGTGCTGGCCGGCGAGCGGGAGCGTGCGGGCTGGTGGGGGACCGGTCGTGAGGCCGGGTGGGCCGACGCCGTCGCGCTGGTCCGCCGCCTGGCCGACGAGCTGTCGGTCGAGCTCGAGGTCCGTTCCGCGGCGTACGCGCCCTGGCACCCCGGACGCTGCGCCGCCCTGTTCGTCGACGGGACCGCCCTCGGGCATGCCGGGGAGCTGCACCCCCAGGTGTGCCGGGCCGTCGGTGTGCCCGCCCGCACCGCCGCCCTGGAGATCGACCTCGACGTCCTCATGGCGCGCGCCCCGGAGGTGGTGACCGGTCCGAGGTTCTCGACCTACCCGGTCGCCAAGGAGGACGTCGCGCTGGTCGTGACCGAGTCGGTGACCTCGGCCGAGCTCGAGGCCGCGCTGCGCGAGGGGGCGGGCGAGCTGCTCGAGTCGGTGCGCCTGTTCGACGTCTACACCGGCGCCCAGGTCGGCGAGGGACGCAAGTCGCTGGCGTTCGCGCTGCGCTTCCGCGCACCCGACCGCACGCTCACCGAGACGGAGACCGGTGCCGCCCGGGACGCCGCGGTCGCCCTGGCCGCCGAGCGGTGCGGTGCCGTCCAGCGCTGAGACACGTCCTCCGCTCCGTCTCCTCGACGGGGTGACCTGGCGGGGCACGCCGCTCCCGGCCGGCCGCACGCACGCGCTGCTGGCCGCGCTCGTCGCGGGGGAGCGCAGCGGCGTCTCGGAGGACGCTCTCGTCGCGGCCGTGTGGGAGGACGACATCCCGGCGAACCCCGGCAAGGCGCTCCAGGTCGTCGTCTCGCGGACCCGGTCGCAGACCGGCCCGGACGTCGTGGTCCGCACCGCGCGCGGCTACCGGCTCGGGCTCGCACCCGACGCCGTGGACGCGTGGGCGCTGGCCGACCTGGTCGACGCCGCTCGCCGCGCCGAGGGACACGGCGATCACGTCGGCGCCCGTGACCTGGCCCGCGAGGCGCTGACGCACGGCCTGGTCACCAGCGACGGGCCGGGGCCGCTGGCCGACGTCCGGGCCGGCGCCGTGCACGACCGGGCGGTCGCGACCGCCGTCCTCGGCCGCGCACTGTCGGTCCTCGGCGACCACACCGAGGCGCTCCCGCTCCTCGAGTCCGCGCCGCGCGACGACGCCACCCTGGTCGAGCTGCTGCGCAGCGAGGCGGCGGTGCGCGGCGCCCCGGCCGCGCTGGACCGCTACGAGCGGCTGCGCGCCGACCTGGCCGACCGGCTCGGCGTCGACCCGGCGCCGGCCCTGCGGGCGGTGCATGCCGAGCTGCTGGCGGCGGACCACCCGGTGCGGGACGGGGTCCGCTTCGACGCGACCTCGCTGGTCGGTCGCGACGACGACCTCCGAGCGCTCCGGGCGCTGGTCCGCGAGGCCCGGGTGGTCTCGATCCTGGGGCCTGGCGGACTGGGGAAGACCCGGCTGGCCCATGTGCTCGCCCGGGACGCCGAGCAGCAGGTGGTCCACTTCGTCGAGCTCGTGTCGGTGGTCGACCCCGCCGACGTCGTGGGGGAGATCGGCTCGGCCCTCGGGGTCCGGGACTCGGTCAGCAGCCGGCTCGTGCTCAGTCCCGAACAGCTCGCGGACGTCCGGGCCCGGATCGCGCAGTCCCTGGACCAGGCGCCGACGCTGCTCGTGCTGGACAACTGCGAGCAGGTGGTCGGCGCGGTGGCCGACCTGGTCGCGTTCCTGGTCGCCACCGTGCCCGGCCTCCGGGTGGTGACCACGACCCGGGCTCCGCTGTCGATCTCCGCGGAGCGGGTGTTCGCGCTGGCGCAGCTCGACGACGACGCCGCCCTCGACCTGTTCGAGCAGCGCGCCCGGGCGGCCCGCCCGAGCGTCGCGCTGCCCCCGGACGTCGCCCGGCGCGTGGTCTCCCGGCTCGACGGGCTGCCTCTCGCCATCGAGCTCGCGGCGGCCAAGGTCCGGGTCATGTCCGTGGCTGACCTCGATCGGCGGCTCGACGACCGGTTCGGCCTGCTCCGCGGGCATGACCGCAGCAAGCCGGACCGCCACCAGACCCTGCTCGCCGTCATCGAGTGGTCCTGGGCGTTGCTGAGCGAGAACGAGCGGACGGCGCTCCAGCGGCTCTCGGTGTTCGCGGACGGCTTCACCCTCGCCGCCGCGGAGGCGACCCTGGGTCATGACGCCCTCGACGAGATCACCTCGCTCGTGGACCAGTCGCTCCTCACGGTCGTGGAGGGCTCTGCCTCGGTCCGCTACCGGATGCTCGAGACGGTCCGCGAGTTCGGCCGGCTCCGGCTCGAGGAGGCCGGAGCGGTGCATGACACCGAGCAGGCCCAGCTGGCCTGGGCCCGCGGCCTCCTGCAGGAGTGGTCGCCCGAGCTCTGGGGCGCGCGGCAGGTGGAGGCGGTGCGCGCGCTCATCGTCGAGGAGAACAACCTCGCGGACTGCCTGCGCCGCTCCCTTCGAGAGGTCGACCAGCCGGCGGTCTGTGCCCTGGTCGCCGGGTTGGGTGGACTGTGGACCATCACCGGCGACAACGCGCGGGTGATCGTCCTCGCGAGCGCTGTCGACGAGGTCCTGGCCGGCTGGCGCCCGGCGCCGGAGGAGGTCGACGAGGCCGTTGCCGCTGCCGCGATGGTGGTGATGAACACCCTCACCGGCGAGTTCGGCGGCGGCTCCGACGCCTGCCGGGCCATCCTGGCCGAGCACGCCCCCGCGGTCTCCGACCCGCGGGTCCGCGGCACTGTCCGGGTGCTGTCCGCCCACGACCCGGGCGACGTCCGCGTCACCCTCGCCGGACTGGCCGAGCTGGGGGAGGGCCCGGACCGGTTCGCCGCCGTGCAGGCGCTGATGTGGGTCGCGCACTTCCAGGAGAACGTGGGAGACCCGGAGGGTGCCATCGTCGCGGCGACCCGCGGTCTCGAGCGGGTCGACCCCGACGACGGCCCGTGGCTGGGGGCGATGCTCCGCGTGGTGCTGGGGACGTTGCACGCCGCCCTCGGCCGGCACGCCGCCGCGGCGCCGTACCTGCGTGCGGCACTCCCCGATCTCCTGGCCCTCGGCGACCATGACGACGCGATCCAGGCCCAGGCGCTGCTGGCGATGGGAGCGCTGGAGACGGGGGACCACGGTGAGGCGGCCCGCATCCTCGACGGGCTGTCGCCCGGTGGCAGCACCACCGCGGGACTGGTGGGCCCGTTCGTGATCTCGACGGCGCGGGCCGAGCTCGCACTCGCGACCGGCAACGTGGAGCGTGGGCTGCTCCTCTACCGCGAGACGATCGCGCACCTGCACGCACTGCGGTTCCGTGGCTTCGACATGCCGTCGGGGCTCGAGCCCTGGACGCTCTACGGCACCAGCGCCGCGGTCACGGCCTACGCGCGGTTCGCGCCGGCTCCCCAGGGCGAGGACCTCTTCGACACCCTGCTCGCCGACGCCGCGCGACTGCTCGAGACCGCACCGCACCTCGACTTCCCGGTGACGGGTGCGGTGCTGCACGCGCTCGGGGCGTGGGCGCTGCTGCGGGACACGGCGTCGGTCGAGGCAGCGGTCCGGCTGCTGGTCCTCGCGGAGCTGTTCGCCTACACCCGCTACTCACCCTCGCTCGACCCCGGCCCCACCGAGGCCGAGGCGGAGACCCGGGCACCGGGCCTGACCGCGCGGGTCCGGGCCGAGCTCGACGGGCGGCGCGGCCCGGACCTCGTGGACGAGGCCCGGGCCGCGGTGGCCGCGCTGTAGCTACATCTTCCGGCCGTACGACCGCACCGCGAGCGGCGCGAAGACGGCCACGACGACCACCAGCCCCAGGACCGCCCAGCCGACGTTGGCCGTGACCGCGCCGTCGTTGGCGAGGTCCCGGATCGCGGAGATCACCAGCGACACGGGGTTGACGTCGGCGAAGGCCTGGAGCCAGCCGGGCATCGTCTCGGTCGGGACGAACGCGTTCGACAGGAAGGTCAGCGGGAACATCACCATCAGCGAGATCCCCTGGACGCCCTGGGCGCTGCGCCCCACGGTGCCGAACCAGGCGAAAATCCAGGCCAGCGACCACCCCGCGAGGACCGCCAGGACGATGGCGCCGAGCACGCCCAGGACGCCGCCGCCGGGGCGGTAGCCGATCGCGATCCCCGTGCCGAAGGTCAGCACCGCGGCGAGGAGGTAACGCAGCATGTCGGCGAGCATCGGTCCGGCGAGCGGCGCGATGCGGGCGATGGGGAGTGACTTGAAGCGGTCGAAGACGCCCTTGTCCATGTCCTCGCGGAGCTGGACACCGGTGGCGACGCACGCGGTCAGCACGGTCTGCCCGATCAGTCCGGGGATGATGATCGGCAGGTAGCTGGACACGTCACCGGAGATGGCTCCGCCGAAGATCCCGGCGAACATCGCCGTGAACAGCAACGGCTGGATGGTGACGTCGAACATCTGCTCGAAGTTGCGCTGCATCTTCTTGACCGCCCGCCACGCCATCGTCCGGGTCTGGCTGACGGTGTCGCGCAGGGACGGACGGGCGGGCAGGTCGCGGACGCCGTCGAGGGTGCGCGCGGTGACGGTCTCGTCGACAGTGGGGGACAGGAGGGTCATCGGGCCGGCTCCTTCTCGAGCTCGCGCTCGTTCTCGTCGCTGTCCTCGGCGGCATGGCCGGTGAGCGCCATGAACACCTCGTCGAGCGTGGGCTTCTGGACGGTGGCGGAGGTGATCAGCAGCTCCTGCTCGCGCAGGCCGATCAGCACGTCGGCCGCGCCGTTGGGGTCCGGCAGGGGGACGTTGATGCCGCCCGCCTCCGGGGTGAGCACCGGCTCGTCGCCCACCACGCGGCGTACGACGTCGACGGCGGCTGCCGTCTGGGCCGGGTCCAGCAGCCGCAGCTGCAGGGTCGAGCTGCCCACCTGGCTCTTCAGCTGGTCAGGCGTGCCCTCGGCGACCTTGCGACCGCGGTCGATGACTGCGATCCGGTGGGCCAGCTGGTCGGCCTCGTCGAGGTACTGCGTCGTGAGCAGCACGGTGCCGCCCTGGGCGACCAGCTCGCGGATCGTCTCCCACATCTGGCCGCGGGTCCGTGGGTCGAGGCCCGTGGTGGGCTCGTCGAGGAAGATCAGCGGCGGGCGGGTGATCAGGCTCGCGGCCAGGTCGAGGCGGCGGCGCATGCCGCCGGAGAACTGCGAGAGCGGCTTGTCGGCGGCGTCCTCCAGCCCGAACCGCCCGAGCAGGTCGTCGGCGGTGGTGCGCGCCTTCTTGGGGTTGAGCCCGAGCAGCCGGCCGAACAGCCAGAGGTTCTCCCGCCCGGTGAGGTTCTCGTCGACCGAGGCGTACTGACCGGTGACGCCGACCAGCTGGCGCACCACGTGCGGGTGCTCGGCGACGTCGACGCCGAAGATCTCGGCCCGGCCGCCGTCCATCGGCAGCAGCGTGGCCAGCATCTGGAGCATGGTGGTCTTGCCGGCCCCGTTGGGGCCCAGCACGCCGAAGACCTCGCCGCGGACGACCTCCAGGTCGACGCCGTCGACCGCTCGGTTGGTGGTGCCGCCCGTGACGAAGGTCTTCACGAGGCCGGTCGCCAGGACGGCGGGAGCGTCGTGCGGTGTGTGGTTCATGCCGCCAGCGTGGGGGCGGCCGGTTTCACCCCGCCTTCACGCGGGTTTCACGGTGGATCGGCGTCAGTTGATCGGATGGCTGAGGATCGCCCGGAGCTCCGAGAGGACGGACTCGTCGCCCTCGAGCCGCACGTCGACCCGGCCCACTCCCCGGTGCCAGAGCCAGGCGTCGAGGTCTCCCGCGGTCCCGGAGATGGTCGCCAGCGGCGCATCGACGTGCGGGACCACGGCCACGTCGGGCTCGTCGTAGGCCTTGCCGTCGTCCGGGTCCGTCCCGGTGAACCGGGCCAGCGCGACGTGCAGGACGTCGCCCGTGTCGGTCAGGCGCAGGCCGACCACTCGGTCGGACGGCGTGATCGTCCCCCACGGCGGGCAGCCGCCGTACATGACGGTCAGCGCCTCGAGCACGCCGTCGGCGGCGAGTGTCGGGTCGAGGTCGGTCACCGGGCCGGCGGTCTCCTCGGCGTCGAGCCGATGGATGAGGGCCTCGTGGGCCTGGCGGCGGTAGCTCGCGCCCACGGTCTGGTCGCTCGACCAGTGCCAGGCCTGCTCACCCGGCCCGGCACTCGCCAGCGCGGCGAGCAGCGCGGCCGAGTGCTCGTCGAACGCCGTGAGCAGCTCGCCGTAGGACTCCGGCCGGGACAGCCGGTCGACATCGTCCTCGGTCACCGGCGCGGGCCGGGTCGTGACCACCTCCGCCCAGAACGCCTGCACCGTCGTGAGGTGCCACAGCAGGTCGGCCGCGTCCCAGTCCGGGCAGGCGGGCACCCGGGCGCGGGGGTCGCAGTCGGTCAGCACCTCGCGGAACCGGGCGGACTCGCGCCGGAGATGGTCCAGATAGGTGGGGAAGGGGAGTGGCTCCATGCCTGGCACGCTAGGGGCGACCGCCGACCGGCACACCCGTGTTTCATATGCATGCGCCACTATGTATAGTCATGCGTCATGAGCAGGAAGACCGTCGCGGTCGCTGGAGCCAGTGGGTACGCCGGTGGTGAGCTGCTCCGGCTGCTGCTCGGCCACCCCGAGGTCGAGATCGGCGCCCTGACCGGTGCCAGCAACGCGGGCGAGTCGCTGGGGGTGCTCCAGCCACACCTGGTGCCGCTGGCCGAGCGCGTGCTCGAGCCCACCGAGCTCGACGTCCTCGCCGGCCATGACGTGGTGTTCCTCGCCCTGCCCCACGGCCAGTCGGGCGCCATCGCGTCGGCACTGGCGGAGATCTCCGCGAGCACGGTCGTGATCGACTGCGGCGCCGACTTCCGGCTCGCCGACCCGGGGGAGTGGGAGAGGTTCTACGGCGGCACCCACGCCGGGACCTGGCCCTACGGCCTGCCCGAGCTCCCCGGCCAGCGCGAGATCCTGCGCAGCGCCACCCGGATCGCCGTCCCCGGCTGCTACCCGACCGTGTCGACACTCACCGTCGCCCCGGCCGTCGCCGCCGGGCTGGTCGAGCCCGACGTCGTCGTCGTGGCCGCCTCCGGCACCAGCGGCGCCGGCAAGGCGGCCAGGACCCACCTCCTCGGCAGCGAGGTGATGGGCAACGTCACCGCGTACGGCGTGGGCGGGACGCACCGGCACACGCCCGAGATCACCCAGAACCTCTCCGCCCTGGACCGGGGTGCCGTCACCGTCAGCTTCACCCCGCTCCTGGTCCCGATGCCCCGCGGCATCCTGGCCACCTGCTCCGCGCCCCTCGCCGAGGGCGTGACCGAGGCGGACCTCCGGGCGGCGTACGTCAAGGCCTACGCCGACGAGCCGTTCGTGCACCTCCTGCCCGAGGGGCAGTGGCCGCAGACCAAGTCGGTCATGGGCTCCAACGCGGTGCACGTCCAGGTCACCGCCGACGTCGCGGCGAACCGGATGGTCGCGGTCGGGGCGGTCGACAACCTGGCCAAGGGGACCGCGGGCGCCGCCGTGCAGTGCATGAACCTCGCACTCGACCTGGACGAGGCCCTCGGCCTGTCCACCGTGGGGCTGGCGCCGTGATCGCCGGTATGAAGCTGATGCGCTACCCGGAGACCCTGGCCGTGGTGAAGCTCGGCCCAGGTGCCGACCTGCCCGCCTGGGCGGAGGCGTCCTCGATCCTGTCGATCACCGCGACCGCCACCGAGACCTCGGTCGTGTGCGCCGCGCGCAGCGTCCCCAAGAAGTCGGTCCACCAGCGACCCTTCACCGCCTTCGAGGTCGAGGGACCGCTCGACTTCGCGCTGACCGGCATCCTGGCCGGGCTGCTCACCCCGCTCGCGGAGGCGGGGATCAGCGTCTTCACGCTGTCCACCTTCGACACCGACTGGATCCTCGTCCCCGGCGGCGACGCCGACCGGGCCGAGGAGGAGTGGCGACGATCCGGGCACGAGGTCCTGCCCGCCGTCCCCGCCACCCCGTCCAGGAAGAAGAAGTAGGCATGAGCGTCACCACCCCCACCGGCTTCCGCGCCCACGGCGTCCCGGCCGGCCTGAAGTCGACCGGCGCCAAGGATGTCGCGCTGGTCGTCAACGACGGCCCGCGGTTCGACTCGGCCAGCGTCTTCACCGCCAACCGCTGCCTGGCCAACCCGGTCCTGTGGAGCAAGGAGGTCGTCAAGGACGGCGTCGTGCGCGCCGTCGTCCTCAACTCGGGCGGCGCCAACTGCTACACCGGCCCCGAGGGCTTCCAGACCACCCACGCGGTGGCCGAGCGGGTCGCCGGCCGGCTCGGCATCGGCGCCATCGACGTGGTCGTGTGCTCGACCGGGCTCATCGGGCTCGCGAACGACCGCGACGCGTTGCTGACCGGCGTCGACGCGGCGTACGACGGCCTCTCGGTCGACGGGGGGCAGGACGCGGCCGAGGCGATCATGACCACCGACTCGGTGAGCAAGCAGGCGGTCGTGCAGGGCGCCGGCTGGAGCCTCGGCGGGATGGCCAAGGGCGCCGGGATGCTGGCTCCCCAGCTCGCCACGATGCTCGTGGTCCTCACCACCGACGCCGTCGTCCCTGCCGCGGATCTCGACACGGCGCTGCGGGCGGCGACCCGGGTCAGCTTCGACCGGCTGGACTCCGACGGCTGCATGTCCACGAACGACACGGTCACCCTGATGGCCAGCGGGGCGAGCGGGATCACGCCGTCGCTGCCGGACTTCACCGAGGCGCTCACGCAGCTCTGCACCGACCTGGCGATGCAGCTCCTGCGGGATGCCGAGGGCGCCGACCACGACATCGCGATCACCACCCTGAACGCGGCCACCGAGGACGAGGCAGTCGAGGTGTCCCGCAGCGTCGCCCGGAGCAACCTGTTCAAGGCCGCCGTCTTCGGCAAGGACCCCAACTGGGGCCGGGTCCTCGCCTCGATCGGCACCACCGGTGCCGCGTTCGACCCCGCCGACCTGGACGTCGCGATGAACGGCGTCTGGGTCTGCAAGGCCTCCGAGCCGCACGCCGACCCGGCCACCGTCGACCTGTCCGGCCGCGAGGTCACCGTGACCATCGACCTCAAGTCCGGCGCCGAGCGGGCGACGGTGTGGACCAACGACCTCACCCACGCCTACGTCCACGAGAACAGCGCGTACTCCTCATGACCGAGAAGATGACCGACAAGCCCGACCAGACCATCAAGGCCGAGGTGCTGGCTGCGGCCCTGCCGTGGCTGAAGACGTACCACGGCAAGATCGTGGTGGTGAAGTACGGCGGCAACGCCATGACCGACGACGTGCTCAAGCGGGCCTTCGCCGAGGACATCGCGTTCCTGCGCTTCGCCGGCTTCAAGCCGGTCGTGGTGCACGGGGGCGGTCCGCAGATCTCCCGCATGCTGGACCGGCTCGGCATCGAGTCCGAGTTCCGCGGCGGGCTCCGGGTCACCACGCCCGAGGCCATGGACGTGGTCCGGATGGTGCTGGTCGGGCAGGTACAGCGCGAGCTCGTCGGGCTGATCAACGAGCACGGGCCCCTCGCGGTCGGCCTCTCCGGCGAGGACGCCGGCCTGTTCACCGCCACGCAGACCAACACCGTCGTGGACGGCGAGGAGGTCGACCTCGGCCTGGTCGGCGAGGTCGCGCACGTGCGCCCCGAGTCGGTGCTCGACCTGATCGAGGCCGGCCGGATCCCGGTGGTGTCCAGCGTCGCGCCGGACGTCAACGGCACCGTGCACAACGTCAACGCCGACTCCGCCGCGGCCGCTCTGGCCGTCGCCCTCGGCGCCGAGAAGCTGCTCGTCCTCACCGACGTCGAGGGCCTGTTCCTCGAGTGGCCCGACGTCCAGGACGTCGTCGGCGAGATCAGCCCGGAGGCCCTGGCCGACGTGCTGCCGTCCCTCGACGCCGGGATGATCCCGAAGATGTCCGCGTGCCTGGACGCCGTCCGAGGCGGCGTACCCCGGGCGACCGTCGTCGACGGCCGGGAGCCGCACGCCGTCCTCGTCGAGCTGTTCACCAAGGAGGGCGTCGGCACGCAGGTGCTGCCCGGCGTCGAGACCAAGACCCGGAGGGCCCGGGACTTCGGAGAGGCACAGTCATGACCGACCAGCCCAGCTTCCAGGACCGCTACGCCGCCAGCCTGATGAACACCTTCGGGCCGCCGAAGCTCACCCTGGTGCGCGGCGAGGGCGCGCACGTGTGGGACGACCAGGGTCGGGAGTACGTCGACCTGTTGGGCGGCATCGCGGTCAACGCCCTCGGCCACGGCCACCCGGCGCTGGTCTCGGCGGTCACCACCCAGCTGCAGACCCTCGGCCACATCTCCAACTTCTTCACCAGCCCGGCCCAGGTAGAGCTGGCCGAGCGGCTCGTGGCGCTGCTCGACGCCGGTCCGGCCAAGGTGTTCCTCACCAACAGCGGCACGGAGGCCAACGAGGCGGCGTTCAAGCTCACCCGTCGCACCGGCCGGACCCACGTCGTCGCGGCCGAGGGCGGCTTCCACGGCCGGACCATGGGCGCGCTCGCGCTGACGTCCAAGGAGGCCTACCGGACGCCGTTCGCGCCGCTCCCCGGCGAGGTGACCTTCGTGCCGTACGGCGACGCCGACGCGCTGGCCGCCGCGGTGACCGACGAGACCGCCGCCGTCCTGCTCGAGCCGATGCAGGGCGAGGCGGGGGTCGTGGTGCCGCCCGAGGGCTACCTCGCGGCGGCGCGGGACGTCGCCGACCAGCACGGCGCCCTGCTGTGGCTCGACGAGGTGCAGACCGGGATGGGTCGCACCGGTCAGTGGTTCGCCCACCACGGCCACGGGGTGACCCCGGACGTCGTCACCGTCGCGAAGGGCCTCGGGGGCGGGTTCCCGATCGGCGCCTGCCTCGGAGTCGGCGCGGCGGGCGACCTGCTCGAGCCCGGCAACCACGGCACCACGTTCGGCGGCAACCCGGTCGCCTGCGCGGCGGCGCTGGCCGTCATCGGCACCATCGAGTCCGAGGGCCTCCTGGAGCACGCGACCGTCCTCGGCCACAAGCTGCGCGACGGTCTCGCAGCGGACCCGCGGGTGACCGAGGTCCGCGGCGAGGGACTGCTCATCGGGCTCGACCTGGCCTCGGACCGGTCCGCCGAGGTGGCGGCGGCGGCACTGGCGGCGGGCTTCATCGTCAACAACCCCACTCCCGGCCGGATCCGGCTCGCTCCGCCGCTGGTCCTCTCCGAGGATGACGCGGCGGTGTTCCTGGCCGCGTGGCCGGGGATCCTGGACGAGGCTGGTCTCTGATGCCCCGGCACCACGCTCCCCGGCACTTCTTGGCCGACGACGACCTGAGCCCGGACGAGCAGACGCAGGTCCTCGACCTGGCAGCGCGGCTGAAGGCGGCACCCTACGACGCCCGCCCCTACGCGGGCCCGCAGTCGGTCGCGATGATCTTCGACAAGCCGACCCTGCGCACCCAGGTGTCCTTCGCCGCGGGCATCGCCGAGCTCGGGGGCAACCCGATGCTGGTCGAGGGCAGGCTGGCCGGCATCGGTGTCCGGGAGTCGGTCGAGGACGTGGCGCGGGTGCTCGGCAGGCAGGTCGCGACCGTCGTGTGGCGCACCTTCGAGCAGTCCGACCTCGAGCTGATGGCGCGGTTCTCCGGCGTCCCTGTGGTCAACGCGCTCACCGACGAGTTCCATCCGTGCCAGCTGATCGCGGACCTGCTGACCGTGCGCGAGCACAAGGGTGCGCTGGCCGGCCTCACGGTGGCCTACGTCGGCGACGCGGCCAACAACATGGGCAACTCCTGGCTGCTGGCCGGCGCCACGGCCGGCATGCACCTGCGGCTCGCCGGGCCGCAGGGCTACCTGCCCAGCGACGGGATGTTCGCGAGGGCGGGTGCGATCGCCGCCCGGACCGGCGGCTCCGTCACCGGCCTCGCGGACCAGGTCGTCGCCGTCACGGGTGCCGACGTGGTGGTGACGGACACCTGGGTCTCGATGGGCCGGGAGGACGAGGAAGCCGCCCGCGAAGCCGTGTTCGCGCCCTACTCGCTGACGCAGGACCTGCTGGCGCACGCCGCGCCCGACGCCATCGTGCTGCACTGCCTGCCGGCCTACCGCGGCAAGGAGATCGCCGCCGAGGTCATCGACGGGCCGCAGAGCGTGGTGTGGGACGAGGCGGAGAACCGCCGGCACGCCCAGAAGGCGGTCCTGACCTTCCTGATGGAGCAGACGGCGGGGGATTCATGACCGAGTCAGCCCTGAGACCGGCCACCAAGAACGCCCGGCACCAGCGGATCGCCGAGCTCCTGACCCACCACGAGGTGCACTCGCAGGGCGAGCTCGCCACGCTGCTGGCCGAGCAGGGCGTGCACGTCACGCAGGCGACGCTGTCCCGCGACCTCGAGGAGCTCGACGCGGTCAAGGTGCGCTCGTTCTCCGGCGCACTGGTCTACGCCGTGCCCGGCGAGGGCGGCGACCGGCGACCGCCCCTTCCCGGCGAGACCGCGGCCGCGACGACCCGGCTCGCCCGCTTGTGTGCCGAGCTGCTCGTCAGCGCCGAGGCCAGCGCCAACCTGGTGGTGCTGCGCACACCTCCCGGTGCCGCGCAGTTCCTGGCCTCGGCCTTCGACAAGGCGGAGCTGCCCGACCTGCTCGGGACCATCGCCGGTGACGACACCGTGCTGGTCATCGGCCGGGACCCGCAGGGCGGCGACGAGCTGGTGCGACGATTCCTGGCGCTGGCCGACCACTCCCACGAACCACCCGACGTACATGCAGAGGAAGACTCATGAGCAAGGTCCTGACCACCCTCCCGAAGGGCGAGCGGGTCGGCATCGCGTTCTCCGGCGGCCTCGACACCTCCGTGGCCGTCGCGTGGATGCGTGACAAGGGAGCGATCCCCTGCACCTACACCGCGGACATCGGGCAGTACGACGAGCCGGACATCTCCGGCGTGCCCGTCCGCGCCAAGGAGTACGGCGCCGAGATCGCCCGGGCCGTCGACTGCCGGCGGCCCCTCGTCGAGGAGGGCCTGGCCGCGCTGGCCTGCGGGGCCTTCCACGTCCGGTCCGGAGGCCGCGCCTACTTCAACACCACCCCGCTCGGCCGGGCGGTCACCGGCACGATGCTGGTCCGCGCCATGCACGAGGACGGCGTGGACATCTGGGGCGACGGGTCGACGTTCAAGGGCAACGACATCGAGCGGTTCTACCGCTACGGCCTGCTCGCCAACCCGGACCTGCGCATCTACAAGCCGTGGCTCGACGCGGACTTCGTGCACGAGCTCGGCGGCCGCGCCGAGATGAGCGCCTGGCTCACCGAGCACGGCCTGCCCTACCGCGACAGCGCGGAGAAGGCGTACTCCACCGACGCCAACATCTGGGGTGCGACCCACGAGGCCAAGACCCTCGAGCACCTCGACGTGTCCCTGGAGGCGGTCCAGCCCATCATGGGGGTCCGGTTCTGGGACCCGGCCGTCGAGATCGCCCCCGAGGACGTCACCGTCGGTTTCGAGCAGGGCCGGCCGGTGTCGGTCAACGGGGTCCGGTTCGACGACCCGGTCGCCCTGGTCCAGGAGGCCAACGCGGTGGGGGGCCGGCACGGGCTCGGGATGTCGGACCAGATCGAGAACCGGATCATCGAGGCCAAGTCCCGCGGGGTCTACGAGGCGCCCGGCATGGCCCTCCTCTGGATCGCCTACGAGCGGCTGCTCAACGCGACCCACAACGAGGACACCGTCGCCAACTACCACGCCGAGGGGCGCCGGCTCGGTCGGCTCCTCTACGAGGGCCGGTGGCTCGACCCGCAGGCGCTGATGGTCCGGGAGTCCCTGCAGCGGTGGGTCGCGTCGGTGGTGACCGGTGAGGTCACCCTGCGGCTGCGCCGCGGGGAGGACTACACGATCCTGCGCACCGACGGTCCGCACTTCTCCTACCACCCCGACAAGCTGTCGATGGAGCGCACCGAGAACGCCGTCTTCGGGCCGACCGACCGGATCGGCCAGCTCACGATGCGCAACCTCGACATCGCCGACTCGCGGGCGATGCTCGAGCTGTACGCCGCCCAGCCGCTCGACCAGGGCCAGGTGCTCGTCGAGCACGGGACGCTCTTCGGTGCGCTCCCCGCCGGCGGCGCGGACCGGATCACGGCCAATCCCGAGCTCGAGGGCAGCACCGAGGAGGACGCAGTCGACCGGGCGCTGGACCATGCCGCGATGGAGTCCGGGACCGACTGATGACGAGCGAACCCGCAGGACCACAGGCGACCAACACCGGGATGCTCTGGGGCGGCCGCTTCGACGGTGGCCCGTCGCCGGAGCTCGAGGCCCTGTCGAGGTCCACCCACTTCGACTGGCGGCTCACGCTCTACGACATCGCCGGCTCGCACGCGCACGCCAAGGCGCTCGGCGCAGCGGGCCTGCTGACGCCGGACGACGAGGCCGCCCTGCACGCCGGGCTGGACGCGCTGACCCGGCGCTACGAGGCGGGGGAGCTGCACCCCGACCCATCGGACGAGGACGTGCACGGCGCTCTGGAGCGGATGCTCCTCGACGAGGTCGGCGTCGACCTCGGGGGTCGCCTCCGCGCCGGCCGCTCGCGCAACGACCAGATCGCCACGCTGCTGCGCTGCTTCCTGCTCGACCACTCGGTCACCATCGCGGCCTGCGTGCTCGACCTGGTCGACGCCCTGGCCGCACAGGCCCGCGCGCACCTCGGTGCGGTCATGCCCGGCCGGACGCATCTGCAGCACGCCCAGCCGGTCCTGTTGAGCCACCACCTCCTCGCCCACGCCTGGCCGCTCCTGCGAGACGTCGACCGGCTGGCGGACTGGCGTCGGCGGACGGCCGCCGAGTCGCCGTACGGCGGGGGAGCCCTGGCCGGCTCCAGCCTGGGCCTCGACCCGGTCCTGGTCGCCAGGGAGCTGGGCTTCGCGGGACCGTCCGCGAACTCCATCGACGGGACGTCCGCGCGTGACTTCGCCGCCGAGCTCGCCTTCGTCTGCGCCCAGATCGGTGTGGACGTCAGCCGCCTGGCCGAGGAGGTGATCCTGTGGTCGACCCGGGAGTTCGGCTTCGTGACGCTGCACGACTCGTGGTCGACGGGGTCGAGCATCATGCCGCAGAAGAAGAACCCCGACATCGCCGAGCTCGCGCGGGGCAAGGCCGGCCGGGTGATCGGCAACCTCACCGGACTGCTCGCGACGCTCAAGGCCCTTCCGCTCGCCTACAACCGGGACCTGCAGGAGGACAAGGAGCCGGTGTTCGACTCCGTGGACACCCTCGAGGTGCTGCTACCCGCCGTGACCGGCCTGGTGGCGACCCTCGACTTCGACACGGAGCGGATGGCCGAGCTGGCGCCCCAGGGCTTCTCGCTCGCCACCGACGTGGCCGAGTGGCTGGTCCGCCAGGACGTCCCGTTCCGGGTCGCCCACGAGGCGGCCGGCGCCTGCGTCCGCCGGTGCGAGGAGCTCGGCGTCGAGCTCGGCGGGCTCACCGACCGACAGCTCGCCGACATCCACCCCGCCCTGACCCCGGCGGTGCGCGAGGTGCTCACCGTCGAGGGCTCGGTCGCCTCACGGAACGGCAGGGGAGGCACGGCACCGGTCCGGGTCGCTGAGCAGCTGGCCGAGCTGACCGCGGCGGCCGGCACCGCGAGGACCGCGATTGGCTGACCTGGCGCAGCTCCTGGACGGCACCCCGCTCGAGGTGGCCCCCCGGCTGCTCGGCTGCGTGCTGCGGCACGGCGAGGTCGCGGTCCGCCTCACCGAGGTGGAGGCGTACGCCGGGCCCGACGACCCGGGGTCGCACGCCTACCGGGGGCAGACCCGGCGCAACGCCGTCATGTTCGGCCCGCGGGGTCGTCTCTACTGCTACTTCACCTACGGCATGCACGTGTGCGCCAACGTCGTGGTCGGTCCCGAGGGCGACCCCGGCGCCGTCCTGGTCCGGGCCGGGGAGGTCGTCGAGGGCCTGGAGCTTGCCCGGAGCCGCCGGCCCGGCGCCTCCGACCGCGACCTGGCCCGCGGCCCCGCACGGCTGTGCCGGGCGCTGGGCATCGGCCTCGAGCACGACGGCGTCGACCTCGCCCGCGGGGCGGTCCGGATCGAGCCCGGACAGCCGGTCGCGACCGTGTCGACGGGGCCGCGGGTCGGTCTGCGAGGTGCCCCGGACCGGCCGTGGAGGTTCTGGGTGACCGACGACCCGACGGTGTCGGTCTACCGGCCGGCAGCGCCGCTGCGCAGGCGCGGCTGAGCATGGATCGGGCCCTCCACGGCGGCGTGGAGGACCCCGATTTGGCATGGCGGGCGGGGGGTTGCTAAGTTTCTCGTGTTGCACCGCGCAGCTCCCCCAATCTGGGGCCTTCGGCCCGAACAAGTGGGGGCAGCCGGTACGGCAGCCAGGACCAGCCCGACACGATCCACTCGTCGAGTTGACCGAGACAGGCGGTTCCGGTAAGTTTTTGCAGGTTGCCCCGAGGCCAGTCCCGAGAGGGATGGATCGGTGTGCGTCTGATGTTTGAGAACTCAACAGTGTGTCATAGTCGACGAATTAGTTTGTTATGCCCCGTCCTCTATGTCTGAGCTCCTCGGAGCAATGATGCAGAGACGGTTCTTTTGGTGAGACAATGATTCTGACAATAGTCAGTCTCGTTCTCTTGTCAGGCATCTCTTCTTGTCGGCACCACCTCTGGTGGAGTCGGCTGCAAAATTTCAATGGAGAGTTTGATCCTGGCTCAGGACGAACGCTGGCGGCGTGCTTAACACATG
>NZ_JAEMSS010000052.1:19291-24261 GCF_016462705.1 Nocardioides sp. | reverse complement strand
TCGCCTGGGCCATCTTGCCGGCGGCGATCTTGCCCTCGGGCACGAGCACGAGCGGGGTGAGACCCGCCTTCGCGGCGTACGCCGCCATCGATGCCGACGTGTTGCCGGTGCTCGCGCACACGACGGCCTGCGCGCCGTCGGCCTTGGCGACCGAGATCGCGGTCGTCATGCCCCGGTCCTTGAAGGACCCGGTCGGGTTGCTGCCCTCGACCTTGAGCCACACCTCGGCCCGGGCCAGGCCCGACAGCCACTCCGACCGCACCAGCGGCGTGCCACCCTCGCGGAGGGTGATCGCCTCGATGCCGTCCGGGACATCGAGCAGCTCGCGGTACTCCTCGATCACGCCGCGCCACTGGTGGGTCCTGGGCACGGTGCTCACGTGTTCGTTCACCGACCGGTTCACTCGTCGCCCCCCTCGACCCGCATCACCGAGGTGACCTCGCGGACGATGTCCATGCCGCGCAGGTGCTCGACCGTGGCGGCGAGCTGGGCGTCGGTCGCGGTGTGCGAGACGACCACGAGCTGCGCGTCGGCGCCGCGGCCCTCCTGGCGGACCGTCTGGATCGAGACGCCGTGCTCGGCGAACGCCGTGGCGACCTGCGCCAGCACGCCGGCGCGGTCGTCGACGTCGATGGCGACGTGGTAGCGGGTGACGGTGTCCCCCATCGGCAGCACCGCCCGGTCGGCGTACGCCGACTCGCCGGCACCACGGGTGCCCGCGAGCCGGTTGCGCGCCACCGTGACCAGGTCGCCCATCACCGCCGACGCCGTGGGGGCGCCGCCTGCCCCGGGGCCGTAGAACATCAGCTGGCCGGCGGCCTCGGACTCGACGAACACCGCGTTGTAGGCGCCGCGGACCGAGGCCAGCGGGTGCGTGTCCGGGATCATCGCGGGGTGGACGCGGACCGAGACCGCCTCCTCCGTGCCCTCGGCGCCCTCCGGCGTCGACAGCTGGCGCAGCTCGCAGATCGCCAGCAGCTTCACCACGCTGTGCATGTCCCGGGCCGACTGGACGTCCGCGGCGGTGACCTCGGAGATGCCTTCGCGGTGGACGTCGGCGGCGGTCACCCGCGAGTGGAACGCGAGCGAGGCGAGGATCGCGGCCTTGGCGGCGGCGTCGAACCCCTCGACGTCGGCGGTCGGGTCGGCCTCGGCGTAGCCGAGCTCCTGCGCCTCCTCCAGCGCCTCGGAGAACCCGGCTCCGGTCGACTCCATCTTGTCGAGGATGAAGTTGGTGGTGCCGTTGACGATGCCCAGGACCCGGGTGACCCGGTCCCCGGCGAGCGACTCCCGCAGGGGGCGCAGGATCGGGATGGCGCCCGCGACGGCCGCCTCGTAGTAGAGGTCCCGGCCTGCCTTCTCGGCGGCCTCGTAGACCGTCGGGCCGTCCTCGGCCAGCAGCGCCTTGTTGGCGGTCACGACGCTGGCGCCGTTCTCGAGGGCGGCCAGGATCAGGGACCGCGCCGGCTCGATGCCGCCGATGACCTCCACGACCACGTCGACGTCGTCGCGGGCCACCAGCGCGGCGGCATCCGTGGTGAGCAGGCCCTCGGGCACCTCAACCTCGCGGGGCGCGTCGAGGCGCCGTACGGCGACACCGACCAGCTCGACCGGCGTCCCGATCCGCGCCTCGAGGTCACCGGCCTGCTCCTGCAGGAGACGGACCACCTGCGAGCCCACCGAGCCACAGCCGAGCACGGCCACCTTGATGCTCACTTGATGCTCACTGCTCCACACCCATATCTGTCGCCAACAGGTCGTCCTCAGTCTCGCGCCGGACCAGCACCCGCGCGACCCCGTCGCGCACGGCGACCACGGGCGGTCGCAGGGCGTGGTTGTAGTTGGAGGCCATCGACCGGCAGTAGGCACCGGTGCCCGGCACAGCGACCAGGTCCCCCGGCGCCAGATCGCCGGGGAGGAACTCGTCGCGCACCACGATGTCACCCGCCTCGCAGTGCTTGCCCACCACCCGGGACAGCACCGGGGTCGCCGACGACGCGCGGTTGGCGATCGTGCACGAGTAGTCGGCGTCGTAGAGCGCGGTGCGCACGTTGTCGCTCATCCCGCCGTCGACCGACACGTAGGTCCGGACGGCGCCGCCGTCGAGGGCGACCGGCTTGACCGTGCCGACGGTGTAGACGGTGCAGGTCGACGGGCCGACGATGGCCCGACCCGGCTCGATGGACAGCCTCGGCTGGTCGATCTCCAGGGCCTTGCACTCGTGCTCGACGATCTTGGTGATCTCGGTGGCGAGCTGCGCGGGGTCGCTCGGATCGTCCTGGGTGGTGTACGCGATGCCGAAGCCGCCGCCCAGGTCCAGCTCCGGCATGTCGACACCGAGCTCCGCGGAGATCCGGGCGTGCAGGGCGAGCACGCGGCGCGCGGCCACCTCGAAGCCGGACGAGTCGAAGATCTGGCTGCCGATGTGGCTGTGCAGGCCGAGCAGGTCGAGGCCGGGGGCGTCCAGCACGCGGCGTACCGCGTCCCAGGCGTCCCCCGAGGTGATCGAGAAGCCGAACTTCTGGTCCTCGTGCGCGGTGGCGATGTACTCGTGGGTGTGGGCCTCGACCCCCGCCGTCACCCGCACCATCACGGCCTGGCTGCGGTCGAGCTCGGCGGTGATCCGGGCCAGCCGCTCGACCTCGGCGAAGGAGTCGAGCACGATCCGGCCCACGCCCTCCGCGACCGCGCGGCGCAGCTCGGCGTAGGACTTGTTGTTGCCGTGGTAGCCGATCCGCGCGGGGTCGAAGCCGGCCCGGAGCGCCACGGTCAGCTCGCCGGCGGAGCAGACGTCGAGGCTGAGGCCCTCCTCGGCGACCCACTGGGCGACGGTCGTGCACAGGAACGCCTTGCCGGCGTAGAAGACGTCGTAGTCGGCGAACGCCTCGCGGAACGCCCGGGCCCGGGCCCGGAAGTCGGCCTCGTCGAGGACGTACGCCGGGGTGTTGACGTCGGCCACCAACGCGGGGAGCGACAGTCCGCCCACGGTCAGCTCGCCGTCGGCGTTCTTGTGCGCGGTCAGCGACCACAGGTGCGGGACCAGCGCGTTGGGGTCGGCGGGCGGCTGCAGCCAGGCCGGACCGCGCAGCGCGCCGGGTGCGTGCGCCCAGCCCGCCTCGTGGGTGGTCGACATCTACATGCGCTCCGGGGCGCTGACGCCGAGCAGGGCGAGCCCGTTCTCGAAGACGATGCGGGTCGCCTGCACCAGCACCAGCCGGGCGCGCTGCGTGTCCGTGGGGTCCTCGTCGCCCTTGGGCAGCACGCGCAGGTCGTCCTGGTCGTAGAACTTGTGGAACGTGGCCGCCGTGTCCTCGAGGTAGCGCGCGACCCGGTGCGGCTCCCGCAGCTGAGCCGCGGAGGAGACCACCGCCGGGAACTCGGCCAGCGCGCGCAACAGCTCACCTTCGTAGGGCGAGGTCAGGAGCGCAGGGTTGGGAACAGGCTCCATCCCCAGGTCGGCCGCGTTCCGCAGGATCGAGGCGGTCCGCGCCGCGACGTACTGGACGTAGTAGACGGGGTTCGCTCGGTCGGCCTTCGCCCAGAGCCCCAGGTCGATGTCGATGTTGGAGTCGGAGCTGTAGCGCGCCAACGCGTAGCGGGAGGCGTCGACACCGATGGCGTCGACCAGGTCGTCGATGCTCACGACCGTCCCGGCCCGCTTCGACATGCGCATCGGGGCGCCGTCCTTGAGCAGGTTGACCATCTGGCCGATGAGGATCTCCAGGTTGGTACCTGGCTCGTCACCGAACGCCGCGCACATGGCCATCATCCGCCCGACGTAGCCGTGGTGGTCGGCACCGAGCATGATGAAGCAGCGGTCGAAGCCCCGCTCCCGCTTGTCGAGGTAGTAGGCGAGGTCGCCCGACAGGTAGGCGCCCTGACCGTCGGACTTGATGATCACCCGGTCCTTGTCGTCTCCGAACTGCTTGGTCTTCAGCCAGAGCGCGCCGTCGGCCTCGTAGGTGTTGCCGAGCTCGGTCAGACGCTCGACGGCGCGCGCGACCGCACCGGTCTTGTGCAGGTTGTCCTCGTGGAAGTAGACGTCGAAGTCGACCCCGAAGTCATGGAGGCTCTTCTTGACCTCGGCGAACATCATCTCGACGCCCTCGGCCCGGAAGACCTCCTGGGCCTGGTCGTCCGGGAGGTCGGTCACGTCGGGCCGCTTCGCGACGATCGCATCCGCGATCTCCTTGATGTAGCCACCGCCGTAGCCGTCCTCGGGCGCGGGCCTGCCCCTGGCGCTGGCGAGGAGGGAGCCGCTGAACCGGTCGATCTGCGCCCCGTGGTCGTTGAAGTAGTACTCCCTGGTGACAGCGGCGCCGTTGGCCTCGAAGATCCGGCCCAGTGCGTCACCGACCGCTGCCCAACGCACGCCGCCGAGGTGGAGCGGTCCTGTCGGGTTGGCGGACACGAACTCCAGGTTGATGTTCTCGCCGGCCAGCTGGTCGGAGGTGCCGAAGCTGGCCCCCGCCTCGACCACCTGCGTGGCGATCTCCCCCTGGGCACCCGCCTCGACGGTGATGTTGAGGAAGCCCGGCCCCGCGATGTCGACCTTCGCGATGCCGTCGACGGCGCCCAGCCGCTCCTGGACCGCGGTCGCCAGGTCGCGCGGGTTCAGGCCCGCCTTCTTGGCCAGCTGCAGCGCCACGTTGGTCGCGTAGTCGCCGTGCTCCCGCTGGCGCGGACGCTCCACCGTGACCGTGGTCGGGACGCCGTCCGGCAGGGTGAGCACACCCTCGTCGGACAGGGACGTCAGCACGCCGACGATCGCGGTGGACAGCTCTTCGGGAGTCACCGACCAAGGGTATCGGCGGTGTGCCGGCGCCCTCACATCCGTTTCACCCGCGGGTGGCCACCTCCCCGCCCGCGGGCGGAGGTTCAACCGGATTCGGTCGGGTCCCGCGCACACCGGTATGGTCTGCACGTCCCGAGCCCCCGTAGCTCAGGGGATAGAGCACCGCCCTCCGGAG
>NZ_JAEMSS010000052.1:0-19191 GCF_016462705.1 Nocardioides sp. | reverse complement strand
GCGGGAGCGAAGGTTCGAATCCTTCCGGGGGCGCTTCACTGCGGTCCGGCCGGTGCGCACCGCCGCTCTGCTCCTCAGGGCGAGGCGGGAGCGAAGGTTCGAATCCTTCCGGGGGCGCTTCACTGCGGTCCGGCCGGTGTACACCGCCGCCGCTTTCGCCGTTCGCCGATGTGCTGAGCCGCGAGTGTCTACTGTGACTCGGGACGACGTCCGGTCCGACTCGGTGACGGTTTCCGCCCTTCTTCCCGGAGTCTCCCCCGCCCTGGTGGGTCCCGGTCCAGCCGGCCCGCGCGACCACGCGCACCTGGGAGCAGCGATGCCCGATCCACTGGTCACTCCCGTCGACTGCGTCGACGCGACGGTCCTGCTGAGCGTGCTCACCCAGGTCAGGAGCGGCGACTTCAGCGCTCGGATGCCTCTGGACTGGACGGGCGTGGCCGGCAAGGCGGCCGACGCCCTCAACGACGTCATCACCGCCAACGAGGCCCTCGAGCAGGAGCTCGCCCGGATCAGCGAGGTCGTGGGGACCCAGGGCCGGCTCTCCCAGCGGGCCGTCCTGGGCGGGTGGACGCGGAGCTGGTCGGGAGGCCTCGAGTCCGTCAACGGGCTCATCGACGCCCTGGTGCGGCCCACGAGCGAGATGCAGCGGGTCATCGGAGCGGTGGCCGACGGCGACCTGAGCAAGAAGGTCTCCGCGGAGGTCGGCGGCGAGATGCTGGAGCTCAAGAACACGATCAACGCCATGGTCGACCAGCTCAACGGCCTGATCTCCGAGGTCTCGCGGGTCGCCCGGGAGGTCGGGACCGAGGGCAAGCTCGGGCAGGCCGCCGCGTTCACCACCGAGGTCGGCGGCGTGTGGCGGGACCTGACCGACAACGTCAACCTGATGGCCGGCAACCTCACCGGCCAGGTGCGCAACATCGCCGAGGTGACCACGGCGGTGGCCAACGGTGACCTCAGCAAGAAGATCTCGATCGACGCCAAGGGCGAGTTCCTCGAGCTGAAGAACACCGTCAACACCATGGTCGACCAGCTCAAGACCTTCTCCGGCGAGGTCACGCGCGTGGCCCGCGAGGTGGGGGTCGAGGGCCGGATGGGGGGTCAGGCCCAGTCGAACGAGGTCGCCGGGGTCTGGAAGGACCTCACCGACAACGTGAACCAGCTGGCGGCCAACCTGACCAACCAGGTGCGGGCGATCGCCGAGGTGGCGACCGCCGTGACCGAGGGCGACCTGACCCGGCAGGTGCGGGTGGAGGCCAGCGGCGAGGTCGCCGTCCTGAAGGACAAGCTCAACGAGATGATCCGCAACCTGCGCGAGACGACCGAGCAGAACGTCGAGCAGGACTGGCTGAAGACCAACCGCGAGCGGTTCACCCGCATGCTCCAGGGCCAGGACGACCTGACCGAGGTCTCGAGCATGATCCTGTCCGAGCTCGCGACCCTCGTCTCCGCCCAGCACGGCGTCATCTACACGATGACCACGCCCGGCGGCCGCGGCGAGGCGCCGCTGCTCGAGATGCAGGCCGGCTACGGCTACGAGGAGCGCAAGCACCTCTCCACCACGTTCCGGCTGGGTGAGGGCCTCGTCGGCCAGTGCGCCAAGGAGAAGAAGCGCATCCTGCTCACCGACGTCCCGGGCGACTACGTCCGGATCAACTCCGGACTCGGCGAGGCAGTGCCGCTGAACATCATCGTCCTTCCGGTCATGTTCGAAGGCACGCTGCGCGCCGTCGTCGAGCTGGCGTCGTTCTCGCCGTTCAGCGTCACCCACCAGGCGTTCCTCGACTCGATCACCGAGAGCCTCGGGATCGTGCTCAACACGATCCAGGCGGCGGCACTGACCGAGGTGCTGCTCAAGCAGTCGCAGTCACAGGCCGAGGAGCTGCGCTCCCAGCAGGAGGAGCTGCGCGGGTCCAACGCGGACCTCGCCCGCCAGGCCGGGCTGCTCGCGGAGCAGAACGTCGTGGCCGAGCAGAAGAACCTCGAGGTGGAGGAGTCACGGCGTCTCATCGAGGAGAAGGTCAACCAGCTCGCGGTCTCGTCGAAGTACAAGTCCGAGTTCATCGCCAACATGTCGCACGAGCTGCGGACCCCGCTGAACAGCCTGCTGATCCTCGCGCAGCAGCTCGAGGAGAACCCCGAGCGCAACCTGACCGACACCCAGGTCGAGTACGCAAGCGTCATCCACTCGTCGGGGAACGAGCTCCTGGAGCTCCTCAACAGCATCCTCGACCTGGCCAAGGTCGAGTCCGGCACCGTCGTCGCGGCCAACGACCTGGTCGTCCTGGAGCAGCTGCGGTCCGCGTTGCTGCGTGAGTTCGGCCCGGTGGCCCAGCAGCAGGGTCTGGAGTTCACCATCGACCTCGCCCCGGGCTGTCCGGGCAGCATCACCACCGACTCGCAGCGCCTGCGGCAGATCCTCAAGAACCTGATCGCCAACGCCTTCAAGTTCACCGAGCGCGGCGCTGTCAGCGTGTCGATCGGACCGGACCCCGACCAGGCCGCCTCGCGGAACCCCGGGCGAGCCGCGGACCCGATGCTGGCCATCGCGGTCAGCGACACGGGCATCGGGATCGACGACGAGCAGCAGACCCGGATCTTCGAGGCGTTCGCCCAAGGGGACGGCACCACGTCTCGCCTGTACGGCGGCACCGGCCTCGGTCTCTCGATCAGCAGGGAGCTCGTGGTCCTGCTCCACGGCAGCGTCGACGTGGTGAGCGTCCCCGGCGGGGGCAGCACCTTCACGGTCCACCTGCCGACCGTGCCGCCCGGTGCCGCGGGGTCGGTCCCCGCGCCGGTCACGCCGCGACCGCGCGAGGACGGCCTCGGGGCCGGCCACGGGGCCGGCCGTCTCGAGCCGGTCGCCGCTCCGCGGGCCGAGCAGAGCGCCGCCGTGGTCACGCCGGTCCTGTCGCCCGAGGATCGGACCACCCCAGGGGCACTCGAGCTGGGCGACCGGTCGGTCCGCGGCGTGCGGTTCCTGGTGGTCGACGACGAACCGCGGAGCCTCTTCGCGATCAGCGCGCTACTGGAAGGGGCCGGCGCGCTGCCGACCCTCGTGGAGTCCGGCCTGGACGTCATCGCGAACCTGGAGCGCCAGCCCGACGTCGGCTTCGTCCTGGTGGACATCAACATGCCCGTCATGGACGGCTACGACACCATCCGGGCCATCCGCGACAACGGCACGTTCCCGCATGTCCGTGTCGTCGCGGTCACCGGCAAGGTCACGGCGGGTGAGCGCAAACGCTGCGTGGACGCCGGTGCCGACGCCTACGTCCCCAAGCCGGTGGACCCGGCCGAGCTGTTCTCCGCGCTGAGGCCCTGGCTGCCACTCGCTCCGCCCCCGGTCGTGATCGACGGTGCGCTCAGGGGCCTGAGCGTGCTGGTGGTCGACGACGACTTCCGCAACATCTTCGCGATGACGGCGGTCCTCGAACGCGGTGGCGCCACGGTCACGGCCGCGGAGAGCGGCGCCGAGGCCCTCGCCGCCCTGGAGCGCACGCCGGACATCGACCTCGTGCTGATGGACATCATGATGCCGGTCATGGACGGCTACGACACGATCCGGGCCATCAGGGCAACGGGCGGCTTCGACGCCCTGCCGATCGTCGCCGTCACCGGCAAGGCCGCGGCCGGCGAACGGGAGCGGTGCCTCGAGTCGGGGGCGGACGACTACCTGCCCAAACCGGTCCACACGGCCGACCTGTTGACCGCGCTGGCGCCCTGGTTGCCGCAGCACGCGGCCGTGGCAGCCCGATGAGCCTCACGACCTCCTTCCACCTGGCCCCGGGTCCGCGCCGCGAGGAGCCCGTGCGGGCGGCTCCCATCCTGATCATCGACGACGACCGCGCGAAGCGGCTCGCGCTCAGGGCCGCGCTCGAGCCGTTGGGCTTCACGGTGATCGAGGCGGACTCGGGTGTGGAGGGCCTGCGCTGTGTGATGGCCGATGACATCGCCGTCATCCTGCTCGACGTCCGGATGCCGGTCATGAACGGCTACGAGACGGCAGCGCTGATCCGGCAGCGGGCGAAGACCGAGCTCACGCCGATCATCTTCGTGACGGCGTACGCGCCCGACGAGGTCGACGGCGACCGCTACGCGGCCGGAGCGGTCGACTTCCTGACCGCCCCGATCAACCCCGAGGAGCTGCGGGCCAAGGTGTCGGCACTGGCGAACCTCTACCTCCAGGCCCAGGCCGAGGCCGCCAAGGCGCGTGACCTGCAGGTCACGGCGCAGCAGCTGAGGCTGCTCACCGACGCCGCCCCGATCGGCATCTTCCAGACCGACACCGAGAACCGCTACACGTACACGAACCTGCGCTGGAGCGAGATCACCGGAGTGACCCGTGAGGCCGCGCTCGGCACCGAGTGGGACGGCGCCCTGGGCGCCGCGCACCTGGCTGGGGCGGACGCGGCCACCGAGGGAGGCCAGCCGGTCGGCAAGGAGATCTCGGCGCGGCTCACGATCACGCCCGCGTCGGGACCGCCGCGCGTCGCGGTGCTCACGGCCAGGCCGCTTCTCGAGGACGGCCGGCCGGCGGGTTGGGTGGGCACCCTGGCCGACATCACCGCCGAGGCCGAGGCGGAGGAGGCGCTGGTGCGGGCCCGCGACACCGCCGACGAGGCGCTCCTGCTCAAGTCGGACTTCCTGGCGAACATGAGCCACGAGATCCGGACGCCGCTGAGCGGGGTCATCGGCTGGACCGAGCTGCTGCGCGAGACCGAGCTCGATGCCGACCAGCGCGGTTTCGTGGAGACGCTGAGCAGGTCGGGAGTGGCCCTGATGAACGTGGTCGACGCCATCCTCGACTTCTCCAAGATCGAGGCGGGGCGGCTGCACGTCGACCAGCTCGAGTTCGACCCCCGCTCGGTCGTCGCCGAGGTGGTGGACCTGCTGGCGCACGCGGCCCGGACCAAGGGCCTCCAGCTGGACGTCGACTACGAGACCTCGATCCCGGCAGCGGTGCGCGGCGACGCCAACCGGCTGCGGCAGGTGCTGACCAACCTGGTCGGCAACGCCATCAAGTTCACCAAGAGCGGGGGCGTCGTGGTGCACGTCTCCGCCGACCTCGCTGACGGGCCGCACCCGGTCCTCCGCTTCGAGGTCTCCGACACCGGCGTCGGCATCGCCGCCGACAAGATCGCGATGATCTTCGACCCGTTCACCCAGGCGGACACCTCCATCACGCGCGAGCACGGGGGCACCGGTCTCGGCCTGGCCATCAGCAGCCAGCTCACCGGGCTGATGGGCGGACAGGTCGGCGTCACCAGCGAGGTGGGTGCGGGCAGCACCTTCTGGTTCACCATCGGCGTGGTCCCAGCGGTCACGAACGCCTGACTCGAAGCCCAGCCGAACGGCGCGCTCGGCTTTCCGTCCGGCTGGACACTCGTGGCGACCCTGATGGGTCGGGTCAGATGAAGAGCAGCTGGGCCCCGTTCGTCAGCTCGATGAAGTCGCTGGCGCTGATGATGCCCTCGACCTCCTCGTGGAGGTCCTCCTCGGTCAGGTGGTTCATGTCGGCCGAGAGCCGACAGGCCCACAGGTGACCGCCGGAGGCGACGATCTGCTCGAGGAACTCCGGCACCTCGGGCACGTCGAGGTCGGCGATCGCCTTCTTCATCTTCGACGTGGCCAGCGCGGTCATCCCGGGCAGACCGCCCAGCCCCTGCGGCATGTGGGTCGCGGTGTTGCCCAGCATGGTGAACTTCAGGTCGCCCATGGTCGACCTGGTGATCATGTCGAATCCCCAGAAGGTGAAGAACAGGTGCGTCTCCACCCCTTCACCCAGGGCGGCGTTGGCGAGGATCAGGCCCGGGTAGGCCATGTCGAGGTTGCCCTTGGAGCAGATGATGGCCAGCTTGCGGCCCTCGGTCCCGGGGTCGTCGAAGCTCGGCACGGGGGCCGGTGCGGTGTCGGTGGTGGTCATGGCATCTCCTCGGTCAGACGCAGCCGTGCGGCTTGGGCAGCCCGGCGACGTACGCCATCTTCTTGGCGGGCTTCTGCGGGAACAGCGCGAACAGCTGCTTGACCGGCACGCCACTGCGGGCTCCCACGCGCCGCAGGGTCGCGGTCTCCCCGGTCTCGGCGAAGTCGGCGCGGAGGAACCGGATGACCTCCCAGTGCGCGTCGGTCATCTCGAGGCCGATCTGGGCGGCGAGAGCGGCGCCGAGCTCCTCGTCCCACTCGGCGGGCACGGTCATGAAGCCCTCCTCGTTGACGTGGAACTCGTGCCCCGCGAGCGTGGCGATGGTCATGGTCACTCCTTCACGGTGGTGCTGGTGTCGCCGGCCGGGTGCTTGCCGGCCATCGACATGTGGGCGGGCAGCGGGATCGGGCGGCCCGGGAGCAGGACGTTCCAGTAGACCCACCGGAACGCCAGCTTCCCGAGGTGGTTGGCGCGGGTCTCCTTCAGCAGCCCGAGGGGCCCGAGGTAGGGCACCGGGTAGGTGCCGGTGAGCGGCTCGGTGTCGTAGTTGAAGTCGATGAGCAGGGCCTTCTTGTCACCGGACTCGATGAAGCAGTTGGCGTGGCCGTCGAACGACCCGGTCATCGGCCGTCCCTCGACGTGGGCCAGGAAGTTGTCGACGAAGATCTCCACCGAGAAGTGCGCGACCGAGCCCGCCTTGGAGGTCGGGATGTCGGAGGCGTCACCGACGGCGAAGACGTTGTCGTGGGCTCTGCTGAGCAGCGTGTGCTTGTCCACCGGAACGTAGTTGAGCTCGTCGCCCAGCCCGGACCTCTCGACGAAGTCCGCGCCCATGTTGAGCGGGACCGTGACCAGCAGGTCGAACGGCACCTCGCGCTCGTCGTAGGAGACCAGGCACTTGCGCTCGTTGTCGATGCTCTCGACCAGGAAGTCGCTCTCGACGGCGACCTTGCGTTCGTCCAGCAGGTTGCCGAGGTGCTCCGAGGCGACCGGCTTGGTGAACGCTCCCGGCAGCGGCGTGACGAAGACCAGCTCGACCCGGTCGCGCAGGCCCTGCTCGCGCAGCCACGCCTCGGCCAGGAAGGTGAACTCGAGCGGCGCGACGGGGCACTTGATCGGCATGTCGGTGACGTGCACGACCAGCCGCCCGTGGTCGAAGTCGGCGAGCGCCCGAGCCAACGCGCCGGCGCCCTCGAGGCTGTAGAAGTCGAAGACGCTGCGACGCCACTCGGGGCCGAGCATCCCCGGTGTCTGGTCCGGTCGCGGAGACGTGCCGGTCGCGATGACCAGGTAGTCGTAGTCCAGCGTCCGTCCGTCGACCAGCCGCACCGTGTCGGTCTCGGTGTCGACCCGGTCGATCTCTCCCAGGAGCAGCTCGACGCCGTCCGGGACGAAGTCGTGGCGTGGCTTGGTGAGCTGGTTCTCGTCGTAGATCCCGAAGGGAAGAAACAGGTAGCCCGGCTGGTAGGGATGCACGTCGTCGCGGTCGACGACCGTGATGTCCCACTCGTCGCCGGGCAGCTTGCGACGCAGCTTGTTGACGATCATGGTGCCGGCCGTCCCGGCACCCAGCACCAGCAGCCTCCTGGTCATGGCACTCGCCTCGTTCCGCCTGTCGTCCTGCATCGACGCTAGGGCGCCCGGAGCAGGCGGGGTGAGGGGACAAGGTCCCCTCGGAGCGGGCCCTCGGCCCTATCCCCTCGGGGGGTTATTTACAGCGCCGCGATCAGTCGGCGCGGCCCGGCAGCAGCGGCAGCGTGATGGTCACCGTCGTGCCTTCGCCCGGGGCCGAGACCAGGGAGATCTCGCCCCCGTGGTTGTGCACGATCGACTGGATGATGTTGAGCCCCAGCCCGGACCCCTGGATCTCGTGCTGGAGCGCGGTGGCTCCGCGGAAGAACCTGGTGAACAGCTCGGCCTGCTCCCCGGCGGGGATGCCGATCCCGGTGTCACTGACCTCCAGGCAGGCGCGCGCGCCCTGCGTCCGCAGGAGGCAGCGCACCCGGCCGCCGTCGTCGGTGAACTTCACGGCGTTGGTGATCAGGTTGGAGACCAGCCGCTCGAGGTGCCGGGCATCGCCGCTGACGTGAACCGGCGTGCTGGGCACCTCGAAGGCCACCGCCAGGTTCCGGGCGGTGACCAGCTCCTCGAGTGACGACTCGGCGGCGCGGACGACGGCCACGAGGTCGACGTCCCTGTGCTCCTCGAGAGCCACGCCCTCCTCGAGCCTGGCGAGGGTCAGCAGGTCGTCCGCCAGGACCGCGAGCCGGCGGCCGTTGCGGTCGATCGCGTCGACTAGACGCTCCTGCACCGGGTTGAGGCGTCCTGCATCGCCGTCCTGGAGCAGCTTGGTGTAGCCCGTGATGCTCGTCATCGGCGTGCGCAGCTCGTGGATGACCGTCGCGAGGAACTCCGTCTTGGTCCGGTCGATCACCCGCAGGGACTCCAGGGCACCGTGCTCGGTCTTCGAGATCCGCTCGAGGTTGGCCCGGGCCTGGGCGTTCAGCAGGTACGCCGATGTCACGTCCGCGAGCGTCTGGGCGCCCGCCAGCGCGGTGTCAGCAAGCGGACCGGCGGACTTCCGGTAGAGATCCAACGCGCCCAGCCCGTGCTCCCCGTCTCGGAGGGGAAACGTGAACACGGCGACCAGGCCTTCCTCGAGAGCCCTCGCCGCGAACCTGGGGAAGCGCCCGTCCTCGGCAAGGTCCGGGATGCAGATCGGCCCATCGGTCGCGTGCGCCGCGAGGCAGGGACCCTCCCCCAGCTCGGACTGGAGCCGCTCGAACCGCAGGGCCGAATCGTCGGAGGAGGCGATGTAGCGCAGCTCCGAGCTCGGAGAGATCAGGGTGACACCGGCCGCGTCGATCGGCATGACATCGACGATGCGGTCGACCAGGTGGTCCAGGATCCCCTGGATCGGGAAGTCCGTCGCCAGCGTCCGGGCGAACTCCGCCAGCACCTCGGACAACTTGCGCTCATCCATGGTGCCCCCCGCAGGCTCGACGTCGACACCGCGGGTCCGGGCGGAAGAATCTCACCGTACACGCGCCGGAGCCTGCGCGTCGTCCATCGCGGAGCGGGACCGGCCGAGGTACGATCCGGCCACATCACTCGTCCTGGACCCCGGCGTGGATCGCCCTTTCCCATGTCCACCGAGGGGTGTGGTCACATGGCACGCCGGACCGACTCAGGACCTGCACCACGGCAGCGCGCGGTCGCGCTCGTCGACCTCGAGCCGCGGGACGGCACCCCTGGCCTCGCCGAGACCCTCCAGCGGCTCTGTCGAGCCGTGACCCACGACCTCGACCTCGCCGGTGCCACGGTGACCTTGGTCCCGGACGAGACCAGCCACTCGGTGCTGGCCGCGTCCGGCGAGCAGGTCCGGCGCACCGAGGAGCGGCAGTTCGACGCCGGCGAGGGCCCCACGCACCGGGCCTTCGTGACCGGTGAGCCGGTGGTGGTCCCGCGCCTCCAGGGTGCCGGCTCGCGCTGGCCGGAGTTCACCCAGGAGGCGGAGTCCTCCGGCGTGTCGTCCGTGGCCTCGCTCCCGCTCTGCGTGGGGGCGGCCAGGCTCGGATCCCTCAGCCTCTACTGGAAACGCGGGTCAGGACCGACGTACGAGGACCTGAGGAGCGCGCTGGTCTTCGCGGACCTGGCCACCGAGCTCCTGATCGACAGCTCCTGCTCGCCCACGAGCGAGGACCTGGACCCGGGCCTGCACTCGGCGTTGCAGACCCACGGGCACATCTACCAGGCCCAGGGGATGTTGATGGTGGCGCTGGGTGTGCACCTGCCCGAGGCGCTCGCCCGGATGCGGGCGCACGCGTTCGCCACCGGCCAGGACCTGGAGGGTGTCGCCGAGCAGATCCTCGAGGGCGAGCTCGTGCTGACCAGGGACCCCCCGTGAGGACGCAGGTGCACGGCAGCGCCGTCAGCGAGCACGAGAGAAACGGACCCCGCCCATGATCCCGCAGAGCCAGCTCCTGGACTTCTTCGTGGAAGTGACCGACACCCTCGTCGACGACTTCGACCTCGTGGAGTTCCTGCACGCCCTCGCGGCCAAGGCCGCCGTGGTCAGCGGCGCAGCCGCGGTCGGGCTCGTCCTGACCGACCACCACGACCGGGTCCGGTACATGGCGTCGAGCAACGAGGACGGCAAGCTGCTCGAGCTGCTCCAGATCCAGAACGACGACGGTCCCTGCCTGGACGCCATCACCAACGGGTGGCAGGTGGTCAACGCCGACCTCGGTGAGGCCGGGGACAGGTGGCCCAGGTTCGCGCCGGCGGCACGGGCCATGGGCTTCCAGTCGGTCCATGCCTTCCCCATGCGGGTGCGGACCCAGACGATCGGGGCCCTCAACATCTTCGGTACCGACAGCACCCGGTTCCACTCCGACGAGGTCCGCGTCGTGCAGGCACTGGCCGACGTCGCGACCATCGCGATCATCCACGAGCGGCTCCGGCACGAGGCCGAGCTGATCGCGACCCAGCTGCAGAACGCACTCACCAGCCGCATCGTGATCGAGCAGGCGAAGGGTGCGCTGGCGCGCGCCCAGGGCATCACGACGTCCCAGGCGTTCGACCTCATCCGGACGATGGCCCGGTCGACAGGGCGCAGGCTCCACGACGTGGCCGCTGCCGTCGTCGACGACCTCGACACCTCGGGAGGCTGACCGCCGGCGGGCGCCGACGGGCCCGGTGACCCCGCCGCACGGGTCGTTCGGCCCTGACGTCGACCCCCCGCGCTCGACGAGCCTGGGTCGGTGGGCACCCGACGACCCAGGTGGGACGAGCTCCTCCCCTATGCCGTCAGGGCACCGTCGAGCCACAACACCCAGCCGTGGCTCTTCCGGGCTGCGGAGGACGGACGGCTCCGCGTGTACGCCGATCGCAGCCGAGCACTTCCCGTGGTGGACCCCGACGGGAGAGAGCTGGTGATGAGCTGCGGGGCCGCCCTGGCCCACCTGTGCGTCGCGCTCCGAGGACTCGGGCACGACGCAGAGGTGTCCACGTTCCCCGACCCGGGCGATGCCGACCTGCTCGCCATCGTCGCGGGGGGCGGCCGGCACACCCCGGACGCAGGCGACCGGGAGCTGTTCCAGGCGATCGAGACCCGCAGGACCCACCGTGCCGAGTTCGCCGCCGGTCCCGTCGCGCCGCGGAGCCTGGCCCTGCTCCGGACCGAGGCGGAGTCGGCCGGAGCCGACCTGACGGTGGTCACCGGCGAGGAGCGGCAGGACATCGTGACGCTGGTCGGTGAGGGCGACCGGGTCCAGTTCGGCGACTCCGCGTTCCGCCGGGAGCTCGCCGCCTGGATGCGCCCGAACCACACCCGACGCCGGGACGGGATCCGCGGCGACGCCATGGGGCTCGGGGCGGTGACGTCACTGGTGGCGCCGACGATCGTGGCGACGTTCGACACCGGCGGCCGCCAGGCGACGAAGGACCAACGCCTCGCCCAAGCGTCGCCGGCACTGCTGGTCCTCTCCACCGCGGGCGACGCGCCCGCGGACTGGCTGTCGGCCGGGCAGGCGGTCGCCCTGCTCCTCCTGCGCGCCACCGCCGAGGGCCTGGGCGCGTCGTTCCTCAACCAGCCGATCGAGGTGCCGGTCCTGCGCGACCGGCTGCGCACCCGGCTCGGGGGCGACACCCACCCGCAGCTGCTCCTCCGCGTCGGCCGGGCCAGCACGGGGGCGGGCTCTCTCCGGCGCCCGGTCGCCGACGTACTCGCGCAGAGGGGCCGCTGACCGTCGGCCGTCAGGCCGGCGCCGCACGCGGGACCACGATCCGCACCGTGCAGCCGTGCGTGCCGGACGGCTCGAGCGTGCACCGGCCGCCCACGGCGGCCGCGCGGTCCTGCATGGTCGCCAGGCCACGGTGTCCAGGGGCCGACACGAAGGCCGCCGGGTCCACCGCGACCCCGTCGTCGGCGACGACGATCTCCACCCCGTCCCGGTGCCCGCTGACCGTGACGACCACCTGGGAGGCCCGGGAGTGGGCGTGGGCGTTGTTCAGGGCCTCCTTGGCGATCCGCAGCGCCTGGCTGCGTTCGGCCTGGGGCAGCTCAGGTCCGTCGTCGACGTCGTCCACGGACCAGCCGGTGTGCGAGTCGTGGAAGAGGTGGGCGGCGTGCCGACGAAGGGACTCGGCGATCGGCGCGTGGGGATCGGTGGGCTCCAGGCTGAACAACAGGGTGCGCAGTCCCGTCGTCGCGGAGGTGACCAGCTCGCCGAGCTCGGCGAGGGGTCGTGACACGTTCGGGTCCGTGGTGTCCAGGTGGGCTCGGAGCAGGTCCAGGCGCAGCGCCATGGCGACGAGCGCCTGGGCGGTGTCGTCGTGGATCCCGCTCGCGATCCGGGACCGCTCGCGGTCCTCGGCCTCCAGCAGCCGGTCGAGGAGGGCCCGCCGCTCCGCGAGGAGGTCGTGGAGGCGCGTGACGTCGCGGAACACCAGCGTCAGGTCGTCCGGCGACGGGTAGGCCCGGATCGAGAACCAGCAGTCCAGCTCCTCGAAGTACTCCTCGAACTCCACGACGCTCTGCGTCGCCAGGGCCTCCCGGTAGCGGAGGTCGAAGGTCGAGTCGACGGCGGTCGGGAACTCCGCCCAGACGTTCTTGCTGAGCAGGTCGCCGCCCGCTCGCCCCAGCAGCCGCAGCGCGGCCGCGTTGACGAACCTGACCCGCCAGTCGCGGTCCAGCAGGAGGAACCCGTCACCCACCCGGTCCATGGCGGTCACCAGATCGACGGCCCGGTCGTCGGCCGGGTCGGCAGCCGGGGAGGCGTCCGGGCCGGCGCCCCGTTGGTCGACCATGCGTCATAGTGCGGTGCCGGTCGCGCCACTGACAAGGCAGTGACGGCTCATGGGCCGAGCCGGAGCTGCTCCTCGAGCTCGTCGGTCAGGTACTCCGCGTAGCTGACGCTGACGTGCGCCCTGTCCCGGCGCGCGATGTAGTCGCCGATCACGGTCGGGCACTTGCCGTACGCACAGAACCACCGCGTGGTGTCCACGAACTCGGCCCCTGCGGCCAGGGCACCGTCCCGCAGGGACTCGGCGAAGCGGATGCCGGTGGGGTTGCCGTCGGACAGGCACTTCCCGAGGTCGCGGTCGTCGAGACACGTGCCGGGGTCGAACGTCAGGTCGGGGGGGTCGCCGATGAGGATGACGCGTCCCGCGTGCGGCTCGAGCCGCTCGACCTGGCTGGTCATCCCGGCGCCGTACATCTCGACGCGCTCGTCGAGGTCCGTGACCCTCTCCCCGTCAGGGCCCTCGAAGCCCTGGGAGTTGGCCTGCGAGCCCAGGACGACGACCTCGGGCCGCAGCTCCTCGACCTGCTCGACCGCCCAGTCCTGGAACGCCTCGCACAGCTCGGCGGGACCGGTCCCGTTGTTGAGCCACGGTGTCACGTCGGACGACGGACACCCCTCACGGACCAGGAAGTACGCCTCGTAGCCGAAGCGCCTGCCGAGCTCGTCGAGCGCGGGGATCCACTGCCGCGCGTGCGAGTCACCGATCAGGATCAGCGTCTTGTCGCCGTCCGGGTCGCCGCGCGGGCAGAGCGGGCGGTCCTCGTTGATGTCGAAGTACTCGCACTCCCCCACGTCCGGCCGGTCCTCCTCGAGGTCCAGGATCCGGGGCTTGAGGTCGCCCGGGACCTCGTAGCCGTTCTGGGCGGCAAGCACCGAGGCCTCGACGAGCGCGACGACCGGGTCGTCGCTGAAGTCCGGCTCCGGGTCGCCCTCCTCCTGCCCGTAGCTGGTGACCGTGATGGCGGGGCCGCCGCCGGTCGCCTGCTGCTCCACGACCCGGTCCGCGCCGGCGAGCAGCGGCAGGGTCAGCACCACGACCGCGGGATAGAGCAGCACCCCGCGCAGGTTGTGCCTCGTCACGAACCCGGCCCTGCGGAACGGCTGCTCGACGAAGGCGTACGTGAGGCCGGACAGCGCGGTCGCGACCGCGATCACCGCGATGCCGTACAGGCCCGACGGCTCGCCCCAGACCGCCCCGGCCATGATCAGCAGCGGCCAGTGCCAGAGGTAGAGCGAGTACGACCAGTCGCCGATGACCCGAACGGGCGGCAGCGACAGCCCGGCCTGCGGACCCCAGGAGGCCGCCCCCAGCCCACCCACCAGGAGGAGCGCCGACCCGACGACCGGCAGTGCGGCGGCGTACCCGGGGAAGAGCGTCGACTCGTCGAACCGGAGCGCGGCGAGCACCACCATGCCGAGACCCAGCCAGGAGACGGCGGCGAGCAGGTCGGGCCTGAGCTTCGCCAGCCGCGGCGCCAGGCACGCCGCCAGCGCACCGAGGGCGAGCTCCCAGGCCCGCGTGAACGGCGAGAAGTACGCCGCCACGGTGTCGCTGCCGGTCTGGACGACCGACCACGTGAACGACGCGGCCACGATCACGGTGAGCACGGGCACCGCGACGTCGCGGATCGGCCGGTGGGCCCGCACGACGAGCAGGCACAGCAGCAGCACCAGGAGCGGCCACACCAGGTAGAACTGCTCCTCCACCGCGAGCGACCAGTAGTGCTGAAGGGGCGACGGGGCGGCCTCCGCCTGGAAGTAGTCGGTGCCGTCGATGGTCAGCTTGATGTTGGCCGCGAAGAACGTCGCCCAGACCGCGTCCTCGACGGCACGGCTCGCCTCCACGGCACTCAGCAGCGCCACCGAGCCGGCGACCGTCGCGAGGAGGACCACCGTCGCCGCCGGCAGGATCCGGCGGGCCCGGCGCGCGTAGAACCCGACGAGCGAGACCCGGCCCTCCTTCTCCGCCTCCCGGACGAGCAGCGAGGTGATGAGGAAGCCCGAGATCACGAAGAAGACGTCGACGCCCACGAACCCTCCGGTGAAGGGCCCGATCCGTGCGTGGTCGAGCGCCACCAGCAGCACGGCCAGGGCGCGGAGTCCCTGGATATCCTGCCGGAAGCCGCGATGCACCCGCACAGGGTACGGACGGGCTATGCGAAAGGGTCCGAAAGGACTAGTAACCCCGCAACGGCTGACCCGTTGTTGTGTCCAAGAGCACTCCGGAGAGAAGGCAGGCAACGTGAACAGAAGTCTCAGGAAGGCGATCGCAGTGTCAGCTGCGTGCGCCGCGGCCCTGGCAGGCGGGGTCGCCTCGAACGCCGCTGCCGTGGCGACGCCGGGTCAGAGCGCGGCGAAGGCCGGCGCGATCACGAAGTTCGGCTACAAGGCCAACGTCTTCGGCACGAAGGTCGTCGTCAACGGTGTCGAGCTCCGCAACCTCAAGGACGCCCTCGCCGTGCAGAAGTGCACCCGGATGCTCCGCGGCGAGACAGTCAAGGGGTCGGCCCTGAGCACCGACAACCTGCTCCCGATCGGCAACGACCTGATCCGGATCTCTCCGAGCACCAGCAGGACGCTCACCTACCGCGAGGGCGACCGGTACGGCGTCCGCGGCACCAACGTGATCGCCGACATCAAGCTCGGCGGCACCGTCGACGTGCTCGGCACCCCGGTCTCGACCCCGGTCCTCAAGATCGAGGGCCTCAAGTCGATCGCCGACTCGTGGAACGACACCTCCGCGAACGGCGGCCAGGGCAAGTTCGGTCACGCCGAGAGCTTCGGCTTCGGCGACATCTCCCTCGAGATCCCCGAGGGCGGGCCGATCCCGCCCGAGGTCCAGGACCTGCTCGACATCATCCAGGACAACCTGCCGGTCACCCAGACCGTCAACCAGATCATCGACCTGCTGGAGAGCGTCGGCACTCTCGAGATCCCGGGGCTGGGCACGCTCGCCCTCGGCCGCACGACGGGCAAGGCCACCGACCACAACGCCGAGTCCAACGCGTACGCGCTGAAGGTCCAGATCGACAACCCCCAGGACGGCTCGAAGACGGTCCTGCAGCTCGGTCGGGCGACCAGCAAGATCACCGACGGCGTCGAGTCCGGCGTCTTCCGCTCCACGATGTCCGCCCTCGACCTGCGGATCGGCGACCTCGTGCAGTTCGGCGGCGTGAGCTCGCAGAACATCCCCTGCAGCGGCACCGACGGCAAGGTCAAGTCCAAGTCGGTCGGCGCCGCCTCGGTGCTCGGCCTGGTCAACCTGTCGGGCGTCAAGTACTCCTGGATGGGCAAGCAGCAGCCCAAGGGCAAGGCCAAGGGCTGGGTCCAGAGCGAGATCGGCGCGGTGTCGATCCCGGCCGCGCAGATCGAGATCTCCAACCTGCTCTCGCGGGTCAACATGAAGAGCAAGGGCCTCAACAAGAAGGTCAAGCGGAGCGTGTCGACGTCGATCGGCTCGCTCAGCGTCGCCGGCACGCCGATCAGCCTGGCACCGGGTCAGAGCCACGCCTTCGACGGCGGCATCATCCGCTACCAGGTCGTGCAGAACGACGACTTCTACGGCACCGAGGTCCGCGCGCTGCAGATCACGTTGTTCGAGGAGAACGTCGTCCTCACCCTCGGACAGGCGGCGGGTCGCATCTTCTTCAAGTGACCTGACCTCGCTCACCAGCGGCCGGGCGTCCCTTCGGGGGCGCCCGGCTGCTGTCGTCCGGGACCGGGCTAGAGAGCCGACTCCCAGAGCCGCACGTCGTCGGCATAGTGCGTCTCGAGCATGGCCCGGACGCCCGGGTCGACCTCGGTCTCCCGGGTCGGCGACACGTTGGTGGGGTCGAGCTCCGGCGGCGCGATGTCCAGCCGCTCGGCCATCCAGCCGGCGGCCTCGGCGAGGTGCTCGTAACGGTAGATGCGGTCGACCAGGACCCTGCCGTCCATGCTCGTCACGAAGTTCCACCCCGTGCCGAGAGGCACCTCCCCCGTCACCAGCCCCTCGGCGAACTGCGCGAACGTCGTGTCACCGGTGGACTTCTCCGCCGAGGCCTCCGGTCGGGAGCGGTAGCGCCACCACGACATGGCCCGGTCGACCGGATGCCGGGCCAGGCACACGGTCTCGTAGCTCGAGCGCGGATGCCCGTAGCGCTCCAGCCAGGGCGCCATCACGTTCTCGAACGTCGCCGCGGACATGTGCTTCATCCCCGGAGGCTGGCGGAACAGGATCTGGGCATGCCGGCTGAAGTGCCGTTGGAGAGCGGTCGAGCCGGCCTTGGGCATGGACAGGAAGACGAAGCCGGCGTGCGCCATCGCCATCACCGGCGAGTCACCTCGGTCATCCCGGCCGGGCCCCGGGTCAGCATCGCTCGAGGGTCGCGTCGTCGCGGGCCTCGTCACCGTAGCGACGGGCCTGGTCGACGTACGGCAGGACGACACTGGCGCCGCCCACGTTGCCGATCGCGCCCTGAACGACGCAGGTCGTGAACTTCCGGGCCCGGAGCGTGGTGATGGCGTGCGCGATCCGGTAGAGCACCGCCGGGGACACGTTGGTCTCCATGTTGGCCATCGCGCTGAGCACCCCACGCTCGAGGAAGCCGCGCGTGCCCGCCTTCTGGCGGATCTTGTGGTGGATGCCACGCAGGATCCGCTGCTGGTTGGCGGAGCGGTCGAAGTCGCCCCCGAGAAGAGCCTTCCGCGACCGTGCGAACGCGAGCGAGGTGTAGCCGCCGAGCCGGATCTTGCCCTTCTTGAACCCCGACGGCTTGAGGGAGGAGTCGCTGAACGCCACCGGGTTGTGGACGTAGAAGCCCCCGATGCTGGTGACCATCTTCTGGAAGGTCTTGAACCCGGTCACGAAGACGTACTCCGGCTGGACGCCGACCAGGTTGCCGACGGTCTCGCCCAGCAGCTGCGGGCCGCCGTAGTACATCGCGGCGTTGACCCGGTCGCTGCCGACGCCGGGGATGGGCACGTAGGAGTCGCGAGGGATCCCGATGGCGGTCGCCGCACCGGTCCTGGTGTTGATGCCGACCAGCTGGAGGGCGTCGCCGCGAGTGCGCGTCATCTCCTCGCCGGGCCGGGCGTCGGAGCCCACGGCGAGGATCCACAGCACGTCGGGGTTGACGTCGACCGACGTCGCCCGGTCGACCTCGACCAGCGTCATGTCGGCCGGCCGGACGGTCGAGTCGGGCACGGTGAGCGTGGCGACCGCGAGGACCAGGCCCAGGAGCACCGGGGTCAGCCACCGGCGGAACCGGCGGGTCCGGGGGGTGCTGCCGGTCATGCGATCACGCTCCTGATCACCGAGTAGCCGAACACGCGCCAGCCCTCACCCTCGTCGGCCAGCAGCAGGTACCCCTTGACCCGGTCGGTTCGTTCGAGCTCCCCCGCAGTCTCGAAGTCCAGGGTGAACCGGGCCGTGACTCCCTGAGGCTTGCCCTTGACCGACAGCACGTCCAGGGCGACCCGCCGCTTGGTGCTGGTGGCCGTGTCGATCTGCTCGGCGATCTCGGTGTTGCTGAGCAGGTCCGCGTCGCGGACGGCGTCGTCCCGGGCTCCGGCGGTGAAGGAGGCGTACGCCTTGTCGAAGGAGGTGCGGGGGAACTCGCCCAGGTAGGCGTTGTCGAAGAACTCGTCGACCAGGGCGGACACCTCCGCCTTCATGCGGTCCTTCTGCGTGTCACCCAGCCTGCCGATCACGCGCCCGACCGTCGCCTTGGTCGTGACCGGTCGCGTCTCCGGGGTCGACGACGTCGCCGAATCGCTGGGTTGCTGCGCCGCGGGCGGGGCAGGGGCGTCGTCGTCGCTGCACCCCCCGACGAAGGCGACCGAGGTCACGATGACCGCGCCCAGGACAGCGACAGGCCGGAGCAACCTGCTCCGGACCCGGTCGTGGTTCAGCTTGTGTTCAGCCATCGTGGTCAACCATGTCTGCCGAAGTCTTCAATCCCTCGTAGGCACTCGTCGGGCTCAGGTACGTCGTCGACACCAGCCTGCCTGACGACACCTCGGTTCGTGGGTAGCCCACCCGCTGCAATTGTGTGGGTGGGAGGACTAGCCTGGATCACCGGGGCGCGGGACCCGCACCCCTGTCGAACACTGCTGAACATCCTGTCGAGCATCTCCAACGGAAGAGGCGAAACCACCCGTGCCGCAGTCAGGCAACCCATCCACCAGCACGTCCCCGGCGATTCCCGAGGAGTTCGGCGCCAACGAGTGGCTGGTCGAGGAGATGCACGACCGCTTCCAGCAGGATCCGAGCTCCGTGGAGCCTACGTGGGCCGCCTACTTCTCCGGCAACGGGTCCGGCAACGGCTCAGGGGACGCGGCCGCCCCGGCGAAGCCCGCCGAGGTCGTGCCCGCCGAGGCCAAGGCAGCCGAGCCGAAGCCCGCGCAGCAGACCGAGCAGAAGCCCGCGCCGCAGACCGAGCAGAAGACCGTCGAGGCCGAGCACAAGGACCCCACCCC
>NZ_JAEMSS010000215.1 GCF_016462705.1 Nocardioides sp. | reverse complement strand
GGACCGGCTCCTCGACGGGTGCGGCCGGTTCCGGCTCGGGCTCCGGCCGGGTCCGGGCCTGGACGTACATGTCGATGGCGTCGGGGTTGATGGTCACGATGCCGTCGGCCTCGCGCAGCAGGTGCCGGCTGACCGCGTGCGGACGGCCGTCCTTGTCGGGGGCGGCGAGGAGCATCACGGGGATGCCGTGCCCCTGCACCTCCTCGACGGCCTCGGTCAGGTCGTCGTCGCCGGAGACCAGGAAGATCATGTCGACGGCCTGGTTGCGGGCGTGCATGACCAGGTCGAGCCCGATCCGCAGGTCGACGCCCTTCTGCTCGCCCGAGTAGGACAGCCGCCCCAGCCGCAGCTTGACCCGGGGCAGCATGCCGATCTGCTCCTGGAACGGGTCGGGCAGGCCCCCGCGCGAGCCCGAGTCGTACCAGTTGACCCGCAGCAGCGGGAGCCCGCTCGCCTCCTCGGCCTGCTCGACGATCGCGTTCACCAGGTGGTCGTAGAGCACGTGGACGCCCGAGCGCAGCGACGTCCCGGTCACCCGCGTGGCCGCCGAGGCCAACAGGTATCCCGCGTCGACGTAGACCGCACAACGGGAGCGCATGTCCCCCAGTATGGATCCTTCGGGAAGGGCCGGACACGGGACCGGTAACCTGCCCGTCGTGCCTGAGACGAGCCGGTTGACTCCCCTGCGCAAGGTCCTCATCGCCAACCGTGGCGAGATCGCCGTCCGGGTGATCCGGGCCTGCAAGGACGCCGGGATCGGCTCGGTCGCGGTCTACGCCGAGCCCGACCGCGACGCCCTGTTCGTCCGGCTCGCCGACGAGGCGCACGCACTGGGCGGCGCGACGCCCGCCGACTCCTACCTCGACATCGACAAGATCGTCGCGGTGGCGCACAAGACCGGCGCCGACTCGGTGCACCCCGGCTACGGCTTCCTCGCCGAGAACGCCGGGTTCGCCCAGGCCGTCCTCGACGCCGGGCTCATCTGGATCGGTCCGCCCCCGGCGGCGATCGAGAGCCTCGGCGACAAGGTCCGGGCCCGGCACATCGCCGAGAAGGTCGGCGCCCCGCTGGCACCCGGCACCAAGGACCCGCTCGAGAACGCCGACGAGGCGGTCAGGTTCGCGGAGGAGCACGGCCTCCCGATCGCGATCAAGGCGGCGTTCGGTGGTGGCGGCCGCGGGCTGAAGGTGGCCCGCGAGATGTCGGAGGTCGCCGATGCCTTCGAGTCCGCGGTCCGCGAGGCGGTCAGTGCGTTCGGCCGTGGCGAGTGCTTCGTGGAGAAGTTCCTCGACCAGCCGCGGCACGTCGAGACCCAGTGCCTGGCCGACCAGCACGGCAACGTCGTGGTGGTCTCGACCCGCGACTGCTCCCTCCAGCGCCGGCACCAGAAGCTGGTCGAGGAGGCCCCCGCGCCCTTCCTGACCGACGACCAGGTGACCCGGCTCTACGAGGCCTCCAAGGCGATCCTGCGCGAGGCGGGCTACGTCGGCGCCGGCACCTGCGAGTTCCTGGTCGCCAAGGACGGCACGATCTCGTTCCTCGAGGTCAACACCCGCCTCCAGGTGGAGCACTGCGTCTCCGAGGAGGTCACGGGGATCGACCTGGTCCGCGAGATGTTCCGGATCGCCGCCGGCGAGGAGCTGGGCTACGGCGACCCGGAGGTCCGCGGCCACTCCATCGAGTTCCGGATCAACGCCGAGGACGGCGGCCGCAACTTCATGCCCGCCCCGGGGACGCTGTCGCGCTGGCACCCGCCGAGCGGCCCCGGCGTGCGCCTCGACGGGGGCTACGACACCGGCGAGACGATCCCCGGCTCGTTCGACTCGCTGATCGCCAAGCTGATCGTGAGCGGCCGCGACCGTACCCAGGCCCTGGAGCGCTCGCGCCGGGCGCTCGACGAGTTCGTGGTCGACGGCATGCCGACGGTCATCCCCTTCCACCGTGCGGTGGTCGACGACCCGGCGTACGTCGGCGCCTCCACACCCACCGGTGAGGGCGAGTTCACCGTCTACACGACGTGGATCGAGACCGACTTCGACAACCAGATCCAGCCCCACGGCGGCGACGCGGCCGAGGCCGAGGAGCCGGCGGAGCGGCAGACCGTCGTCGTCGAGGTCGGCGGGAAGCGGCTCGAGGTCGTCCTGCCCGGCGGCCTCGGCGCCGTCGCGGCGGGCGGAGCGGCGGCCAAGAAGCCGAAGCGGGCGAGCGGCAAGCGGGCCGGGGCGGCCGCCAGCGGTGACGCGGTGACCAGCCCCATGCAGGGCACGATCGTGAAGGTCGTGGTCGAGGAGGGCCAGGAGATCGCCGAGGGCGACACGGTCGTGGTCATCGAGGCGATGAAGATGGAGCAGCCGCTCAAGGCCCACAAGGCCGGCACCGTGACCGGCCTCCAGGCGGAGGTCGGGGCCACCGTCACCAACGGCGCGGTCATCTGCGAGCTCAAGGACTGAGTCCCACGCGGGCCCGGGCTCGGTGCTGATGTAAGGGACTGACCCTGATGCCAGGGCCCGTCCGAGCGGTGATCCTAGCGGGATGGACTCTCGGAGCCCCCGCCCCCGCACGCTCGCAGCCGCCCTCGCCGTGCTGCTCCCCCTGACCGGACTCGGCATCGTCGTAGGCGCCGCGCCTGCGCACGCCGCCACGATCTACACCTGGACGGGCGACGTGAGCCCGCAGTGGGGCAACCCGCAGAACTGGTCACCGCAGGGCATCCCCGGCAACGGCGACGGGGTGTCGCTCGCCGCCCGCCCCTCAGGGAGCCACAGCAACATCGAGAACGTCCCCGACGTGACGCTGTCCCAGCTGACCGTCCAGGGCGACCCGAGCACCTCGGTCGCGTTCTCCGGGGACAGCCACGTCATCGTCGGCAACCTCCAGTGGACCGGAGGCGCGATCAACGTCGACCTGACGGTCTCCGCACCGCCGCTCGACCCCCTGCCGTCGCTGGTCAGCCCGCAGCAGACCCCGCTCACCTTCGGGGCCGGGGGTGACCAGGAGCTCACGTTCATGAGCGACGTGCACATGCCGCTGGGACTCGGGGCCGGCGACCAGGCCTGGCTGACCCTCATGTTCGACAGCAACCTGCGGATCGGCAGCGCGGCCACCTTCCACCTCGACACCGGCGCGTCCATCCTCGGCAGCCGCTGCTGCACCGGCCCGACGTCGACCGTCGTCGTCGACGGCCGGCTCCGGCTCGCCGGCGCGACGGGCTTCACCGCCCACCTCCGCCAGCTCGGGCTGGACCTGGCGGGAGAGGTCGAGGTGCCGTCCGGCAACACCCTCGAGGTGGTCGGGGGCCCGGTCCGGGTCGGCGGGGACGCCGCCACCGGCACCGTCGGAGACGCCTCGGTCACCGGCGGGGGCACCCTGGACCTCGTCGAGACCGACGGCGACGCCTTCGTCGCGGCGGACCCGCGACGGCCCGACACCACGATGAAGTTCCTGGACGACGGGGAGACGCTGACGCTGGCCGGAGGCTCGGTGCTGACCCTCGGCGAGTTCGCCACCACCTCCGGGGTCGGCCGGATCACCGGGGCCGGGGCGGTGCGCCTGGCCGGTGCGACGATCCGTGGCGACCTCACCGTCGACGCGGGCGTGCCCGTCGCGACGGTCGCCGGCACCACCTCCCGCATCAGCTACTGGGACCGCAACGTGCCCGGGCAGCACGGCGTCCTCACGCCGAAGGGCGGGCTCACCGTCACCGGAGGCACGCCGGGCTCGACCCTTCGCGTGGAGGGCCACAGCCGCCTCACCGTCCCCGACGGGTCCACGCTGCACGTGCCGGCGGGCGGGAAGATCTCCTCGGGCGGCTGTTGCACGACCCTCGGGGAGGTCCGCCTGTCGTCGGCCGCGCAGCTGAGGCTCGGCGACGGGACCGGCGACCCGGCGCTCATCAAGTGGGTCGACCTCGGCGGGTCCGGCGAGGTGCTCCACGTGGGCCGCTCCGAGTGGGACGTCCCGTACACGTCGTTCGTCAGCGGCGCCCGCATCAACGGCACCGGCCAGGTCATCGGGGACCTGTACGCCGGGCCGGCCGTGGTCACGCCGACCGGCGTCCTGCGGGTCGACGGGGACTACGTCGCCAACGTCGCCGGCATCTACCGACCGACGCTGCCACCCTCGAAGAAGGGCGCCGTCGCACCCAGCCGCGTGGTCGTCACCGGCACCGCCCGGGTCTCCGGGCAGGTGCAGCCCCGGGGCGCCACGAAGTTCGACCCGGGCCACCGGGTCGTCGTGCTGGAGGCCGGTGCGATCGACAAGGAGTTCCAGTGCGCCGTGGCGCCCGGCATGGTGCTCGACCCGCGGCGGACGACCGTGGGGCTGCGGGCGATCGAGGTCCGCACGGCGGCCTGCACCTACCCCGCGTCCGGCAGGGTGCTGAAGGCGACGTTCCAGGGGAGGCGGACCGCGAAGCTGGGCGTGAGCCCGATGGCCGAGCGGGTCCTGGTCGAGGTCACGGTCTCCGGCGCCTCGGCCGCGACGGTGCTCCAGGTCTCGGCCGGGAAGAGCACGAAGAAGGTCGCGGTGCGGCCCGGACGCACGAGGACCGTCACGCTGCTGCTGCCCGTCAGCGCCGCGCGGAAGCTCTCCCTGACGCTGGGCCGCAGGGCCACCGTGGCGGTCACCCGGGTGGGCTGGACGAGGTGACCACGCCGACCGCGTAGATTCGGCGACATGGCAGCCGCTCCAGCGTTGCGGGAGCCGGCCCGCCGGGTGAGCCCGCGAGCACGACTGATGTGGCGGGTCTCCGCGCTGGTCGAGGCGCTCATGACCTTCACGGTCCTGGCCGTCGCCGACGGTCTCGTCGACGAGGTCGACGTGCCCTGGTGGGTCTTCGCCCTGGCCGTGGGGGCCCATCTGGCCTGGGCAGCGGTCGTGCCGCAGTGGCGCTACCTCGTGCACCGCTGGGAGGTCACCGAGACGGCGGTCTACACCCAGACCGGGTGGTGGGCCCGGGAGCGCCGGATCGCGCCGATGTCGCGGATCCAGACCGTCGACCACGCTGAAGGTGCCGTCGAGCGGCTGTTCCGGCTCGCGACGGTGACCGTCACGACCGCCTCCGCCGCCGGGGCGCTGCGGATCTCGGGCCTGGACAGGGACGACGCTCGCCGGCTCGTCGACGAGCTGACCCTCAGGGCGGACGCCGTCGAGGGCGACGCCACGTGACCGAGCTCCAGCGGGACCAGGAGTGGCAGCGCCTCGACCCGCGGATGCTGCTGGTGCACCCGGTCCGCGAGGTCATCCGCTTCCTGCCCGCCCTGATCGCCATCCTCTTCGCCGGCCAGGCCGCCGGCGGCCAGGTGTGGCAGGCGTTCGGCATCGTGATCCCCATCGGCATCGGACTGCTGCGCTACCTGACGACCAGCTTCCGGGTGGTGGCGGGCCGGGTCGAGCTCCGCCGCGGCCTGGTCAGCAGGCACGTGCTCTCCACACCCGTCGAGCGGGTCCGCACGGTCGACCTGACCTCCTCGCTGATCCAGCGGGCGCTGGGGCTGACCACGTTGCGGGTGGGGACCGGCACCGCCTCGACGAGCGACGACGAGAAGCTCGACCTCGACGGCCTGCCCGTCGCCCGGGCCCGGGAGCTGCGCGAGGGGCTGCTACGGGTGAGCCACGCGGACGACGCCGCGCCGGAGGCGTCCGGCGCCGCGCCGGTGGCCGAGGAGGTCGTGGTGGCCTTCGAACCGTCCTGGCTGAGGTACGCGCCGCTGACCGGGAGCGGTGTCGTGATCGCCGCCGCCGCACTCGGTCTCGGCGCCCAGTTCCTCGAGATCATCGGGTTCTGGGAGGACGTGGACTCCGAGGACTACCAGTCGTTCAGCGGTCCGACGCTTCCCCTCGCCGTGCTGGTCCCGGTCGGCGTCGTGCTGGCCCTGGTGGTCATGTCGGCCCTCGCCGTCGGGGGCTACCTGGTCACGAACTGGGCCTTCCAGGTCGTCCGGCGCCCGCCCGGGCCGGGTGGGGACTGGCACCTGCGGCGTGGGTTGTTCACGACCCGGGAGACCACGCTCGACGACGACCGGGTCGCCGGCGTGACCGTGACCGAGGCGATCGGGGTCCGGGCCGCGCGCGGAGCCCGGCTGAGCGCCATCGTCACCGGCCTCGACCGCAGCGAGCAGGGCAGCTCGACGATGGTGCCGCCGGCTCCGCTGACGGTGGTCCGGCGCGCCGCGGTCGCCGTCCTCGGCGCCGTGGACCCCGTGACCGGCCCGCTGGTGCCGCACGGCCCGGCCGCCCGGCGCCGCCGCTTCTCGCGCGGGGTC
>NZ_JAEMSS010000214.1 GCF_016462705.1 Nocardioides sp. | reverse complement strand
TCGAGGACCGGCTCCGCAACCGGTTCGAGTGGGGCCTGATCACCGACGTCCAGCCACCCGACCTCGAGACCCGGATCGCGATCCTGCGCAAGAAGGCCGCGATGGACCGGCTCACGGCGCCCCCGGACGTGCTCGAGTTCATCGCCTCCAAGATCCAGACCAACATCCGCGAGCTCGAGGGCGCCCTGATCCGGGTGACCGCCTTCGCGAACCTGAACCGCCAGGAGGTCGACATGACCCTGGCGGAGATCGTCCTCAAGGACCTGATCCCCGAGGGTGGCGAGCCCGAGATCACCGCCGGACTGATCATCGCCCAGACCGCCGCCTACTTCGGCCTCTCCATCGACGACCTCACCGGCCCCAGCCGCGGCCGGCACCTGGTGATGGCCCGTCAGATCGCGATGTACCTGTGCCGCGAGCTGACCAGCCTGTCGCTCCCCAAGATCGGCGCCCAGTTCGGCGGCCGCGACCACACCACCGTCATGTACGCCGACCGCAAGATCAACCAGCTGCTCGCCGAGCGTCGCGCGGTGTTCAACCAGGTCTCCGAGCTCACCAACCGGATCAAGGTCCAGGCCCGCCAGTCGTGACCTCGCCGCGACTCCCGAGGGCTGTGGACGACACCGCCTCGATGGTGCGAACTACACGGGGAGGATCTGGGGACGCGCGGACCGCTGGTTCCACCGGCCGGCTCGCCGTGCACACCGGACCCCTGGTCGTCCACAGCTGTCCACATGGTCCTGTGGAGGGCGTTCATGCGGCGCGACCTGCACAAACGCCTGTTCTCCACAGATTCCACCGACCCTATGACTACGACGAGACTCTGATTGCTCGGCGATCGGTGGAACTCCACTCGGCCCCCTCCCTGTGGACAAGCTCCCCGACCGTTCCCCGCGCTGTGCGCCGCATGGCAGGATTCACCTCCCATCCCTGCGCACCACCCTCCCCTGCCGCCTCGTCGAAGGGCTCGACATCGTGAAGTTCCGCGTCGATCGCGACGTGCTCGCGGACGCCGTCGCCTGGGCGGCTCGCAGCCTCCCGGTCCGTCCCAGCGTCCCGGTCCTCGCCGGCCTCCTGATCGAGGCGGGCCACGACGGGCTGGTCCTCTCGACCTTCGACTACGAGACCTCCGCCCGGGCCACCCTCCAGGCCGAGGTGGCCGACGAGGGCCGCGCACTGGTGAGCGGCCGGCTGCTGGCCGACATCTGCCGCAGCCTCCCGGCCAAGCCGGTCGAGATGGTGACCGACGGTGCCCGGGTCTCGCTGACTTGCGGCTCGGCCCGGTTCAGCCTGCAGACCATGCCCGTCGAGGACTACCCGGCGCTGCCGTCGATGCCCGAGGCCACCGGCACGGTGCAGAGCGACCAGTTCGCCCATGCCGTCGCGCAGGCGGTCACCGCGGCCGGCCGCGACGACATGCTGCCCGTGCTCACCGGCGTACGCCTCGAGATCGACGGCTCGACCATCTCGCTCCTGGCCACCGACCGGTTCCGGCTCTCGCACCGCGAGCTGGGCTGGGACCCGCGCACCCCCGACGACACCCTGGCCGCACTGGTGCCCGCCAAGGTGCTCGGCGACACCGCCAAGTCGCTGACCAGCGGCAGCGAGGTGACCATCGCGCTGGCCAGCGGCGGTGCGGGCGAGGGGATCATCGGCTTCGAGGGCGCGGCCGCCGGCGGCACCCGGCGCACGACGACCCGTCTCCTCGACGGTGACTTCCCCAAGGTCCGCAGCCTGTTCCCCGCCGAGCACCAGACCGTCGCCCGGGTCGACAAGGCCGCCCTCATCGAGTCCGTACGCCGGGTCGCGCTCGTCGCCGAGCGCAACACCGCGGTGCAGATGGCCTTCTCCGCCGGTGTGCTCACCCTCGACGCCGGGTCGGGCGACGAGGCGCAGGCCTCCGAGTCCATCGAGGCCGAGGTCGAGGGCGAGGACATCACCACCGGCTTCAACCCGCAGTTCCTGCTCGACGGCCTGACCGCCATCGACGAGCCCGTCGTCGAGCTCGCCTTCACCCAGGCCTCCAAGCCCGTCGTCATCAGCGGGCACGTGGAGCCGGGCAGCACAGGGGTACCGGCGTTCCGGTATCTCCTGATGCCACGGCGTCTGCTCTCCTGACGCCGCCCACCGCCACCCGGAGGTTCTCAGTGCCCCTGCACATCGGTCTCGTCGGCCTCGGCAAGATGGGCGGCAACATGCGCACCCGGATGCGCAACGCCGGCCTCACGGTCGTCGGCTTCGACATGAACCCGGACCTCGCCGACGTGGCCAGCCTGGCCGAGATGGTCGAGCAGCTGCCGGGTCCGGACGGCGGTGCCCGGGTCGTCTGGGTGATGGTGCCCGCCGGTGAGCCGACCCGGGACACCATCCGCCAGCTCGCCGACCTGCTCGGCGAGGGCGACCTGGTCCTCGACGGCGGCAACTCCAAGTACACCGACGACGAGCTCAACGCCACCATGCTCGCCGAGCGAGGAATCGGCTTCGTCGACTGCGGTGTCTCCGGTGGGGTCTGGGGGCTCGAGAACGGCTACGCCCTGATGTGCGGCGGGTCTGACGAGGACGTCGCCAAGGTGCAGCCCGCATTCGACGCGCTGCGTCCCGAAGGCGAGTTCGGCTTCGTGCACGCCGGCAAGAAGCCCGGTGCCGGTCACTTCGCCAAGATGGTCCACAACGGTATCGAGTACGCGATGATGCAGGCCTACGCCGAGGGCTGGGAGCTCCTCGAGGCGGTCGACCAGGTCGACAACGTGCCCGAGATCTTCGCCTCGTGGCGCGGCGGCACCGTCATCCGGTCCTGGCTGCTCGACCTGCTGGTCGCCGCCCTGGACGAGGACGAGCACCTCGACCAGCTCCGGGGCTACGCGGAGGACAGCGGCGAGGGGCGGTGGACGGTCGAGGCGGCCATCGACAACGCCGTCCCGATGCATGTGATCGCCGCCTCGCTGTTCGCCCGGTTCACCTCGCGGCAGGACGACAGCCCGGCGATGAAGGCGATCGCCGCCATGCGCAACCAGTTCGGGGGGCACGCCGTGCACACCCCGCCCCCGCCCGGCGGGGAGGCGACGGGCGGCGACGCCCCGGCGGACACCGCGACCGACACCGCCTGACCGTGCGGGCGCGATGATGACCCTGTGTACGTCGCGCACCTGACCCTCCACGACTTCCGGTCGTACGCGACGGCCGACGTCGCGCTCGACCCGGGCGTGACGGCATTCGTCGGCCGCAACGGTCAGGGCAAGACCAACCTGGTCGAGGCCATCGACTACCTGTCCCGGCTCTCCTCGCACCGGGTCGCCACCGACACGCCACTGGTCCGGGCCGGCTCCGAGCAGGCGGTCGTGCGGGCGGCCGTGGTCAAGGACGGCCGGACCGCGGTGCTCGAGATCGAGATCAACCCGGGCAAGGCCAACCGGGCCCGGGTCAACAAGTCCGTCCTGCCCCGCGCCCGCGACCTCGTCGGCCTGGTGCGCACGGTGGTCTTCTCGCCCGAGGACCTGGCCCTGGTCAAGGGCGACCCCTCGGAGCGCCGGCGCTTCCTCGACGACCTGCTGGTCCTGCGTACGCCGCGGCTGGCCGGGCTGCGGGCCGACTACGAGCGCGTCCTCAAGCAGCGGAACTCCCTCCTGAAGTCGATGCTGGCGGCCCGGCGCGGCCGGCGGGACGACGAGTTCGCGGCCTCGACCCTGGTGGTCTGGGACGAGCAGCTCGCCCAGCACGGCGCCGAGCTCCTGGCCGCGCGGGTGGCGCTCGTCGACGACCTGCGGCCCTACGTCGGCAAGGCCTACGAGGCGGTGGCCCGGGGAGCGTCCCGCGAGGACGCCGAGCTCGACTACCGCGCCACGGTCCCGCTCGAGGCCGACCTCGCCGGGTCGTTCCTCGCCACGCTCGCCGAACGCCGCAAGGAGGAGCTCGACCGCGCCCTGACGCTGGTCGGCCCGCACCGCGACGACCTGGTCCTGACCCTGGCGCCCGCGGGCTCGACCGGGGAGAAGCTCCCGGTCAAGGGGTACGCCAGCCACGGGGAGTCCTGGTCGTTCGCGCTCGCGCTGCGGCTGGCGGCGTACGACCTGCTCCGCGCCGACGGCGACGACCCGATCCTGGTCCTCGACGACGTGTTCGCCGAGCTCGACACCGAGCGCCGGGCCCAGCTGGCCGACCTGGTCTCGGGCGCCGAGCAGGTGCTGGTCACCGCCGCGGTGCCGGACGACATCCCTGCGGCGCTGTCGGGGGCCCGGTTCGTCGTGGCCGGCGGGGAGGTCACCCGGGATGGCTGACCCGCAGGAGCCCGGACCCGGGTCCCCCCAGCCGGCCCAGCCGCACCAGGACGACGGGCTCGACCTCGCCCGCGCCCAGACCAGGGCGACCGCGGGCTCCACGCCGGCCGCCCGCCGTCGTCGTGGCCGGCGGTCCGCGGCGGCGGAGGGCACGACCGTCAGCGGTGCCCATCCCGACGACCGCGACCCGCAGCTCCTGGGCGCGATGGTCGACAAGCTGGTCGGCGAGCAGGGCTGGGAGCTCGAGCTGCGGGTCCGTGGGGTCTTCGCCCGGTGGCCGGAGCTGGTCGGCGACGAGGTCGCCGCGCACTCCACGCCGGAGACCTTCACCGACGGCAAGCTCGTGGTCCGCACCGACTCGACCGCGTGGGCCACCCAGCTCAAGCTGCTCACCCCGACCGTGCTGCGGCGCCTCAACGAGGACCTCGGCGACGGCACCGTCACGATCCTGGAGATCCTCGGCCCGCACGGCCCGAGCTGGAAGAAGGGCCGGCTGTCGAGCCGGGACGGACGTGGCCCGAGGGACACGTACGGCTGATCGGGGCAGGAGGCCGCCAGGGCCGATCTGCGGGCCGGGCGCCGGTACAGGGACTCACGTGACCCCCTGTTCGCCCGTCCCGGAGGCCTCCACAGGCCGCTGAGAGGCCCGTCTGCGCACAGGTCACCCCGGCTTGTGGGGGTCATTGCGTGGAATGCGGCCTTCTAGCCGGTATTGTGGAGTCCGGCCGTCACCTCGGTACTTCCCCACGGTGCACGGCCTGCTCCATGTCCAGACGCAGAACCCAGCGCCGACCCGAGCGCGTACAACAAAGGTGGCCCCGTGACGATCGAGAACCCTCCGGCGCCACCCAACGGCGTCGAGTACGACGCCTCGGCGATCCAGGTCCTCGAGGGGCTCGAAGCGGTCCGCAAGCGGCCGGGCATGTACATCGGTTCGACCGGTGAGCGAGGCCTGCACCACCTGATCTGGGAGATCGTCGACAACGCGGTCGACGAGGCGCTCGCCGGCTACTGCGACCGGATCGTGGTCACCCTGACCGACGACGGTGCGGTCCGGGTCCAGGACAACGGCCGCGGCATCCCCACCGACACCGCGCCCGGTCAGGAGCTGCCCGCGGTCACCATCGCCCTGACGCAGCTGCACGCCGGCGGCAAGTTCGGCGGCGGCGGCTACAAGGTCTCGGGCGGCCTGCACGGCGTGGGCGTGTCCGTCGTCAACGCGCTGTCCACCCGGCTCGTCGTCGAGGTCCGCAACCGCGGCCACCTCTGGCGCCAGTCCTTCAACCACGGCGACCCCGACGGCCCGCTCGAGGACGTGCGCCCCCTCGAGGACGGTGAGGAGACCGGCACCACGGTCACCTACTGGGCCTCCGAGGAGACCTTCGAGACCACCGACTACAACCTCGAGACGATCGCCACCCGCTTCCGCGAGTACGCGTTCCTCAACAAGGGTCTCGAGATCGTCGTGCGCGACGAGCGTCCGGCGGCCGAGGCCATGGTCGACGCCGTCGAGGACGACACGATCAACGAGGAGGTCGACCAGGCCGAGCCGAGCTCGATCCGCCGGGCCGAGGGTGGCGGCAGCGAGCAGGTCTTCAAGTACGACCGCGGACTGGTGGACTTCGTCGAGCACCTCAACCGCCGCAAGCAGCCCGCCAACCCGACGATCATCGACTTCGAGGCCGAGACGCCCGCGAGTGTGGAGAACCACATGAGCCTCGAGGTCGCGATGCAGTGGAGCAACTCCTACACCGAGTCGGTGCACACCTTCGCCAACACCATCAACACCCACGAGGGCGGCACCCACGAGGAGGGCTTCCGGGCCGCGCTGACCTCCCTGGTCAACCACTGGGGCGAGGAGTGGGGCCTGATCAAGAAGCGTGAGGACCGGGTCTCCGGTGACGACATCCGCGAGGGCCTGACCGCGATCATCTCGATCAAGCTCGGCGAGCCGCAGTTCGAGGGTCAGACCAAGACCAAGCTCGGCAACACCGAGGCCAAG
>NZ_JAEMSS010000213.1 GCF_016462705.1 Nocardioides sp. | reverse complement strand
CACCTGACCCACGGCTTCCGGCCCAACATCAGCGGCAAGATGTTCCACCAGCAGCAGTACGGCACCGATCCGGAGACCGGCCTGCTGGACTACGACCTCCTCGCGGCCAAGGCGCGCGAGTTCAAGCCGTTGATCCTGGTCGGTGGCTACTCCGCGTACCCCCGCCGGGTGGACTTCGCCAAGATGCGCGAGATCGCCGACGAGGTGGGCGCGACCCTGATGGTCGACATGGCCCACTTCGCGGGGCTGGTGGCCGGCAAGGTCTTCACGGGCGACGAGGACCCCGTGCCGCACGCGCACGTCACCACGACGACGACGCACAAGTCCCTGCGCGGTCCTCGTGGGGGCCTGGTGCTCGCCACCGGGGAGTACGCACCCTCGGTCGACCGGGGGTGCCCGATGGTCCTCGGCGGCCCGCTCTCGCACATCATGGCCGCCAAGGCGGTCGCGCTCGCCGAGGCACGACAGGACTCGTTCCGGGGCTACGCCCAGCGCATCGCAGACAACGCCAAGTCCCTGGCCGACGGCTTCCTGAGCCGTGGCGCCAACCTCGTCACCGGGGGCACGGACAACCACCTCGTGCTGCTCGACGTCACCTCGTTCGGCCTGACCGGCCGCCAGGCCGAGAGCGCCCTGCTCGACGCGGGCGTCGTCACCAACCGCAACTCGGTGCCGGCCGACCCCAACGGTGCCTGGTACACCTCGGGCATCCGCCTGGGCACCCCGGCGCTCACCACCCGGGGGTTCGGTCACGACGAGTTCGACCGGACCGCCGAGCTCATCGTGCAGGTGCTGCAGAACACCCAGCCCGGCGCCACCAAGGCGGGCGGGCCGTCGAAGGCGTCGTACGTCCTGGCCGACGGCGTGGCCGACAAGGTCAAGGACGCCTCGGCGGAGATGCTCGACAAGCACCCGCTCTACCCGGGGCTCGAGCTCGTCTGACGGTCCCCTCCTGAGCCGAGGGGACCGGTGCGGGTGAGCCGGGTCAGGCTTCGGGGTACCTCCTCGGGCGTCGCGGTGACGTCGCGGGGACGCCGCCGCAGTCTCGGGAGGCCCCATGTCCAACAACAGCGCCACCACCGCGGAGCAGTCGCCGTCCACGCGCGACCGCACCCACTACCTCTACATCGCCGTCATCGCCGCGGTCGCCCTCGGGGTCCTGGTCGGACTGGTGTTCCCGGACTTCGCCATCGAGCTCAAACCCCTGGGTGAGGGCTTCGTCTCGCTGATCACGATGATGATCCAGCCGGTCATCTTCTGCACGATCGTGATCGGCGTGGGGTCGGTCGCCAGCGCCGCCAGGGTGGGCAAGGTCGGCGGCCTGGCCCTCGGCTACTTCCTGACGATGTCGACGGTGGCCCTGGCCATCGGCCTGGTGGTGGGCAACCTCATCAAGCCGGGCGAGAACCTCGACATCGACGAGGAGGCCTCCAGCGCCGGACAGGCCGCGGCCGAGGAGGGGCACGGCAGCACGACCGAGTTCCTGCTCGGCATCATCCCGGACTCGTTGTTCTCGGCGCTCACCAGCGGCGAGGTGCTGCAGACGCTGCTCGTCGCGCTGCTCGTCGGGTTCGCCCTGCAGCGGATGGGTGAGGCCGGCAAGCCGGTCCTCCGGGTGATCGAGGTGCTCCAGCGACTCGTCTTCCGGGTGCTGGCCATGATCATGTGGGCCGCGCCGATCGGCGCCTTCGGAGCGATCGCGGCGGTGGTCGGCGAGACCGGGCTGGATGCCCTCAAGAGCCTCGCGATCCTGATGGTGGCGTTCTACGTGACCTGCTTCGTATTCGTGTTCATCGTGCTCGGTGCCGTCCTGAGGCTCACCGCAGGCGTCAACCTGTTCACGCTGCTGCGCTACCTCGCCCGCGAGTTCCTGCTGATCCTCTCGACGTCGTCGTCGGAGTCCGCGCTGCCACGGCTGATCGCGAAGATGGAGCACGCCGGCATCGACAAGACCACGGTCGGCGTGGTGGTCCCCACCGGCTACTCGTTCAACCTGGACGGCACGGCGATCTACCTGACGATGGCCTCGCTGTTCATCGCCGAGGCGCTGGGCGACCCGCTCTCGATCGGCGAGCAGATCTCCCTGCTGGTGTTCATGGTCATCGCCTCCAAGGGGGCCGCGGGCGTCACCGGCGCCGGACTGGCCACGCTGGCGGGCGGGCTCAGCTCCCACCGTCCCGAGCTCGTCGACGGCGTGGGCGTGATCGTCGGGATCGACCGCTTCATGTCCGAGGCCCGGGCGCTGACCAACTTCGCCGGCAACTCGGTCGCGACGGTGCTGGTCGGTCACTGGACCGGAGGCATCGACCGCGAGCGGTTCGACCGGGTGCTGGCCGGCGAGGTGCCGTTCGACGAGTCGGACATGCTCGACGAGGAGTACGAGGCCGCGCACACCGCGGCACCTCAGCCCGAGCTGGCGTCCAGCCGGTCCAAGCAGTAGCGGGCGATCACGGCTCGGTCACCGGCGATGCGCAGCGTGTCGTCGGTGATTGGGCCGTCGAACAGGTCGACGGGGACGGCCGAGAGCCCCGTCATGAGCAGCGACCGAATGGCGTGGGCGCGTCGGACCACGGCCTCGGCGATGTCGCAGCCCTCGTCGCGCAGGCCCTCGACGTACGCCGGGATGATGGCCTCGTCGACCTCGGCCAAGGTATCGGCGGAGCGCTTGCCGATCTGGACGTCGCCGACCAGGAGTGTCTGGAGGTCGAAGCCGACCGGTGCCGGGCCCCAGAAGCCGAAGTCGATCATCATGATGTCGCCGCCCGGACCGTCCAGCAGGTTGTTCGGGCAGGCGTCGCCGTGGCTGGTGAGCCGCGGGAGGGCGTCGCCCTCGGCGGCCAGCGCGGGGGCCCGGTCGGCCGTACGTCGGCGACGGTCCCTCAGGTCGTCGTCGAAGGCCGCGCAGAGCGGGTGCTGCCACACCTCGTCGCCCTGCAGCATCGGCGTCACGTCGACCGCGACGCGGCCGAACGTGTAGGACGACAGGCTCCAGTCCACGTCTCGCAGCGCGGCGAGCGGTGCCACGTCGGGGCTCGCGGCCAGACGGCCGAGCAGGTAGGCCGCCCGGCGGTAGCGATCGAGGTCCCAGTCCATCTCGGCAGCAGAGACGTCCTCGATCCAGATCGCCGCGGAGAGCTCGTCCAGGTCCACCACGTGGAGGGGGCGGGGCATCGTCAGCCCCGCGGGGAGTCGATCGGCCAGGTCGGAGCGGTAGACCTCCGCCTCGGTCCGCCACGGGACGGAGGCGGCGGCCATCGCCTGGAACTCCGCCGGCACGTACTGGAAGAACGGGTGCCTGCTCCACGACTGGATGTGCTTGACGAAGATCCGCCACGGCTCGGTGCCACGCGACGTCGTCGCGGTGCCGCTCACCCAGTGCCGCGACGCCGTGGTGATGGCAGGCATGTCGTAGGCGACCCGCTCCACCTCGACGTCGAGCACGTCCACCGAGTCCTCGTGGAGGAGGCCGGCGACGATCGCGGCCAGCTGGTCGTCGGTGACGTCAGCCGCGCCCAACAACGCCCGGGATCCCATGCCGGAGACGGTAGGGCTGAGTCAGGTGTGCGGTGAAGGGGTCGGCGGGGCGGTCTGTCCCATCATCTCCCGGAACACGTCGTGCAGAGGGGCACCGTCGGTCGCCGGCGTCACGACGACCGGGTCGTCGACCCGGACCACGCCTGGCGACACCACCCGCAGGTAGGCGCCGGGCCTGCCCGCCTCGGTGAACTGCCGCATCCAGCCCTTGACGCCCATCCGGTTGGCGAAGGTGCGGCACGGCGTGCGTGGCGCGGTCACCTCGAGCACGACCTCCGCGCCGATCGCCCACAGGTCGCCGACCCGGCTCGCGTCGACGTCCAGCCCGCGCAGGGTCAGGTTCTCGGCGAAGGCGCCGTCGGGCAGGTCCAGCCCGAGCCGCTCCTCCCAGGTGTCGAGCTCCTCGCGCGCGTAGGCGTAGACCGCCTGGAGGTCGCCGCCGTGGAACCGCGGGTTGCCGATGACGTCTCCCTCGAGGCCGCTGCCACCCGGTCCCGGGGCGCGGAGCAGGGCCGACCCGACCGGGCGTTTCCCGAAGCCGGTGACGCCACCGCCTCGCCGGGCCGGGTTGGGCTCCGCGGAGCCGACGTTGACCGACTGGATCCGCGCGGTCACCGGCGGGGGGTCGCCCGGTCGACGATCCCGCGCAGGTCGCCGCCGTCCAGGGCGCCGAACGTGCCGTCGTACGACGTCCCGAGCCGGGAGGCGCAGAAGACGTCGGCCACCTCGGCGGGGGAGAAGCGGACCAGCAGCGATCCCTGGAGCACGGCGGCCATCCGGCCGGCCAGGCGGCGGGCACCGACCTCCAGGGCGGCGGGGTCGCCCAGCATCGAGCCGAGCAGGGCCAGCGTGTCGTCGACGGCCCGGTCGAGCCGGGCGTCGGATCCCCGGGCCAGACCGACCTCGGTGATCCACGCGTCCAGGGCCTCGGGCTCGCGCGAGAGTGCCCGGAGCACGTCGAGCGCGTTGACGTTGCCGGACCCCTCCCAGACCGAGTTGAGCGGAGCCTCCCGGTAGAGCAGGGGCATCTGCGACTCCTCGACGTAGCCGTTGCCGCCCAGGCACTCCAGGGCCTCGGCGGTCACGGCCGGGGTGCGCTTGCACACCCAGAACTTCGCCAGCGGCAGCGCGATCCGGCGCAGCGCCGACTCGTGGGGGTCGGAGAGGTCGTCGACGGCGGCGGCCAGCCGCACCGCGAGGACGGTCGCCGCCTCCGACTCCACCGCGAGGTCGGCCAGCACGTTCTGCATCAGCGGCTTGTCGATCAGTAGCGACCCGAACGCCGACCGGTGGGCCGCGTGCCAGCTCGCCTCGGAGACGGCCCGGCGGATGAGCGAGGCGGAGCCGAGGACGCAGTCCAGCCGCGTCGCGGCGACCATCTCGATGATCGTCCGGACCCCTCGGCCCTCGTCACCGAGCCGGACGGCGAGCGTGCCGTTCATCTCCAGCTCCGAGGAGGCGTTGGACCGGTTGCCGAGCTTGTCCTTGAGCCGGACGACGTCGATCGGGTTGCGGGTGCCGTCGGGCAGGACGCGCGGCACCACGAAGCAGGTCACGCCCGCCTCCGCCTGCGCGAGCATCAGGAAGACGTCGTTCATGGGCGCCGAGGTGAACCACTTGTGGCCGTGCAGGGTGTACTCGCCGTCGACCTCGGTCGGCCGAGCCTCGGTGACGTTGGCGCGGACGTCGGAGCCGCCCTGCTTCTCGGTCATCCCCATCCCGGCCAGCACGCCGGTCTTGGACGAGGCCACCCGCAGGCCCGGGTCGTAGGACGTCGAGGCCAGCAGCGGCGTCCACTCCTTGGCGATCGCCTCGTCCGCCCGGAGCGCGGGCACGGCCGCGTAGGTCATCGACACGGGGCAGCCGTGACCGGGTTCGGTGTGCGACCACGCCATGAACCCGGCCGCCCGCCGGACGTGGGCGTGCGTGTCCCCGTCGTCCTGGCGCTCCCAGGGTGTGGCACCCAGCCCGTGGCCGATCGCCCGCTCCATCAGCCAGTGCCAGGACGGGTGGAAGTCGACCTCGTCGACCCGGTTGCCGTAGCGGTCGTACTGGCGCAGCACCGGGTGGTGCTCGTTGGCCAGCCGGCCCTGCTCGCGGGCCTCCTCGGTGCCCGCCTCGGCCCCGATGGCGTCGAGGGACTCGAGCACCTCGGCGCCGGCGTGCCGCGTGACCGCCTCGGACAGGGCCGCATCGGCGGTGACCACGTTGTGTCCGGCGAGGAGCGGGACCTGGTTGGCGGCCCTGCGGATGTCTGCGCGGCTCTGCTCCACCATGCGATTACCGTACGACGTATGGCCGACGAGGCGGTGCTGCCCGCTCGTCTGCAGAGGGCCCGGGACCTGACCTGGCGGCTCGTGGTCACCACGGCGAGCAGCTGCCTGCGCTACCGGGTCACGGGGCTGGCCGCCGAGGCGGCGTTCTTCGCCGTCCTCTCGGTCCCGCCGCTGATCTTCGCCCTCGCGGGCGCCATCGGCTACGTCACCGACCAGCTGGACCCCGGACAGATCGACGACATCCGCATCGCGGTCCTCGACTTCTCGGGCCGGCTGCTCACCGACCGGGCCGTCGACAGCATCATCGAGCCCACGCTCAACAGCGTCCTGCGCGGCGGCCGGTTCGACGTCATCTCGCTGGGCTTCGTGCTGGCCCTGTGGTCCGGCTCGCGAGCGCTCAACGTCTTCATCGACACCATCACCGTGATGCACGGGCTGGGCGGGCACCGGGGGATCATCCGGACCCGCGCGCTCTCCTTCGTCCTCTACATCCT
>NZ_JAEMSS010000212.1 GCF_016462705.1 Nocardioides sp. | reverse complement strand
GCTCGTCGCCAGCGTGGAGCCCCCGAGCCACACCCGCCCGCGCCACGTCGTGCTCGCGCGCGGAGCGCGCCTCGCGGGTGACCAGGAGCTCGACGACCTCGAGGAGATCGCCGTCGTGCTCCTGCCGGTCGCCGAGCTCCGTCGGCGGCTGCCCAGCGGCCTGCTCGGCGCGACCGAGCAGACCTACCTCGCCCTCGACCACGCGGGTCTGCTCTAAAAGTTCGACGACCCCTGGTCAGACGGGGTCCGATCTGTGCCCGGCCCCGTAGGGTCGGGTCATGGACCGCCGGATCTTCGGGATCGAGAACGAGTACGGCGTCACGTGCACGTTCAAGGGCCAGCGCAGGCTGAGCCCCGACGAGGTCGCCCGCTACCTGTTCCGCAAGGTGGTGAGCTGGGGCCGGAGCAGCAACGTGTTCCTGCGCAACGGCGCACGGCTCTACCTCGACGTGGGCAGCCACCCCGAGTACGCCACGCCCGAGTGCGACGACGTGGTCGAGCTGGTCACCCACGACAAGGCGGGGGAGCGGGTCCTCGAGGGGCTCCTGCTGGACGCCGAGCAGCGGCTGCACGACGAGGGCATCGCCGGCGAGATCTACCTCTTCAAGAACAACACCGACTCGGCCGGCAACTCCTACGGCTGCCACGAGAACTACCTCGTCGGCCGGGCGGGGGAGTTCAGCCGGCTCGCCGACGTCCTCATCCCGTTCCTGGTGACCCGCCAGATCATGGTGGGCGCCGGCAAGGTCACCCAGACGCCCCGCGGGGCGTCGTACTCGGTCTCGCAGCGCGCCGAGCACATCTGGGAGGGCGTCTCCAGCGCCACGACCCGGAGCCGACCGATCATCAACACCCGCGACGAGCCGCACGCGGACGCCGAGAAGTACCGCCGCCTGCACGTGATCGTCGGCGACTCCAACATGAGCGAGACCACGACCCTCCTCAAGGTCGCCAGCTGCGACCTGGTGCTCCGGATGATCGAGGAGGGCGTGGTGATGCGCGACCTCACGATGGAGAACCCGATCCGCGCCATCCGGGAGATCTCCCACGACGTCAGCGGTCAGCGCAAGGTCCGCCTGGCCAACGGCCGGGAGGCCAGCGCCCTGGAGATCCAGGCCGAGTACCTCGGCAAGGCGCGCGACTTCGTCGACCGGCGTGGCATCAGCACCCCGACCATCGAGCGGACCCTCGACCTGTGGGAGCGGACCCTCAAGGCCGTCGAGTCCGACGACCTCGGCCTGGTCGACCGGGAGATCGACTGGGTCATCAAGTGGAAGCTGATCGACCGCTACCGCGCGAAGCACGGGCTGCCGCTGGGTCACCCGCGGATCGCCCAGCTCGACCTCGCCTACCACGACATCCACCGGGGCCGCGGTCTCTACTACCTGCTGGAGAAGCGCGGGGCGGTCGCACGGGTCACGACCGACCTCAAGATCTTCGAGGCCAAGTCCGTCCCGCCCCAGAACACCCGGGCCCGGCTGCGCGGGGAGTTCATCCGGCGGGCCCAGGAGCGCCGCCGGGACTTCACCGTCGACTGGGTGCACCTCAAGCTCAACGACCAGGCGCAGCGCACGGTGCTGTGCAAGGACCCGTTCCGGGCCTACGACGAGCGCGTGCAGCGGCTCATCGACGGCATGTGAGGCAACTAGGGAACTCTCAGGCCAGCCCGTTAGGGTTTCGCCCGGTACTTGCCGTCCCTGACTCGAAGGTCCCCACGTGTCTGCCCTGCGCCGTCTGCCCCTCCTGCTGGTCCCTGCGCTCCTGAGCGTGTCCCTCGCCGCCTGCGGCGAGGACCCGGTTCCCGCCGAGCCCACCAAGGAGCGCCTGGACGCGGTCGAGATCACCGGTGAGGTCGGCGCGGAGCCCGAGGTGGCGTGGTCCAGCCAGATGACCGCGGGCGACATCGAGTCCGAGACGCTGGTGGAGGGCGACGGCGCGGCGCTCGAGGACGGCGACCAGGTGCTGGCCCATCTCTGGATCGGCAACGGTTTCACCCAGGCGAAGGCGTTCAGCACCCATGACGAGGACGCCACCGCCGAGCTGGTGACCCTCGACGACCAGCTGCCGCCCTTCCTCGCCGGGATCAAGGGCGCGACGATCGGCTCCCGGATCGCGGTCACCAGCTCCGCCGAGGCGGCCTTCGGCGCCGCCGGCAACGCGCAGCTCGGGATCGGCAACAAGGACTCCGTCCTGGTCATCATCGACCTGGCCTCGGGGATCGACGACGGTCCGACCGGCACTCGGCCGCCGGCGCCCGACTGGGTGCCGCCCCTGGAGTTCAAGAAGGGCGTCATCTCGGGCTTCGACTTCGAGGGCGTCCCCGAGCCGACCGACCAGCTGCAGAAGGCCGTCCTGTTCGAGGGCGACGGGCCCGTGGTCGAGACCGGCAACGCCATCGTGGTGCGCTACCTGGGCCAGGTCTACGGCGGCAAGAAGCCGTTCGACGAGAACTTCAGCGCGGACGCTCCGACCTCGTTCGCGATCGGCACCGAGGCAGTCATCAAGGGCTGGGACCAGACGCTCGTGGGTGCCACGGTCGGCACCCGGATGGTGATCGCGGTCCCGCCGGAGCTCGGCTACGGCGAGGAGGGCAACCCCGACGCGGGCATCAAGCGCACCGACACGCTCTACTTCGTGATCGACGTCCTGGCCACGGCCTGAGTCTCCGGGGCCAGGGGTGTCGACCACGAGCAAGAGCGAGCGGCTGCTCAACCTGCTCATCATGCTGCTGGTCCAGCGCCGCTACGTCGCCAAGGACCGGATCCGGGAGATCCTCTACCCGGACTCGACCGTGGACGCCTTCGAGAAGATGTTCGAGCGCGACAAGGAGGAGCTGCGCAGCCTCGGTGTCCCGATCGAGGTGGGTCAGATGGACGCCTACTTCGACGACGAGCCCGGCTACCGGGTCCGGCCCGACCTGCTCGCCCTGCCGGACATCAGCCTGACCGCCGACGAGGTGGCCGTGGTCGGCCTGGCCACGAAGGTGTGGCAGCACGCCAAGCTCGCGCGGGCCACCACCGAGGCGGTCCGGAAGCTCACCGCGCTGGGCGCCGACCTCGACGTCTCCGCCCTCGACATCGTCGAGCCCCGGCTCAACGCCGACGAGCCGTCGTTCGACGTCTTCCTGGAGGCCACGCAGGAGCGGCAGGCGGTGACCTTCGACTACCGGCGGCCGGGACAGACCGAGCCCACCACCCGGCATCTCCAGCCGTGGGGCGTCACCCGCTACTCGGGTCGCTGGTACGTCGTCGGTTTCGACACGGACCGGGACGCGGAGCGGGTCTTCCGGCTGTCACGGGTCGAGGGCCGTCCCCGCAAGGTCGGCGCGCCAGGAGCGTACGAGGTGCCGGCGGACGTCGACCTCGGAGAGGTGGCGCGACGGCTCGCCCCCGCGGTATCGACGGAGCGTGTGGTGCTGCTCGTGCGCCAGGGCGCCGGGCTGTCGCTGCGTCGGGACGCGGAGGAGCTGGAGACTGGCGTGACCGGCCCCGACGGGGCGGCGGACTGGGACCGCCTCGCCGTCCAGCGCGCCGCGAACGGCGTGGTGGACGAGGTCCTCGCCTTCGGCCCCGACGTCGTGGTCGAGGGCCCGCCCCGGGTCAGGCAGCGTGTCGTCGACCGGCTGGCCGCCGCACTGGCGGAGGTGACCTCGTGAGCGCCGGCGCCGCCGGTGCGAAGGACCAGGTCGCCCGCCTGCTCACCCTCGTCCCGTATCTCAAGGCTCGTGGCGAGGTGCGCCTCGACGAGGCGGCGTCGGCCCTGGGCGTGAGTGCCGAGCAGCTCCTCAAGGACCTCAAGGTGCTGTGGATGTGCGGGACGCCCGGCGGGATGCCCGACGACCTCATCGACGTCGACGTCGCGGCCCTGGAGCCGGAGGACGGCGACGGGATCCGGACCGACGGGATCATCCGGGTCTCCAACGCCGACTACCTCGCCAAGCCGCTGCGGCTCACGCCCACCGAGGCCACGGCCCTGATCGTCGCGCTGCGGGCGCTGCGGTCCGGTGCCGGCGACGAGACCCGCGAGGTCGTCGACCGCGCCCTCGCCAAGCTCGAGGCCGCTGCTGCCGAGGGGGCCGAGGCCGCGCGGGTCGAGCCGGGGAGCGACGCGGCGGACACCGACGGGGCCCTCCTCGCCACCCGCCTGCAAGGTGCCGCGGACCAGCACCGTCAGGTCCGGCTGAGCTACTACGTGCCCTCGCGCGACGAGCAGTCCGAGCGGGTCGTCGACCCCCGCGGGGTCGTCAACCGCGACGGGCACGCCTACCTCGACGCCTGGTGCCACCTCGCGGAGGCGCCGCGGCTCTTCCGCCTCGACCGGATCGTGGCCGCCGACGTGCTCCCGGACCCGATCGCGACCGAGCCCGCCGCTCCGCGTGACTTGGCCGACGGGTTCTTCACCCGCGACACCGAGGTCACGCTGGCCACCGTCCTGCTCGACCCCGCCGCTCGGTGGGTCACCGACTACTACCCGGTGGAGGCCGTCCGCGAGGCCGGGGACGGCCGCCTGGAGGTCGACCTCCTGGTGGCCGACCAGCGCTGGCTCACCCGACTGGTGCTCGGACTGGTGCCGCATGCGCGGGTCCTGGCGCCGTTGACAGCGGCAAACGCGGTCATCGCGGCCGCACAGGAGACGCTCGACCTGTACACATGACCGTGGTCGTACGATGGAGTCCGACCGCCACACCCACGTGAGGACCGACATGTCGCCGCTGCTCATCGGAGGACTCGGCACGACCGAGCTGCTCATCATCCTGGCCGTCTTGGTCCTGTTGTTCGGCGCCACCAAGCTCCCCGAGCTCGCCCGCGGCAGCGGCCGCGCCCTGCGCATCTTCAAGGCCGAGACCAAGGGTCTGATGGACGACGAGGACGACGCCACCAAGACTCCGGAGCAGCGCGAGCTCGAGGCGCGCCAGGCCGACCTCGCCCAGCGGCAGGCCGAGCTGGACGCCGAGGCCGAGCGCATCCGCCGCGGCGAGACCACCTGATCCTGAGCTCTTGATCCGACGCCTGGCCGGCCTCCTGCGAGGCTCGCCCGTCCATCCTGTCGGCCCGGACGGCCGGATGGCCCTCTCCGACCACCTGCGCGAGCTGCGGGCCCGGTTGATCCGGTCGTCCTTGGTCGTCCTGGTGGCCTTCCTGGTCGCGCTCTTCTTCTACGACCAGCTCTCGGACCTGATCCGGGTGCCGTACGACGAGGCGGTACGCCGGCTCGGTGGCACGGTCGAGACCAACATCGTCGTCAACGACGTGACCGGCCCGCTGATGCTCCAGCTCAAGCTGTGCGGTGTGGTCGCCGTGGTCGGCGCCAGCCCCTACTGGCTCTACCAGATCTGGGCGTTCATCCTCCCGGGCCTGCACCCCTCCGAGCGCAAGTGGTCTCGGATCTTCGCCGCGCTGGCCGGTCCGCTCTTCTTCGCCGGCGTCGCGACGGCGTACTTCGTGCTCCCCAAGGCGATCGAGGTCCTGATCGGGTTCACGCCCGCCGACGCCACCAACCTGGTCGACTTCGGCCGGTTCTTCTCGTTCATCAGCCGGATGCTGCTCGTGTTCGGCATCGCGTTCGAGATCCCGCTGTTCGTCATCATGCTCAACCTTGCCGGGGTCGTCTCGGGCAAGACGCTGGGCCGTTACCGACCCTGGATCGTGATCGGGACGTTCGTCTTCGCCGCGGTGGCCACGCCGTCCACCGACCCGTTCTCCATGCTGTTCCTCGCGGTCCCGATGCTGGTGCTCTTCCTCGTCGCCGAGGTGATCGCCAGGCTCATCGATCGGCGGCGAGGCCGGACCGACCCGCTCGCCCAGGTCGGCGACGACGAGCTGTCCCCGCTGTGACCCCGCTGGACGCGTTCGACCTGCCCGACTGGCTGGGGGAGGGCGAGGTCACCTGGACCTCCGACGACGTCACCCGCAGCGGCTCCTCCGTCGCGGGTTTCCTGGTCGGCGCCGGCGACGACCAGCACCCGTGCGACCTGCTCGCCGTGGACCTGGCCTACCCGGCCCCCGTGGTCGACGACAGCATCCGGACCGCCGCCCACCAGGCGTGGATGCACGGCCAGGTGCTGCTCCTGGACCGGGACGGCCGACCGACGCTCGCGGTCCCCGGCACGTCGTTCACCGCGGACACCGTGCTCGACGCGGTCACCAGGCTGGCGAAGGCGGTCGGCGCCGCGCCGTCGGCGTACTCGGTGCGGTTGCGGTTGGGTGGCAGCTGAGCTCCTCGGGTTGGGCGTAGTGCCCGCACGCGTTGCCGGACCTCGGGCTGGGCGGGCGGCCGCGCGCGTACCAGCCCGGCTCCCGCCGTCAAGGATGCTTCGCACCGCT
>NZ_JAEMSS010000051.1:15278-24582 GCF_016462705.1 Nocardioides sp. | reverse complement strand
CCTCGGGCGTGGGGTCGGTCGTCGTGGGCGGGTCCTGGGTCACCGGCGGGGTCTTGATCGGCTGGATGCTGTTGGTCACGGTGAAGCCGCGCGGGTCGCGCTTGGCGACCCTGACCCGCGCCGGGGCGATGTCCGGCTCCGCCCAGTCCCAGCCAGGTGCCGGCGCCACCTTGAGCTGCTGGTCGACGAAGCACTGGGCGTCGACAGGGACCCGGTCGGAGACGACCCGGTCCTGCGCCTGCGCGCGCAGCTGCCAGGTCCCGTCACCCGGGGTGACGTCGACGCCGTCGAGGAAGCAGGCGAAGGTGCCCTCGAAGAAGCGCTCGTCGTCGACCAGGTCGCCCGGGTCCTTCACGACGACGTCCAGGGTGAGGCTCCCCAGGTGCTCGAGGTCCGGACCGCACGAGAGGTCGGCGTCGCGGAGGAACGGGTAGCTGTGCAGCTCGCCGCCGGCGTGGACCAGGTCGCCGGAGACCAGGACCCGGCCGTTGGTGCCGGCGCCGGCCAGCGTGGTCCGGCTCTGAGCGGCACCGACGAGCAGGCTGCCCGGGAGCTGGGCCGCGCCGCCGATGTCCACCGTCGCGGCGTCGGGGACGTTCCAGAGCAGGTGGGTCGCCAGGTCCGCGAAGTAGGGGTCCGAGTGCGGGTCCACCGCCGCGCCGCCCGGGGCGAGCAGCCCGTCGACGTCCAGGTCGACCGCGGGGCCGGTGAGGTTCACCACGACCGCAGCGCCGTCGGGGACACCGGTCACCTGGAGCGTGCGGCCTGCGCCGGACTGTCCCCCCTCGGACTGGCCCGCGCCGAGCCCCGCACCGTCGACGGCGAAGACCTGAGGGTCGGAGGCACCGTCACCGACCAGCGTGATCGCGGTCTCGGAGACCTCGACAGCACCCGTCACCGCACGACCGGCGTACGAGCCGGACTTGGCGCCGAGCCCGGAGAGCAGGGCGTCGTACGGCGCCAGGGCGTCCACGACGCCCTCGTCCAGCCGGCCCCCGCCGAGGCTGACGTTGCTGCCCGGGGCGACCGTCCCGCGCACGACCGCGTCGCCGTCGAGACCGGTCCCGACCTCGACCGGGGTGCCCGGGTCGGCCGCCAGGGTGCCGCCGACCACCAGCATGTCGCTGCCGGCGTGGGGCGGCACCTGCGATCCGGTGCCGGTGACGCCGACCGGGTAGGGCCCGGGCTCCGACCGGGCGAAGGTCGCGTCGCCGCGGGCCACCACGACCCCCTCGGCACCGAGGGCGCGGCCGGTGACCGAGAGGCTGCCGCCCACCAGGACCGAGACCTGCCCGTCGAAGCGGTCGCCGGGCGGACCCGAGCGCAGTGCGGGCCAGGCCACCGGGCAGGCGTCGGAGGCGACGAACGTCGTGTCGGTCGTCGCGGCCTGGGATGCGGTCGCCGACACCCACCCGAACCCCGTGGTCACCCCAAGGAGGCATGCGACGACCAGGGCCCCCGAGAAGGTGCGACGACGAGGGGTCGTCACGTGCGCGATCGTGGCACGGCACGCGCCGCCGCGCAGGCGTTTCGCCGAACTCCCCCAGACTTTCTCAGGAAGCTCTCAGAACCCGCCGGTCAGCCGATGGTGTGACCGGCCGAGCGCAGGTTCTGGCAGGCCTCGACGACCCGCGCCGCCATGCCCGCTTCGGCCGCCTTGCCCCACGCCCGCGGGTCGTAGGCCTTCTTGTTGCCGACCTCCCCGTCGACCTTGAGGACGCCGTCGTAGTTGCCGAACATGTGCGCCGCGATCGGCCGGGTGAAGGCGTACTGGGTGTCCGTGTCGACGTTCATCTTCACGACCCCGTAGTCGACCGCCGCGCCGATCTCCTCGGGCGTCGAGCCCGAGCCGCCGTGGAAGACGAGGTCGAAGGGCTTGGACCCCGGCTCCAGGCCCAGCTTCTCGACGACCGCCTCCTGCGCCGTCTTGAGGATCTCCGGGCGGAGCTTGACGTTGCCGGGCTTGTAGACGCCGTGCACGTTGCCGAACGTCAGCGCCGCCATGTAGCGGCCGTTCTCGCCGGTGCCGAGCGCGGCCACGGTGGCCAGCGCGTCCTCGGGGGTCGTGTAGAGCTGCTCGTTGATCTCGTTGGCGACACCGTCCTCCTCGCCGCCCACGACGCCGATCTCGACCTCGAGGATGATGTGCGCCCGGGCGCAGGCCGCGAGGAGCTCCTCGGCGATCTGCAGGTTCTCCTCGAGCGGCACCGCCGAGCCGTCCCACATGTGCGACTGGAACAGCGGCGCCTCGCCGCGCGCGACGCGCTCCTGCGAGATCGCGACCAGCGGCCGGACGAAGCCGTCCAGCTTGTCCTTCGGGCAGTGGTCGGTGTGCAGCGCGATGTTGACCGGGTAGTTCTTCGCCACCTCTGCGGCGTACGCCGCGAAGGCCACCGAGCCGGTGACCATGTTCTTCACGGTCGGGCCCGAGAGGTACTCCGCGCCGCCGGTCGACACCTGCACGATGCCGTCCGATCCGGCCTCGGCGAACCCCTGCAGCGCGGCGTTCAGGGTCTGGGACGAGGACACGTTGATCGCCGGGTAGGCGAACGACCCCGACTTCGCGGCGTCCAGCATCTCGGCGTACTTCTCAGGGGTGGCGATAGGCATGGCTCGACCCTAATGGCTGGCGCGCCTCCGGTTTCAGGGCCATTCGTCCCCTGATCGTCCCGATGGTTACCTGTCGGGCATGGAGCGGCGGACCCGGCTGCACGCCAGCACCCGATCGAGCGTCGTGGAGCTTCCTCTCGCGCAGGCCCACGCCGTCGTCGCGAGCGGCGAGGCGGGACCCCAGTGGTACGTCGACGCGCTCCCGTTCGTGGTCCGCGGCGGGGTCGACCGGTTGCTCGGCGGAGCCGGCCGGCACGCGGAGCCACCGGGCCGGCCGCTGCTGGCAGAGGGGGACGTCGCCGGGCTCTGGCGGGTCGTCCGCTCGACGGCGCGGGAGCTCCTGCTGCGGGCCGAGGTCCGCGCCCCCGGGGTCGTGGAGCTGTCCACCAGGCTCCGCCCCGAAGGTGAGGGCCGGACGCGCATCGAGCAGACCATCAGCCTGGACCCGGACGGGCTGGCCGGGCAGCTCTACCTGCTCGCCGACCTCCCGGCCCGCGAGACCGTCGTCGAGCTGGCCCACCGGCGGCTGCTCCGGGACCTTCGCTGAACCCGGCGGCCGAGGTCACACCCGACGCCCGTGACCTGCGCGCCGAGGTCTCGTTGGCACCGGAAACCGACCACCTCGCGACAGGACCGTCATGCCTCGCGTCTCGCTCTCCTCCACCTCAGCCGGACTCCGGACCACGCTGGCGGCCGCCACGACGTGCCTGGCCGTGGCCGCCGCCGCGCTCAGCCAGCCCTCGCCCGGAGAGGCGAGCGCCCCCGCGGCCGACGGCGGCTTCCGCCCGCAGCTCGTGACGGTCGACACCCACGACCGGTCGGACAAGCGGCGGCTCCAGGCCCTCGGCCTCGACATCACCGAGCACGCCGGCCACGACTACGTCGAGGTCGTGGTGCACAGCCTCGCGGACCTGCGCGCCATCGAGGAGACCGGCCTGACCTACGACGTGCGGATCGCAGACCTGCTGCTGCGGGAGGCGCAGAACAACCTCGCCAACGCGGCCTACGCCGCGAGCGTGTCGCGGTCCCCCCTGCCGTCGGGCCGGGACAGCTACCGCACCCTGGCCGACTACAACGCCGACATGGTCTCCCTCGAGAAGGCCGCCCCCACCCTGGTGAAGCGCTTCGCCCTCGCGCGACCGAGCCTGGACGGCCGCACGATCTACGGCATCGAGATCGGCCGTGACGTCCACCGGCGGGACCGCGGCCGCCCCGTGTTCCTGCTCATGGGGCTGCACCACGCCCGCGAGTGGCCGTCCGGCGAGATGGCGATCGAGTTCGCCCACGACCTGGTCCGCGGCTTCGGCACCGACCGGCGGATCACCCGGCTGCTGAGCCGGGCCCGAGTCGTGGTGGTGCCGGTCGTCAACGTGGACGGCTTCCACCTGTCCCGCACCGACGGCGGCCTCGTGGACCTCAACGTCCTCAACGACCTCGACCCGCTCGGCGGGCAGACCGCCATCCTCGGCACGCCGGGGCGCGCCTACATGCGCAAGAACTGCCGGGTCGTCGACGGCCAGGACACCCCGGACGGCACCTGCGCCGCGGTGCTCGCCTCGCCGGGCGGCTACGGCACCGGCGTCGACCTCAACCGCAACTACGGCGGCTTCTGGGGCGGCCCCGGCGCGTCGACCCTGCCGGCCGACCCGACCTACCGCGGCCCGGCGGCGTTCTCCGAGCCGGAGATCCAGAACATCGCCGACATCGTCCGCACCCGTCAGGTCACGATGTTGATCTCCAACCACACGTTCTCGAACCTGATCCTGCGTCCCAACGGCGTCAACCCCCAGACCATCGGCGCCGACGGCCTGCCGGTCGGTGACGCGCCGGACGAGGAAGCGCTGAAGAACCTCGGTGCCGCGATGGCCGCGCAGACCGGCTACGCCAACATCCACGGCTGGCAGCTCTACGACACCACCGGCACCACGGAGGACTACACCTACAACGCGACCGGCGGCTTCGGCTACACCTTCGAGATCGGCGCTCACGAGTTCCACCCGCCGTACCCGCAGGTCGTGGACGAGTACCTCGGCGTCGGTGAGTACGCGGGCAAGGGTCTGCGCGAGGCCTACCTCATCGCGTTGGCCCACGCCTCGGACAAGCGCTACTCGGGCGTGCTGAAGGGGAAGGGACCGAAGCGGGCCACCCTGAGGCTGACGAAGTCCTTCCGGTCGCCCACGTGGGAGGGCTCGTTCGCCGACGGCGTCTCCACCTCGGTCAAGCTCGGCCGCAACGGGCGGTTCTCGTGGATCGTGAACCCGTCCACCCGTCCGGTCGTGCGGTCCCGCACCTACCAGGTGCTGAGCAGCACCCCCTCGGCGACGCGGACCTTCGAGCAGCCGGCCCCCGCCCAGGGCGAGTCCGCCGACACCGAGTTCGTCGTCACCGAGAAGACCGGCCTGCTCCGCGTCGAGCTCGACTGGCCCACGCCGGACGACATGGACCTCGAGGTCTACCAGCGGGTGGACGGCGAGCTCGTGGAGGTGGCCTCCTCCGGCAACCTCCCGGGCGAGAAGGAGTCGGCCGAGGTCGCCAACGCCGAACCCGGCACCTACGTGCTGCGGGTCATCAACTACGCCTCGGCGTCCCCGACCTACACCCTCGACGTGAGCTCGTTCGACGCCGAGACCAGGACCACGCCCGGCACGCGGGAGCGCTACACGCTGACCTGCGAGGTCGGCGGCAAGGTCCTCCAGCGCCGGTCGGTGTTCATCGACCGCGGCCAGGTCAAGAAGCTCAACCTGAGGAAGTGCATCCGCCGAGCCGCGCGCTGACCTCCCGGGGACGAGCCCGGCTCGCTAGCCCCGCCAGGCGTCGGCGCCCGACAGGTCGGCGTGGGTCCGCACCCACGAGTGCATGGCGATGGCGGCCGCCGCGGAGGCGTTGATCGAGCGGGTCGAGCCGAACTGGGCGATCGAGAAGGTGCCGTCACAGGCCTCCCGGGCCGGCTGCGACAGACCGGGGCCCTCCTGGCCGAACAGCAGGCACACGCGGCGGGGCAGCTCGGTGGTCTCCAGGTGCGCGGACCCGGGGAGGTTGTCGATGCCCCAGAGGACCGCGGGCTCCGGCAGCGACCGGAGGTACGACGCCAGGTCGGCGACGGTCGGGTGGTGCCGGACGTGCTGGTAGCGGTCGGTGACCATCGCGCCGCGCCGGTTCCAGCGGCGGTTGCCGACGATGTGCACCTCGGCGGCGAGGAACGCGTTCGCGGTGCGCACGATCGTCCCGATGTTGAAGTCGTGCTGCCAGTTCTCGATGGCGACGTGGAAGTCGTGCCGGCGGGTGTCGAGGTCGTGGACGATCGCCGAGAGCGTCCAGTAGCGGTAGCGGTCGACGACGTTGCGCCGGTCGCCCTCGGCGAGGAGCTGCGGGTCCCACTGCGGGCCCTCGGGCCACGGCCCCTCCCAGGGCCCGACGCCGACCTCGGGCTGCCCGTAGGGCATCGGGTCGTACGGCGCCCGCTCGCCCTCGGCGACAGGGTCCTCCATCAGAACGCCGACACCGAGCCCGGCGCCCGGACCTGGCCGGAGGTCAGCAGGTCCGGGGCCGTTCGCGCGCTGGTCACGAAGGTGTCGGCAAGTGGTGGTCCCACGCTCCGCAGGCTATCGACCATCGTGTGGAACCGGCGGTTACGCTGGCGCCCGTGAGCCTGGCCGGGGACCTGCAGCCCCTTCTCCTCGGAATCGACTACCTCGACCCCGACTGGTTGCTGAACGAGTTCGGCGGGGCGTTCATCTGGGTCAGCCTGATCATCGTCTTCGTCGAGTGCGGGCTGTTCTTCCCGTTCCTCCCCGGTGACACCCTGCTGTTCGCGCTGGGGCTGTTCATCGCGGGCGACGACTACCACGTCTTCGGGATCGAGCACCGCGGCGCGGAGCTGGTGATCTCGATCGGGCTGCTCACGATCGCGGCGTTCCTCGGCAACGTCGTGGGCTACGAGATCGGCCGCAAGATCGGGCCACCGCTCTACCAGCGCGACGGCCGGATCATGAAGCGCAAGTACCTCGACCAGACCAGCGCGTTCTTCGACAAGCACGGCAACAAAGCCCTGGTCATCGGCCGGTTCGTGCCGTTCGTGCGCACCTACATCACGGTCATCGCCGGTGTCACGATGATGGAGCGCCGCCGGTTCTTCACCTGGAGCGCCATCGGCGCCGTCCTCTGGATCACCTCGATCACCCTGCTCGGGTTCTTCCTCGGCCAGGCCATCCCGGGACTGAAGGAGAACATCGACTACGCGATCCTCGCGATCCTGCTGTTCTCGGTCATCCCGGTCGCCATCGAGTGGTGGCGCCACCGCCGGACCCACGCCCCCGAGGCCGCCGACCTGGACGCCGACGGGGTCCCCGACCGCGACATCACCGGCATGGACACGACCGCGTCGTAAGGACGCGGGAGGACGCGGGAGCTACCGCTCGCCGCGGGCCCGGTCGAGGTCGGCCTTGGTCAGCACCGGCCGGACCTCGAGGCCCACGTCGGCCAACGGGTTCTCACCCTCGGGGCTGCGGTCGATGGCGCAGACGACCACCTCGACGACCGCGCCGGCCTCGCGCAGGGCGCGGGTGGCGTCCCGCACCGCTCCCCCGGTCGTGATGACGTCCTCCACCAGCGTGACCCGGCGGCCGGCGACGTCCGGGCCCTCGGCGAGCTTGCAGGTGCCGTAGGTCTTGGCCTGCTTGCGGACGAACAAGGTGGGGTGCCCCGAGAGCGACGAGACCATCGTGGCGATCGGCACCCCGCCCAGCTCGAGGCCCCCGAGCAGCTCGGTGTCCTCGGGCAGCAGCGGCAGCATCTGCGCGGCCACCCGCGCGAGCAGCGCGGGGTCGGACTCGAATAGGTACTTGTCGAAGTACTCCGAGCTCACCTGCCCCGAGCGGAGCGTGAAGGTGCCGGAGAGCCGGCAGCAGGCGTCGACGTCGGCAGCGAGCGTGGGATCCGCGGTCACGGAGCAGACCCTACGGTGAAGGCATGTCGCGACTCTCGGCCCCGTTGTCAGCACGGCTGCAGGGCATCCCGCCGACGATCTTCACCCAGATGTCGGCGCTGGCGGTCCGCACGCAGTCGGTCAACCTGGGGCAGGGCTTCCCCGACGTCGACGGGCCGCCCGCGGTGATCGCCCGGGCCGTCCAGGCACTGGAGACCGGCCGCAACCAGTACGCCCCCGGGCCGGGCGTCCCGGAGCTGCGGCAGGCCGTCGCCCGGCACCAGCAGCGCCACTACGAGATCGAGCTCGACCCGGACGACCAGGTGGTGGTCACCACCGGCTGCACCGAGGCGATCGCCGCGGCGCTGCTCGGGCTCGTCGACCCCGGTGACGAGGTCGTGGTGCTCGAGCCCTACTACGACAGCTACGTCGCGATGATCCAGATGGCCGGCGGCGTACGCCGGCCCGTCACGCTCCGCGCACCCGACTTCCGGCTCGACCTCGACGAGCTGCGGGCCGCGGTCACCCCCGCGACCCGGTTCGTCCTGCTCAACTCGCCGCACAACCCGACCGGCACCGTCCTGACGAGCGACGAGCTGGCCGGAGTGGCGGACGTCGCGATCGAGCACGACCTCGTCGTGATCACCGACGAGGTCTACGAGCACCTGGTCTTCGACGTGGAGCACGTCCCGATCGCGACGCTGCCCGGCATGGCGGAGCGCACGCTGACCCTCTCCAGCGCCGGCAAGTCCTACTCGTTCACCGGCTGGAAGGTCGGCTGGGCCACCGGTCCCGCGGAGCTGGTGGCCGCCGTGCTGGCCGCGAAGCAGTGGCTCACCTTCACCTCCGGCTCGCCACTCCAGCCCGCCGTCGCGCACGCCCTCGACGAGCTCCAGGACTGGCCGGCCGACCTGGCCCGCGACCTCCGGGACCGCCGGGACCTGCTGTGCGACGGGCTCGCGTCGATCGAGGGGATCGAGGTGGTCGTCCCGCAGGGGACCTACTTCGCCACCACCGACGTCTCCGCCCTCGGCTGGGACGACGGCATGGCGTTCTGCCGGGCGCTGCCGGAGCGCGCCGGGGTGGTGGCGATCCCGAGCCAGGTCTTCCACGACGACCAGCGCGGGCCGGGCAGACACCTGGTCCGCTGGGCGTTCTGCAAGACGCCTGAGCTGATCAGCGAGGGGATCGACCGGCTGGCCGCAGCCGACCTCCGCGCCTGAGCGTCGTCGGGGTCAGCCCCAGGGCTGGGTCGTGCCCATCGGCATCGGCGGCGCTGAGCCCGTGCGGGCGAACCAGTCGCGGGCCCGGCCGGTCAGCAGCAGCACCGCGACCGCGACCGCAGCGACCAGGGGCACGACGGTGATGACGGACAGGATGGCCAGCAGGCTGACCAGCGCCGTCACGGCCGACGAGATCACCAGCAGGATGCGCGCGACGTTGGACCGGCGCATCACCAGGACGGCCAGCACGATCGCGACCAGCGACCACACCAGGAACACCCCCAGCACGACCATCATCACCGCGAAGAGGTCGTCGGGGCTGATGTCCTCGAGCCCCGGCTCGTTCTCGATCTCCTCCAGGAAGCTGTCCCGCTCCACCGAGAGCGCTACCAAGGCGATCGCGAACAACCCGGCCGCGAGCACGGAGAACACCAGCGTCAGGACGGCGGCGGTCGTCACCGTGCCCGGTCGCTTGTCGGCATCCGGGGCCCCGCCGTACGCCGGCGGCTGGCCGTACGCCGGCGGCTGGCCGTACGCCGGCGGCTGG
>NZ_JAEMSS010000051.1:0-15178 GCF_016462705.1 Nocardioides sp. | reverse complement strand
GCCGTACGCCGGCGGCTGGCCGTACGCCGGCGGCTGGCCGTACGCCGGCGGCTGGGCCGGCTGCCCGTAGGGGTTCGCGGGCTCGCCGTAGGGGTTGCCGGGCGGGCTCGGGTCACTCATGGCAGAACTGAACCACACCGAGCGGGTCAGCCGAACCGGCCGTTGACGTAGTCGGCGGTCCGCTGGTCCAGCGGGTGCTGGAACATCGCCGTGGTGTCGCCGTGCTCGACGATGACGCCCGGGGTGTTCTGGGTGGCGAGGAAGAACGCGCACTGGTCGGAGACCCGGGCGGCCTGCTGCATGTTGTGGGTGACGATCACGATCGTGACCTCGCGGGCCAGCTCGACCATGGTCTCCTCGATCACCCGGGTGGAGGTCGGGTCGAGGGCCGAGCAGGGCTCGTCCATGAGCAGGACCCGCGGCCTGATCGCCAGCGAGCGGGCGATGCACAGGCGTTGCTGCTGACCGCCGGACAGGCCGCCGCCGGGCGCGTCGAGGCGGTCCTTGACCTCCTTCCAGAGGCCGGCCTTGACCAGGCAGGACTCCACGAGGCCGTCCTTGGTCGACTTGCTCGCCTTGGTGCCGGTGAGCCGCAGCCCGGCCAGCACGTTCTCCCGGATCGACATCGCCGGGAACGGGTTGGGCTTCTGGAACACCATGCCGATCGCGCGGCGGGCGTCGATGAGGCGCTTGCCCGGGTCGTAGATGTCTTCGCCGTCGAGCAGGACCTGCCCGGCCAGCTGGGCCGAGGGCACCAGCTCGTGCATCCGGTTCAGGATCCGCAGGAAGGTCGACTTCCCGCAGCCGGACGGCCCGATGAGGGCCGTGATCCCGCCCGCCGCCATGGTGAGCGACACCCGGTCCAGGACCTTGTGGTCGCCGAACCAGGCAGTGATGTCGACGGCGCGGAGCTCGGCCAGCCCCTGCGGGGCGGTCGTGGTCGCGTCGGGTGTCATGACGGCGTTCATCGATCTCGTTCCGTGTCTGGGGTGGAGGCCCGGGCGGCGCGCTGACGCACGCCGCCCGGGCCAGGCGGTGCGAGGACTACTTCTTCGGCTCCTTGACCTTGATCTTGAAGGTCAGGGTGGAGGGCGTGCCGTTGGCGTCACCCGGCCAGCTGACGACCAGGGTGTGCTTGCCCACCTTGAGCTTGGGCAGCTTGAAGGAGACCGTCCCGTTGGCCAGGGTCTTGGTCACCAGCGTCTTGCTGCCCTCCTTCACGGTGATCGGGCCCGAAGCCTTGGCGGTGGCGCCGGTGAGGGTCACCGTCACCGAGCCCTTGGCCTTCTGGCCCTTCAGCACCGACTTCGCGAAGGTCTCGGTGATCTTCGACGACGCCTTCTGGACGGTTCCGGTGCCGGTGCCCTCCGACGCGAGGAACGCCGTGTTGGCGGCCGGGGTGAACACCGCCCGGTAGGTGTGACTACCGGGAGCGGCCGACTGGATTCGCGTCGCCGCACCGGACGTGAGCGGGACCCCCGACTGGAGCAGGGTCGCGCCCTCGTAGAACGCCACCGTGCCGCTCGGCGAGGTGGACCCGGTGACGGTGGCCACGATCCGGGCCGACGACGCACTGGCGCTGGTCACGGCGACGGTGGTCGTCGTCGGGACCTCGGCCACAGTGAAGTTGCTGGTCGCCGACTGGGTCGGCTGGCCGCAGACGCCGCCCTTGCTCGGCGGGAACAGCTGCTTGAACCCGGCCTGCTCGATGAGGGGCTTGGCGGCGGCGGAGCAGAAGTACCCGTTGCTGCCGAAGGCGGCGAGGATCTCCGGCTTGCTGACGTCCGTGCCGCGTACGACGTTGTAGACCGCGCGCTCCGCCTGGTAGCCGTTCAGGAGACGCAAGGTTCCGCCCAGGAGGCCGGCCCGGCCGACCGAGAAGGGCGCGATGGCGTTGGCGTTGTCCTTGATCTCGGTGTCGTTGTGCTCCTGCACCTCGACCACGCTTCCCGCGAGGACGACCGCGTTGCCGCCGTTCATGGCCTTGAGCTGCTCGTCGAAGAAGGAGCGCGTGCCGGAGCCGGCCTGGGGGATCTTGGGCGCGATGGTCCCGGCGGTGCCGCCCACCTGGGTCCAGTTGGTGACGTCACCCTTGTAGATCGACACGATCTGCGCCGGGGTCAGCGAGGCCGGCGCGTGCGAGGCCACCGTCTGGGAGACCGCCATCTTCAGCTCGTCCAGGGCGAAGGGGAAGGACTGCAGCCCGGCGTTGGTCTCGGCCGTGTTCTGCGCCGAGGACGAGCGGGCGAAGTCGATGTCGGCGACGTTCGTTCCGCCGTAGAGGGTCTTCTTGCCGTTGCCCGAGCCGTTGGGGCGAAGGATGTCGCCACTGGGGAGGGTGATCTGGCCACAGGTGCTGGGCGACGCACAGGCGGCGTAGGTGTGGATCGGGTTGGTGGGCGACGTCGCGTTGTAGGCGTCACCCACGAGCTTCACGGCGCGCTGCGTGGTGTCGGACCCGACACCGATCAGCATCGTGCCGGTGGGGGTACCGGCGGTGTCGTCGGGCTGCGGGTCGGTGGTGGCGGCGGCGGTGCCGGCCGTCAGGACGACCCCTGACATGGCCACCGCGGCGGTGGCCACGCTGGCGAGGAATCTGCGTACGTACATCTGAGTGTTTCTCCCTCAAAGAGGCCACTGAGGCCAATGGATGAGTTGTCCCGAGATGGGTGAGCGGTTCACATGACGTTGGGCAGCAGCCGCATCACCACGTCCGTGGTCGACCAGGCCAGGGCCAGGGCGACCGGTGCTGCGACGACCCAGACCAAGGCGGCGGACCATCGCTGTCGGGCGGCGACGACCCCGAGGGTCGCCGCGAGAAGGAGGGCGAGATGCAGGGCGAGCAGGGGGAAGGCCCCCGTGTCCCGCTGCATCACCAGCTCGGGGGTGGGCACCGATGCCGGCAGCCCGGCCGGTGGCACGAACCCCTTCGGGGCGTCGGCGTCGACGTAGAGCACCTCGTCGGGCGTGAGGGCGGCAAGGCGGCCGTCGCCCTCCGCGGTCTGCAGCGTGAGCCGAGCCGCGCCCGGCGCCAGCGGCTGGGAGTAGGGGTCGCCGGCTCGACGGACGTTGACGACGTCGAAGGAGACCTCGCCCTGAGCCATCACGACCCTGATCTCGTCGCCGACGACGAGCCGGTCGAGCTCTCCGAAGGGCCCGCCGTAGGTCACGGCCCGCCCCATCACGACGGACGTGCCGACCTGGCCGGGCAGCACCGTCTTGCGGAGGTGCCCCGGCCCGGCCAGCGTGTCGCCCGAGGCAGTGCCCTCGACCACGACCTGGGACATGCGAAGCCGCGGGATGCTCAGCAGCGCGACCGGCTCACCGGGAGGGGTGGTGGGCCCGATCGACGCGGTGGCCGCGGCGATGTCCTCGCGGAACTGGGTGTAGAGGAGGTCCTGGGCGCGCTCCTGGCTGAAGCCGCTCAGGAACAGCATCTGGGTGACCACCCACAGGCAGACCAGACCGATCATGGTGCCGGCCGACGACAGCACCGCGAACGGGCCCTCCGGCTGCCGTCCCCCCGAGCGTCGTGGTCGCGGCCGTGGCCCCGGCGACGGACGGGAGGACCGACGGAACCTGCGACCCGTCGTCCTCGGGGGTTCGGGGTGTGCCGTCGGCGGGCCGACGTCGAGGGAGTCCACGGGCAGGGTCGTCGTCACGGTCGCGGCCCCGGCGGTGGCTGGACGAAGAACCGCACCGCGCTCGCCAGGGCGACACCGAGGAGCCCGAGCACGAGGAGCCCTGGCAGCAGCCGTCCGCCGAGGTCCGAGCTCACCGCCTGCGTCTCCGGCATGGCGACCGGCTCCGTGGCAGGCGACTCCGTGGGGGCGGCCGAGGCCGTCGCCGTCGGAGCCACCGAGGGGAGGTCCGCCGACGGAGCCGACGACGGGACCGACGTGACGGTGGTGCCGCCACCTCCGTCCGGCGGCGGTGTGTCGCTGGACGGGGCCGCGGTGGGTGTCGGCGCCTGCTTCTCGACGGCGGCGGCGACCCGCTGGGCCTCGTCGTACAGCTTCGCGGTGACGCCGGACTTCTTGATCGGCAGGAAGCCCGCCGGCAGCTCGCCGTTGCCGGTACCGGTCCGCTGCCCCTCGGTCGTGGCGACCCTGATGAACTGGGCGACCTTGGCGGCGTCCTCCGCCGGCAGGCTGGCGAGCTTCGCAGCCGTGTAGACGATCATCGTGCCGGGGTAGGCCTTGCCGGACTTGCGGACCTCGCCCTGGTCGAGCACGAACGGCTCGTCGTCCTTCTCCTGCTTCGCCAGGGCCACCGCGGCCGCGAGTGACTCGTCGCTCGGGGCGACGTAGTCGCCCGAGGAGGTCTCGAGGGACGCGGACCGCAACCCGTAGCGCTCGACGTCTCCCAGGCTGACGACACCCAGCATGAACCGGGCGCCGAAGGACTGCCGGTCGACGCGACCGAGCTTGTAGCCACCGGTCCCCAGGTCGACCTCGCACCTGGTCTGCACGTTGGGCCAGCCGTCCAGCAGCGCCTCGGCGATCTTGCGCAGGGCGGTGACGGGCGCGGCGAGCTGGGTGAAGTAGACCGCCGGGTTGTTCTGCCGGCACTCGTTCTCGGTCTCCGGGATGAAGTCGTCGAGGAGCGGCCACTCCGTCCGGGGCAGCTTGATCTTCTTGTAGCTGGGGTTGACCTTCATCCCCCACCGGTCGGGCTTGCCGTTGACGAAGTCCATCGCCGCGTTGTCGTGGGCGATGTAGTCGGTGAGCTGCTCGATCACGTCGCTGGAGTTGGACAGCGACAGCAGCGCCGCTCCCGCCTCCTGGGAGATCTGGCTCAGACCCGGGTTGAGCGCGATGAACTCGGGGTCGTTCATGATCCCGAGCGGGTTGTCCCCGATGCCGGGGTGCCCACGTCCGAGGTCGGACCCCAGGTAGGACTGGGTCATCAGCTTCGCGATCAGGCGGGCGTTGAGGCGGAGGTCGGTGAACTCGCCCGCGTTGTCCGGCCGGTCGATGACATACCCGATCGAGAAGCCGGTCACGGCGGTCGGCGCGTAGCCGACCGGGTCGTCACCGCGGCGCTGGTGCTTCGAGGACACGATGGCCGCCGCACCACCACCGCTCTCCATGAGGTTCCAGCCCGCCTCGTCGGACATCTGGTTGTGCTGGAACTTGAAGCGCTTCTTGTCCAGGCAGTACGCCGGCGACCACTGCAAGGAGGCCTGGGCGAGCAGCTCGGAACCGTAGAAGCCGGTCGGCGGGCGCGGGTCGAGGATGTCGCAGGTGTCCGGAGGGAGTCCGAAGGTGACCGGGATGGAGAACCGGTTGGCCCAGTTGGACGCGGACCACCACAGCGCCGGCGAGACCGCCTGGTCGACGCCCTCGTTGCTGAAGTTGCTGGACCCCGGCGCGAACCGCCCGCCCTTGCGGCAGGCACTGTCGGCGATCGTCGCCGGTTCCGCGGGCTTGTCGCAGGACAGGCCGTTGATCGGGATCACGACGATCGAGCACTCCACCTTGTGGTTGCACCCGAGGGACTCGTTCTCGACGTCGCTGCGGACCTCGTACTCGACCGACCCGGCACCGTCGGAGTCGGTGAACGCCGCGATCTCGGCAGGTGGGAACGCGGCGTCAACGGCGGCCTCGGGGGCCATCCGGGTGCTGTCGCAGGCTTCGTAGGTCTTGAAGGTCTTCCCGGACGAGGCGACGAACGGCGTCAGCCTGGTGAAGAACGGGTCCTGGTCGGCCGTCGGGCAGGTCTCCTTGGTGGGGAACGGGACCATGCCGGAGACCCGCTCCTTGTCGGCCGGTGTCGCCAGCCGGTCATGGGTCCAGGTCGCCTCCGCCTCCGAGCGGGCGATCTGGGACCGCTGCGCCACCGACGCCGTCCAGCAGGTCTCGGGCCGCACCTGCTTCTCCGGTGGCAGCGACGCGTCGTCCCGGCCTCGGCACTGGAGGATGACGACGGGGTACTCCTGCTGCAGCCCCTTCTCGCCGTAGGGGTTGCTGGCCCGGCCGCCACTGGGCTGGGCGCCGGTCCAGCTGATGGTGATCCGCTGGCGGCCGCGCAGGTTCTCGGTCTCCGAGGCGCTGACCGTCACCGTGTTGGTGGGGAACTCGTAGGTCGTGCCGTCCGCGTTCTCGAACACCCTGGTCAGCGCCTTGGTGGCGGTGAAGGACGACGACGCCCGGCCGGTGACGTTGTCGATCACTCGGTCGTCCGTCGCCGAGGGAGAGGCCGACGCAGGCGCGAATGCCGCGACCAGGGCGGCGAGCACCAGCGCCGCTCCGCTGACGGCGAGCGGTCGGCGACTGCGCCGCGGACGTGTCGACTGGGTGCTCACCGAGGGCTCGCCTTCGCGCGCCGGCGGAACGACGAGACCATCACACCGGGCAGCAGGACGAGGGCCACGAGCAGCAGCGCGGCCACCCAGCCGAACGTCGAGGTGTCGACCGGCCGTCCGGAGGCGAGCTCGGTCGGCGCGGCGAAGTCGGGGGCCTGCTCGCCCGTCGTCGTACCGGCCGCGACGACGACCTCGCCCGTGTCCGGGTCCACGGCCGGCGCGCCGCCGTCCGGTGGGGCGGGCACGCCCGTGCCCGGGTCGGTGCCTGGCGTCGGCGCTCCCGGGGTCTCCACGGTGACCTCCGGGGTCGCGGAGCCGTCGTCGGTGGAGGGGGTGTTCGTCCCGGTCTCGGTGCCGCACGGGCCCTCGCCGGCCTTGTCGCAGGCGGCCGGCTGCGGTGCGGTCTCCGCGAGCAGGTTGTTGGCGAGGTTCTTGCCGTCGAACGTCGGGTTGTTGCACTGGGTGACGTCGCGGTCGGTGAGGTCGACCGCGGGATCCGCCGTCTTCAGCTTGGCGATCTGCTCGAAGCCCGCCTTGACCAGGTTGAGCGGGAGCGGCGAGTAGCCGTAGGGACCGGCCTTGGTCTGGCCGGCGCACAGCGAGTAGTACATGAAGTCCGCCAGCGTCTGCCGCTTGGCCGTCGTCATCCGCTGGTCGGTCGCCCCGGTGGGGATGACCATGTAGCTGTAGGACGAGATCGGGTAGGCCCGCGGGTCCGGGTGCCGGTAGACCTCGTCGAGGATCTGGGTCAGGTAGAGCGGCGAGCTCTTGTCCTGGTTGATCTTCGCCTTGGTCAGCGCGACGGCGACGTTGTAGTCGGTGGGCTCGACGAAGTAGCCGCCCTTGTTGAGCACCTTGACGACCGGGTAGTCCTTGTTGACCGGGTAGGAGTACTCGACGTAGCCGATCGTCCCGTTGCCGGCGAACCCGGCGATCGTGTTCATCACCTGGTCCGACCCGGCCTGGCCCACCGCCCGGCCCTCGCGGGGGTAGTACGACGTCAGCCCGGCCTTGCCGTAGAACGCCCGCCACAGCGACGGGTACTCCTTGTCCATCCAGGTCGTGAACTGCGCCGTCGTGCCCGACCCGTCGGAGCGCACCACCGGAGTGATCGGCAACGAGGGGAACGCCCGGCCGTTGTTGTCGGCCGCGATCGCGGGGTCGTTCCAGTTGGTGATCTGGTTGGTGAAGATCTTGGTGATCGTCTCTCCGGAGAGCCGCAGGTTGCGGACCAGCTGGTCGCCGATCTTGAGCTGGTAGGTGAACGCCGTCCCGCCGGCCACGATCGGCAGGTAGGCGTACTCGCGCCCGTTGCTGGTGTCGGCGTTGCCCTGCTCGTCGACGCCCTGGTAGGGGATCTCGGAGATCGCGAAGTCGGTGCTGTTCTGAGCGAAGTCCTTGCGGCCCTTGGACGACCCGCCGCCGGTGTAGACGACCTTCATGCCGTTGGAGTCGACGTCGGCGATCCACTGCTGGACGATCAGCTCGGACCACGTGGAGCCCGTGCCCTCGATCTGCGCGTACGCCGCGCGGCTGAGCTCCGGGTCCGCGGCGCCGCCGCGGTCCACGGCGGTGGCGGGTGCGCCGAGCAGCGCGACCGTCGATGCCGTGATGACGGCCAGGGTGCCCAGGCCGAGACGAACCTTGCGGGTGGTCACTGTCTCCCCTTGCGGATTCGGGAACTGCGGAATCGGGACGGGCCGGTCCGCTGGCGGGCCAGCAGCCGGGCGGTGACGAACAGGACGAGGACGAGCACCAGCAGCACCGTCGCGGCGCCGAAGGCACGGGTGATGGCGTTCGGCTCACCGCTGCGGACGGTGGAGTAGATGAAGAGCGGCAGCGAGTTCATGGCGCCGTCGGTCGGGTCGGCGACCAGGAACCCGGCGGCTCCGGAGGTGAGCAGCACCGGGCTGGTCTCGCCGACGCCCCGGGCGACGCCGAGGATCACGGCGGTCGCCAGGCCCGGTCGTGCCGTCGGCAGGACGACGTGCCAGACCGTGCGCCAGCGGCTCGCGCCCAGTGCCAGGCTGGCCTCGCGCAGGCCCCCGGGCACGACCCGGAGCACGACGTCCGCGGCCCGGGCGATGATCGGCAGCATCATCACCGCGATCGCGAGAGACGCGGCCAGGCCCGAGCGCGGCTGGCCGAGCGCGACGATGAAGACCGTGTAGATGAAGAGCCCGGCCACGATCGACGGCAGCGCGGTCATCGCCTCGACGACCGTGCGGACGATGCGGGCGAACCGGCCGCCGACCTCGGTCATGAACACCGCGGTGCCGATGCCGAGCGGCAGCGTGATCGCGAGCGCGATGCCGAGCTCGATGCCGGAGCCGAGGATCGCGTGCAGGATCCCGCCCGTCTCGAACCCGTCCTTGGGGCCGACGCCGCTCATGTCGTCGGTGAAGAAGTTGAGGTTCGTGAGCGGCCGCCAGCCGCGCAAGGCGACGAAGACGACCGCCGAGAGGACTGCCGTCACCACGACCAGCGCCGCGCCGGTGATCACGGACTCGGCGACCTGGTCCTTGACCTCGACCAGGCCGCCGGTCATGGCCGCGGTCACCGCCGTGACGGCGGTGCCGAGCACGAACCAGGCGATGAGGAACCACGGCAGGCCGTCGAGCGGCAGCAGCCGCTGGGTGACCAGCCAGGCGAGCCCGAGGCCACCGACCCAGCTGCCGATCCTCGCGAACCGCTGGTCGGGGGTGGGCTTGCCCAGGGCACTGCGCGGCACCGCAGGTGCGGCGTCCTCGTCGTACGTCGGGAGGTGGGTCGCCGGCGTCGTCGTGACCGGGTCCGGCGTGAGGGTGCTCATCAGTCGACCCCCTCGCCCGAGCGGGAGCGGTTGACGATGACCGCGGCCAGGGTGTTGATGACCAGCGTGATCATGAAGAGGACGAACCCGGCCGCGAGCAGCGCCGAGAGCTGAGCGGGGCTGGCCTCGCCGAAGCGGCCGGCGATGAGGGCGCTGACCGTCGAGGTGCCGACCTCGAGGATGTTGGGCTTGATCTCGAACGCCGGCGAGATGATCAGGACGACCGCGATGGTCTCGCCGAGGGCCCGGCCGAGGCCGAGCATCGTGCCGCCGATGATCCCGCCGCGGCCGAACGGCAGCACGACCGCGGTGATCATGCCCCAGCGGGTGGCGCCCAGGGCGAGAGCGGCCTCCTTCTCACCGGGAGGGGTCTGCGAGAACACCTGGCGCATCACCGCACAGGCCATCGGCATCACCATCATGGCGACCGCGATGCCGGCGCAGAACGCGCTGGCGACGTACCTGGTCGTGTCCCACGTGGCGGCGTCGGGGTCCGTGCCGCGGACGTCGAAGATCGGGATCCAGCCGAGGTGCTTGTGCAGCCACAAGGCGAGCTCCGCGGCGTGCGGCATGATCAGGAAGAAGCCCCACAGTCCGTAGACGATCGAGGGCACCGCGGCCATCAGGTCGATCAGGGAGACCAGGGTCGACTTGATCCGGGCGGGCGCGTACTCGCTGATGTACAACGCCATCAGCACCGACGTCGGGAACGCGAAGAACATCGCGACGAGCGCCACCGAGATCGTCCCGACCAGCACCGCGGCGATGCCGATGACGTCCTGGTCGGGCTCCCACGCGGACTCGGTGAAGAAGCTCCAGCCGTAGCGCTGGAGGGTCGGGTAGGCCTGCCAGGCGAGGAAGACACCGACCCCGCCGGTGATCACCAGCACCGACGCCCCGACCGCCCGGGCACCGTGCGCGAAGACCGCATCGGCCCCCGTCGCGCGGCGCGAGAGCTTGCGTGGCCGCACGTCCTCCCCGGACAGGGGTTCGGGCGCAGGCGTGATCGTGGTGGTGCTCAACGTGGGTGGTTCTCCCCCGGTTGCCCCGAGACGGGCGCGGACGCTCGAAGTGTCAGGACCCGCTCGGAACGAGCAGCCGCGCCGAGGTGAACGGAGAGGGAACACGCGACCCGCAATGACCGAACGGGTCAGGCGGACCATCTCCGGGTAGTCCGTTCGGACCAGGGGTGCGCGGGCGACGGCAACCCGACGGCTCGCCGTCACGTGCCCAGGGGCCTGCGTTCACCCGGGACTGCTGCACTCGAGCCATGACCACCCAGCTGCGTCTCGTGGCCGCGGTCGCCGTCGTCTCGGGGCTCGCCGCTGCCGGCGCCGTCTTCGCCGAGGAGCGCTTCGGCCTCAGCGCGCTCCAGCAGGACCTGCGCCGGACCCGCTGACCCACCGACCGGCAGGCGACACGCTCGCCGCCCGGCTTGTTCATCCTGCGTTCAGCAGGCTGCGCCGAACGTTCAGCCCGCCGTGGCTCCACGGACTCTCGGGAGTAGGGCGGGCTGCCTAACGTGCGACAGGTGAGGTCGCGGTGAGCACCAGACGGGCCCACCGCTGGATCAAGGACGCGTGCACCCGGTGCGGCCTGCGTCGACGCGAGACCTGGGTCGTCGACGCGGTCGGACGGTCGGTCATGGCCCTGGTCTGGACCGACGCCTCCGGCGACCAGCGGATCCAGCCCCTGCCGCCGTTCAAGGGCATCGACCCACCCACCGCCCAGCAGCTGCTCACGGTGCCGGAGGGCTTCCCCGGCGTGCCGATCGGGCCCGAGCCGCCCTGTGACCGGTCGGCCCGGGCCCGGGCGGCCCAAGCGGCTCAGGGCGCCAGGCGGTAGGTCTCGACGGCCTTGGCCCGGTGGCCGGCCACGTCGACGGCCTTCACGACGACCTTGTAGGACGACGTGCCCGTCCTGGTCACCTTCACCGTGCAGCGCGCCACACCCGACACCTTGTCCTTGGCCTTGCACCGCGGGTCGGGCTTCGAGGTGTACGTCGCCCCGTCCCGGACGCCGGCCACCTTCACGGTGGGGGCCTCGAGGTCGATGTCGACCGCAGGAGTGGCGACGCTGGCGGCACCGCCGTCCTGCGACATGACCGACCGGGTGACCGACTGGTCGGCACCGGAGGTGTCGAGGGTGACCGCCTCGGGGCAGGGCGTACTGAGCGGCGACCCGCTCGCGCTGCAGCTGAACAGCACCTGGACGGGGTCGGTGTACCACCCGGTCGCGCTCAGCGGACCGACCGGCAGCAGGGTCGCGCTCAGGGCCGGGTCGCGTCGGACCTTGCTGCCCGACGCGACGGCGTGGTCGAGGCTCCCCTGGTAGCTCGCCTCCACCGTCCGTGCGCCACCGGTGGGAACCGTGTGCGTCAGCGTCGCCGTGCCGCCGGACAGCGGGGCGCTGCCCACGACGGTGCCGTCGACGGAGAACTGCACGGTCCCGGCCGGGGTCCCGGCACCCGAGGACCTGGGCGTGACGGTCGCCGTCACCGTCGTGCTGGTCACTGCGACCGTGACATCGGTGAGCACCTTGGCGACAGTGATCGACTGGCTGGCCGACCCGGCCAGGTAGTCGTCGCTCCCGGCCTGGGTCGCCTCCACCACACACGTGCCCGCGTGGTCGAACTGGACCGTCGACCCGGTGAGCGAGCAGACACCGGCCGAGCCCGCCGCGACGGCCAGCACCACCGGGTTGCCCGACGCTCCACCCGTCGCCGCCACGGTGTACGAGTCACCGACGACCGGGCTGGCCGGCGCGCTGGTCGTGAACGACACGATCTGATCGTCCCGTGGCGTGCACGGCAGGGTCCCGGCCCGGACCGCGTTGCCTCCCGTCGCCGCGTCGTCGGTCCAGAAGACGGGCTTGACCCCGCCGGCGCACTCGGCGCGGGGTGTGGTGGTGAACCCCTCGTTGTTGAGGTTGGGCATGCCGGACGGGCGCTCGTAGTAGTGCGCGGCCACGAACGTGCCCTGGGTGGCGCCGGCCGCGGTGTCGATCTCGAAGGTGGCGTGCAGTCCGCCGCAGGTGTCGTCGCAGACGACCCAGAGCCGGTCCTGCTCCTCCTCCCAGTCCAGCGCCATCACGCCGTTGGTGTAGCCGCTCGCGAACGAGGCGATCCGCGTGAAGGTGTTGTCGGCGTGGTTGAGGGCGTAGGCGTAGACCCGGCTGTTGGCCTCGAGGGCCACGAAGAACAACCCGGTGCCGTGGTCGGGGTAGCTCGCCGGGTCGTACGGCGCGCCGGCGGCGGCCTCGTCCTTGAGCCCGTGGGCGGTGAGGTAGGTGTCGGGCACCCACGTGATGGCCTCGGGCCCGGCGTTGGCGGCGATCCCGCCAGGCAGGTCGGGTCCGATGTTCCACTCGTTCGTCGCGGTCAGCGAAGCCGCGGATCCGGAGACGTCGTAGCGCAGGATGGTGGGCTTGCTCGTGCCGCTCGCGGTGTTGTTGCGCTCGGTCGAGGTGTAGATCCCCGCGGCCGACGACGCTCCGCCGACCGTGACGCCCTCGGTGTCGGGCGTGCCGTTGCCGTCGGCGTACTTGAGGGGCTTCCCGGCGCTGCTCCAGCCGTTGGCGGTGTCCGATGCCCACTGGCTGCCGTTCCACAGCATCCGCACCAGCGTGCCGTCGCCGTTGTTGACCGCCCACAGGACACCGGGGGCGGCGCTGCCGCTGCCGTCGTAGGTCAGTCCGCTGACGTCGCCGCCGAGCGCGCCGGTCACGTCGGCCGTGCTCACCGTCGCGCCACCCGGCCAGGTCTCGGTGACCAGGTCGCCGGGGCAGTTGTTGAGAGCACCCTTGGTGACCAGCTGGGTGGTGGCGAACGCCCCGGACCCGTTGGGGCACCGGCCGTACGTCGTGGTCGCGTGCGCTGTCCATGCGTAGGAGTCGTAGAGCGTGGTGCCGTTGCTCGCGAAGAGCCGGGCGGAGTCGTCGCCGTCGAGCTCGAAGCCGAGCGCCGCCTGCTCGACGACGTGGTAGCCACCCGCGGCGAGCGTGGTGCCGGCCGGGATGGCGTAGGAGTGCGCGTCGTCGGCATCCTTGAGCACCAGGCCACCGAGGTCCGCCGGCTCCGTGCCGTAGTTGTAGAGCTCGACCCAGTCGGCCGGGCTGCCGCCGTCGCTCTCGACCTCGTTGATCCGCAGCAGCGGCGCGCAGTTGTTGGCCGCTCCCTCGGTGGACGAACCGGTCGTGGTGAAGGCGCCGGTCCCGTCGGGGCACCGGCCGTACGTCGTCGCGGCGTGCGTGGCCCAGCCGTAGGAGTCGACCAGCGTGGCCTCATCGGCGAGGTAGAGCCGGACCGTGTCGGCGCCGCCGAGGCCGAAGTTGAACTGGGCCTCGTTGAGCACGTGGAAGCCGCCGGGAGCGAGGACCGTTCCCGCCGGGATGACGTAGAAGGCGTGGGTGTCGTCGCCGTCCTTGAACTTCATTCCGGAGATGTCGACGGGGTCTCCGCTGGTGTTCGTCAGCTCTGCCCAGTCGCCCACCGGGTCACCGTTGGACTCGACCTCGTTGAAGGTGATGGCGCCGACACCGGTGGGGCCGCAGTCGTTGGCCGCGGCCTTGGTGGCGGCCGGCCGCTCACCGAACGCGCCGAGGCCGTTGGGGCAGCGGCCGTAGGTCACGGCTGCATGTGCCGTCCAGGTGTGGGAGTCGACGAGCGTCGTCCCGTCCGGGAGGAAGACGCGGGCCTGGTCGGCACTGCCCAGCCCGAAGCTGCCGGTCACCGCCGGGTCGTCGACGTCGACCGCGAGGTGTCCTCCGGGCGCGATCGTCGTCCCGGCCGGGATGGCCAGCGTCCGCGTCTGGTTGTCCATGAGGACCCAACCGCCGACGTCCACCGAGGTGCCGGCGGTGTTGGTCAGCTCGATCCAGTCGCGCACGTCGCCGTTGGACTCGACCTCGTTGACCTTGACGGTGTTCTGCCCCGGCACCGAGCAGTCGTTGGCCAGGCCCTTGGTGGACGTCGGCCGGTTCGCGAACGCGCCGGTGCCGTCGGGACAGCGCCCGTAGGTGATGGCCGCGTGGGTCGCCCAGGAGTAGGAGTCGACCAGTGTCGTGCCGTCGGCGAGGAAGACCCGGGCCTGGTCGGCTCCGCCGAGCCCGAAGCTGCCGGTCACCGCCGGGTCGTCGACGTCGACCGCCAGGAACCCGCCCGGGGCGATCGAGGTCCCCGTGGGGATCGTGAGCGACCGCGCCTGGTTGTCCATGAGGACCAGCCCGCCCACGTCCGTGGTGGTCGCGCCGACGTTCGTGAGCTCGACCCAGTCGCGGACGTCGCCGTTGGACTCGACCTCGTTGATCCGGATGCTGGTCAGCGGGTCGTCGGCCCGCGCCGGCCCGCTGAGGCCGACCAGGACGGCCCCGGCGAGTAGGAGCGAGGTGAGGACGGACAGGGCAGGACGACGCAGGGTCACTGAGGATTCCTCGATGGTCGGCTGCCGAGTCAGCGGTGGACGAGCAGCCGAAGCCTCGGGGCACCGGGCGACGTCCCGGTGAACGCGACGAGAAGGACCGCAGTCAGCACGGGGACCGCAGGGCGGCCTCCTCCTGGACCCTGCGGCCCTGGCGTCCTAGCGCCCCGTCGCGAACGCGCGCACCTCGGGCCGTAGCAGCAGGGGGATGGCCGGTGCGCACAGCAGCAGGGCCAGCAGCATCACCGGGCTGCCGAGGGAGGCGGCCAGGCAGAGCACCGTGGCGGCGCAGGCCGAGACCAGCAACGCCGTCCAGGCCCACGACCGGCCGCGCCAGGCGAAGACAGCCACGGTCGCGGCAGCGGCCGCCCACGCGACGAGCAGCGTGCCGACGACGATGACCGACGATCGCAGCGTCGTCACCGTGAGGTTCTCGCTCCGCATCTCGGGGTTCTGCCGGTAGATCTCGTCGAGCAAGGTGTCCGGCGCGGCCAGGACCACGGCGACGCTGAGCAGCATGATCCCGGCCACGAGCGCCGAGCCGACCCAGGCCAGGACGCAGGCCCACACCAGCGCCGCGGGGCGGACGGGACCGCGAGGTCCTGGGGGATACGCGTGCGCGCCGGGGTACGCCGGTGGTGC